>NZ_CP110341.1:2735419-3070839 GCF_026013965.1 Brevibacterium sp. JSBI002
GACCCGCTCGCTCATCGGCGACCTCCGCAACTCCTACAGCTGACACCTCTTTCCTCGATTTGTTGGGTCGATCCGCGGCGGTTCCCGCGCCGAAAGTATCTATTGCTGACCAGATTGTGAGTCCTGCTTCATCGAGACACGGGTGGAGTGTCGAGAAACGCACGTGCGCACCCGTTTTTCGACACTCCACCCGTTTCTCGGCAGCAGGCAGGCGGGCGCCCACTCACAAGTGAGGTCGGAGCAGCTCCAGCAGCGCCGGCAGCGCGGAGGCGACTCCCGGATGCAGTTCGTAGTCGTTGAGGTCGTCCAGCGGCACCCACGCCAGCTGGATGCTCTCGGGGTCGTTGATGACCGCGTCGAAGCGGCGCAGGGTCTTCGCGATCACCGTCGTGTACGACCAAGTGTCCAGGTCGAGGACGTGCGTCTCGAGGATCTCGATGCCCGATCCGTCCTGGTCAGGCACCCCGGCCTCTTCCCAAGACTCACGGACAGCGGCCTCGACCGCCGACTCGCCCATATCGCGGGCGCCGCCGGGGAATCCCCAGGTCCCGCCCTCGACCGACCACAGCGCCCGGTGCTGCATGAGCACTCCGCGCTCGGGATCGACGAGCATGAGCCCCGCTGCCCCGTTGAGGCCCCAATGCTTCTTCCCATCGGCCCCGTACGTCCACCCGTCACCTGATCGCCGAGGCGGCCGACCGTCGGGCAGGCGCGTGGAGTTCGCCGCCTGTGCATTCTGCTCGGCGGCGCTGTCGGAAGTTGCGCTTTCGGAGGCAGCACCTGCGGCAACATTCGGATCGTTTTCAGACGAGGACATGATCGACATCCAAAGAGGAGACGGCGGCGAAGGACAGGTCGCTCGGTCCGATTCCGCGGGAGACGAGCTCCGCACCGAGTGCTGCGACCATGGCTCCGTTATCCGTGCACAGTTTCAGCGGCGGCACCCGCAGCGTCACGCCCGCCTCGGCGCAGCGGTCTGCGAGCACTTCACGCAGGTGCGAGTTCGCGGCCACTCCACCGCCGAGGACGACGTGGTTGATACCTGTGTCGGCCGCAGCGAGCAGAGTCTTGGTCACGAGCACGTCGACGACGGCGTCTTCGAACCCGGCGGCGATATCGGCCACCCGCAGGTCCGCACCGCGAGTCTCGGCTTTCGTCACCTCACGCAGGGCTGCGGTCTTCAGCCCGGAGAACGAGAAATTATACCGACGCTCGGGGTCGCGCAGGTCCTGCTTCTTCGCGAGTCCGCGCGGGAACTTCACTGCCTTCCGGTCGCCGGGGATCCCGGTGCCGTCGAGCAGGCCGAGAGCAGCCTTCGAGATATTCGGTCCGCCGGGATAGTTGAGCCCCAGCAGGCGCGCCGTCTTGTCGAAGGCCTCACCTGCGGCATCGTCGATGGTGGCTCCGAGGAGTTCGATGTCCTCGACGACGTCGCCGATGCGCAGAATCTCGGTGTGCCCACCGGAGACGAGCAGAGCGATGGTCGGAGTGGTCAAACCGTCGACATCCTCGGCGACGAGGTCGACGGCCACATGCGCGGCCAGATGGTTCACCCCGTACAGCGGTTTGCCCAGCGCCGCGGCCAGCCCTTTGGCCGCGCCGACCCCGACCATGAGTGCACCGGAGAGACCAGGTCCGGCGGTCACGGCGACGGCGTCGATGTCGGACAGCTCCACCTCGGCGGTCTCACAGGCAGAGGCGATGGCCGGGCCGATGGCCTGCACATGCGCGCGGGAGGCGACTTCCGGCACGACTCCGCCGAAGCGGACGTGCTCGTCCATCGACGAGGACACGGTGTTCGTCAGCAGTGTGCGTCCGCGGACGATGCCGACCCCGGTTTCGTCGCACGAGGATTCGATGCCCAGGACGAGCGGTTCGCTCATGCCTCGCCCTCCGTGCCGTCCGCAGTCTCTGCGCTTTCGAGGTCGAGGTCGGAATAGGTGGCGACGAGTTCGGGTTCGGTCACCTCGGCGATGTCGATGCCGAGGGTGCGGGCGAACAGGCGCAGATGCGTGTCCCACATCGGCCCCACCTCGGCGGCCTGACCGCGGGCGGTCTCGGCATCAGGCGCGGTATGAGTGAACACGAGCAGGGTCTCCTGACCGGTCTCCCCCTCGATCGGCAGCAGGCGGAGACCGAGCACTCCGAAGTCGTCGAGTTCGAGCAGCACGTGATCGAAGTCCTCGCAGCTGAGGACAGATCCATTCAGATCGATGTCCTCGAGCGCGAACGTGATCGTGCGCGTCTCTCCGTCCTCGCCGAGGCGGAACGGCGCGAACCATGTCCGCACACCATCGGAATCGGTCAGTGCGTTCCACACGGTTTCGACGTCACGTTCGAGGAGCAGCTCGATGACGAGATCGGTGCCGTTCTCCCAGGTGACCAGGCGCGGGCTGGTCCCACTCATGCTTCCACCCAGGCGCCGTCGAGGGCAGCCTTCTCATCAGGACTCAGCTGCATCTCGGTTCCGGCCAGCAGCTCGGTGAGCTGTTCGGGCACGCGCGCCGAGGCGATCGTCGAGGGGATGAAATCGTGAGTGAGCTGCCAGGCGATGGCCGTGGCCGTCATCGTCGCCCCGTGATCGGCGGCGACATCGTGGAGGACTTCGAGCGCACCGAGGGCCTTCTGGTCGTCGACGAAATCGGCCACCCGGTCACCGCGGACGCTGCCTGTGGCGTCGCCCCCGGTGTGCTTGCCGGTGAGGAACCCGGAGGCCAGTGAGTGGAAGGGCAGTTCGGCGATGCCCTCAGAGCGCAGGTACGCCTGCTTCTGCGGATCGACCGCGGCGCGGGAAACGAGGTTGAACCGGTCTTGGACGACTCGGTAGCAGGCCAAAGAGAACTTCGTCGAGATCTTCCGGGCCTTCTGCAGTCGTTCGAGGCTGAAGTTCGATGCCCCGAGGTAGCTGACTTTGCCGGAGCGGACGAGCGCGTCGAAGGTCTCGGCGACGGCAACCTGGTCGACGTCGTCATCGTCTCTGTGGGCGTAGTAGACGTCGATGTGGTCGGTGCCGAGCCGGCGCAGGGAGTCGTCGACGGCGATGCGGATATTCGCCGGGTCAAGGCCCATGCGCTTGGGATGCATGCCGACCTTGGTGGCGATGACCATCTCGTCGCGGTTGCCGCGAGCCTTCATCCATTCCCCGATGATCGTCTCGGATTCCCCGCCCGAGTTCCCCTCGACCCAGGCCGAGTACGCATCGGCGGTGTCGATGAAGTTTCCGCCGGCCTCGGCGTAAGCATCGAGAACAGCGAAGCTCTGATCCCGATCCGCACCCCAGCCGAAGGGATTGCCGCCCAGCTGAAGAGGGTGGACGAAGAGATCGGTATCTGCCAATTGCACACGTGTCATGCCCTCCAGACTACCCGTTTGACCTCCACGGCTTCGGGGCAGGACCACCTCTCGGAACTCAGGTTAGGCTAAGCTATAGATACGCAATGATGCCGATCACACCGCCTCGGCGGCGAACCAGCATTCGGTTGGCCGCACTCCCCCAAGGAAACATCATGTATGAACAGTTCTCCGCTCGCCTCAAGGCAAGCACTGCCACCATCCACGACGAGGTCGAGCACACCACGTTCATGGTCGACCTCATGGAAGGACGCCTCGACGCAAGGGCCTACGCTCTCCTGCTCAAGCAGTACGACGTCATCTACAGCGTGCTCGAGTCCAAGTCACGGGAGTTCGCCGATGATCCGATCTTCACGCCGTTCTTCGACGCTCATCTGTTCCGAGCCGACCGCATCGCCGCTGACCTGGCCGCGCTCGACGGCACCGGGCTGCCGGTCATGCCCAGTGCCACCGCCTATGCCGCGCACCTGGCGGGGCTCGAACGGGCAGAACAGGTCATCGCCCACCACTACACGCGCTACCTCGGCGACCTCTCCGGCGGTCAGGCGATCGGCACCCTTATGGGCCGACACTACAGTCTGCCGGCGACCTCGCTGACGATGTGGGACTTCGCCGAGCTCGGCAAGACGAAGCCGTACAAGGACGCCTACCGCCGACTCCTCGACCAGGTTGCAGCGACCGGCGGTGACGAGCAGATCGTCGTCAACGAGACGATGGAGGCATTCCGACTCAACGGAGCGCTGCTCGTCGACCTCACCGAGGCGACCGAGAGTCGCGCGGTTCCGGTGCCCTAGGGCGCGACTTGAGAAGGATCAGCCGCCGATCCGCAGACGCATGAGGATTCCCGCGGCACCTGGATAGTAGTCCGGACGCCGCCCCCATTCCTCGAACCCGAAGGATGCGTACATCGCCAGCGCCGCAGCATTGCGTTCGTCGACCTCGAGGTGGACGACCTCGGAGCCGCGTTCCCTCGCCCAATCGATTCCCGCCTGCAGCAGGGCGCGACCGATGCCTGTACCACGTGCCGCCTCGGTGGTGGCGATCGTCATCACGTCGGCTTCCGCACCGGCCCCTGACATGACGATCCACCCGGTCAGCTCCCCCG
Source organism: Brevibacterium sp. JSBI002 (assembly GCF_026013965.1). Lineage (NCBI taxonomy): Bacteria > Bacillati > Actinomycetota > Actinomycetes > Micrococcales > Brevibacteriaceae > Brevibacterium > Brevibacterium sp. JSBI002. The sequence continues at coordinate 2,739,876 of NZ_CP110341.1, forward strand.
CCGACGCGGTCCTGGCGGCGAGCATGACCGTGCCGTTCTGCGCCTTGACCGACCAGTAGTAACCGAGCGTCCAGGCTGTGGGTCCGAAGATCGCCGCATCGTGGTCGGCCACCTCGGCGAGGTCCCACCAGGGAAGCTCGGCGATGGTCAGGGAGGTCATTTCAATGAGCTCTCGCGTACCGGGGTCGCTTTCGCATCGGGTTCGCGCAGGTACTCGGGGATCGGGTCGGCAAGGTCTCGACCGGCGGCGAGTTCCCGTGCCGCCGCGAAGGCAAGATATTCGGCACGAGGATCCGTGATGGACTCGGTGCTCGAGGCTCCGAGGACGTCCGGATAGAGGAGGAATCCGCGGCCGAGCTTCTGATCGATCGTATCGAGCCGGTAGCCGTTGTCGGCGAGAACTGAAGCAACCTCGGCCGGTTTGGCCACGAACGGTCCGGCGTTCAGCGTCGCGTCGGCGGAGTCGTAGACGCTGAAGTAGACCTCTTTGCGGCGGGCGTCCGAGGCGATGAGGACGGGGCTGCCGAATGCGTGCGCGGCGGGCGACGCGACCTCCGACGCAGGTGCTGGGGTGCCTTCGGCACTGCGGGCGAACTCTTCGGCGATCGCGGCTTGGGACAGCAGTCCCCTGACAGGAATCCCGCGGGCCTGACCGACGGCGATTCCGGCGGCGATGCCCACTCGCAATCCGGTGAAGGGTCCGGGTCCGATGCCGACGACGACGAGTTCGGGCTGGGCATCCTCGGCGAGCACGCTGGCGAGCGCAGGACCGATGAACTCAACGTGTCGACGCTGGTCATCGGCCTGTTCGGCGGCGATGACCGCACCGGTGTCCGTATCCACGAGGGCCACGGAGGCCGACTGCGAGGTGTCGATGGCCAGAATGATCATGATTCGTCTCCCTCATTCGCCGAGTCCTCGGCAGACAGATCCGCAGGGGCCGGGTCGTCGACTCGCACGCCTGCCAGTGCCGAGACAGCAGCCTCAACCGCCGGCATGCGTTCGATCCAGGCATCCCCGCGACCGACGAGGTCGACGGTGCGCCGTTCGTCCTCCACCTCGTCCTCGTCGTCCACACCGACCGACTCATCGTCCCCCGCGTCTTCGTCCCACACCGGGGTGATGGTGATGTCGAGGTGATCGCTGCTGAGCTGCTCGGCCAAGCCGGCTCCCCACTCGACGACCGTGATCGACTCGTCCAGTTCGGAGTCGAGGTCGAGATCTTCGAGCTCCTCCCCGTCGGCCAACCGATACGCATCCACGTGGACGAGGGCAGGCCCGCCCGAGCGCGACGGGTGTTCGCGGGCGATGACGAACGTCGGCGACGTGATCCGCCCGGCCACGTCGAGGGCTTTGCCCAGCGACTGTGTGAACGTCGTCTTCCCCGCTCCGAGGTTGCCCGTGAGGATGAGCAGGTCACCGGCGCGCAGATGCTCGGCCAGGGCTGCAGCGAACGTGCGCATCTGTTCCAAGGATTCGAGATGGACCCTCATCGGCCGTCTCCCTTCCGGGCGACCCGGTCGACGCGGGCGCTGAGCTGGGTGACGATCTCGTAGTTGATCGTGTTCGCCCAGGTCCCCCACTCGGCCGCGCTCGGCCCACCTGGGCCGAAGATGACGACCTCGTCGCCGATGGCCACCTCATCGTTGCCCGCCCCGATGTCGATGATCATCTGATCCATGGCGATGCGCCCGACGACGGGGTACCGACGATCCCGGATGGCCACCTCGGCGCGGTTCGAGGCCGCCCGCGGCAGTCCGTCCCCGTACCCACCGGGCACGAGCGCGAACCGGGTATCGGTCGCGGCGGTGAATGTCAGCCCGTAGGAAGCGCCGTGACCTGCTGGGATGTCCTTGAGATTGATGACGCTGGAGGTCAGCCGCATGACCGGCCGGAGCCCGAGGGCCGCCGGATCTCCGTCTTCCAGCGGGGACAGACCGTAGAGGGCGAGCCCCACCCTCGCCGAGGTGCCCGGGCACGGTCCCAGGGTGAGCGCTCCCGGCGAGTTCGCGATGTGCACATCCAGGTCATCCGATTCGCCGAGGCGGCCGTCCGCGGCGTCGAGCACCGCCCGAAGCTGCCCGTGGGCGGAGGAGAAGACCGCGCTCTGCGCTGCGGTCTCCGGGCGTTCGGGCTCGTCGGCAACCGCGAAGTGGCTCATGATCCCGACGATGCGGATATCGGCGCCGGCCTCGGGATTCCCGGAGTCGTCGGTGCGGCTGTCTCCGGCGTGGCGGCGCAGCCAGTCGAAGGCACGGACGAGCGCTTCCGGGGACAGACCGTTGCGGCCGAGACCGGTGTCGATCTTCAGATGGGCTCGGGCGGTGATGCCGGTGCGCCAGGCCGCCGCTGCGAGTCGGTCGAGGGCCCCGACCGTCGAAATGCCCAGTTCGATGTCGGCGCGCACCGCCTCGTCGAGGTCGGTGGTCGGTCCGTAGAGCCAGGCGAGGATCTGCGCTTCGGGGCCGAGCAGGCTGCGCAGACGAAGGGCTTCGGGGATCGTGGCCACACAGAACTCGCGCCATCCGGCGGAGAAGAGAGCAGGTGCGACGAGGTCGATGCCGTGCCCGTAGGCGTTCGCCTTGACGACGCATTTGAGGCGGGCGGGTGAGAGGCGATCGGCAAGGACGGCGGCGTTGTCGCGCAGGGCCGCCTCGTCGATCTCGGCCCGCACGAGAGCCTCGGGGATGTCGAAAGATGTCACTGGATAAGACTACCGCCGACCTCCGCCGACCAGCACCTTCGCTACGCTGATCCCCCGCGGCATTCGGCTCCGGTGCCGGTGTCGCAGGTGCAGCCGACGTCGTGTTCGGCGAAGACCGGCTCGACGAGCCATTCGATGAAGAAGGAGACATCATGCACACCACACCAGCCCGCATCCTCGCGATGGTGGTCGCGGCCGTCCTGTTTGCGACAGGCCTCACCGTGATCGGACAGACCGGTTCCGCCGAGGCAGCCGCGAAGTACTGCACCGGCGTCGAGTCGAACAGCTCGGTGACGGCTGCGAAGGCCATCGAGGTCAAGCAGCGGTCGACGACCACCGCCGATATCTACCTGTGCAAGAAGTCCGGCGACCGGTACGTCCGCGACAGCGGCCCGTTCAAGGCCCGCCTCGGCTACAACGGCACCACGTCGAGCAAACGGGAAGGTGACGGCAAGACCCCGAAGGGTGTGTTCTGGATGCGCAATGGATTCGGCACCTCGGCGAATCCCGGGTTGGGCAAGCCGTGGACGAAGGTCACCCGCGATCATGTCTGGGTCGACGGTGACGCGACGAAGGCCGAGGGATACAACACGATGCAGCGGAAGTCCGAAGGGTACGAGGGTGAATCCCTCTACCAGCCGAAGCCGTACAAGTATGCCCAGGTCATCGGCTACAACGAGGCTCGCACACCGGGGAAGGGATCGGCGATCTTCCTGCATGCGAACACAGAGTCGATGAAGACCGCCGGCTGTGTGTCGATGTACGAGTCCAGCCTCGTCAAGGCGATGAAGTGGGAGGGCACGACGAAGACGCAGATCCTCATCCACTGAGGCGGGTGAGCCGATTCAGTCGGTGCCGTGGATGAGTTCGCCGACCACCTCGGCGATGGCATCGGCGAACCCGGACGCGGTCACCGCGCATCGGCCGGCCTCGTTGTGCAGCAGCACTCCGAGTCCGGCCAGGCGAGCCCACTCGCGAGGTGGACGCGTCCGGTCGTCGCTGTCGTAGCGGCCGTGGGCGGCGGTGATTGCGGCGAGCGTGCCGAGGATCCCGGCGAGCACGTCGCCGGAGCCCGCCGTGGCGAGGGTGCCTGGCCCCGGGGCAGGCAGAACGACGTGCCCGTCGGGGGCGGCGATGACCGTGTGATGGCCCTTGAGCAGGACGATCGCGCCGGTCAGCTCCGCGGCCCGCCGAGCCCACCGCATCGGGTTCGTCCCGATCCGACCGGCGGTGATGATCTCGCCGAGGAGGCGGCTGAGCAGCCGTGCCAGTTCGGCGGCGTGCGGGGTGATGATGAGCGGGCGGTCGGCCAGCCAGGTGCCTGCCATCGTTTCGGCGCGGGCGATCATGTCGAGGCCGCCTGCGTCGACGACGACCGGTGTGCGGTTGCCGGCCAGCGCCTCGGCGACGCCTTGCACGAATTCGGATTCGGGGTCGCCCGGGCCGAGGACGACGGAGTCGATGCGGCCAGAGGCGTTGACGACCTCGGGGTGGAGACCGAGGACGTATTCGGCGACGAGCGGTGAGCCGAGGTAACGGACCATGCCCGCTCCGGTGTTCACCGCCGAGGTGGTGGTGAGCACGCCCGCGCCGGGGTAGTCCTCGGAGCCGGCGAGGACCCCGGTGACACCGCGGGAATATTTGTGCCCGGCCTCATCGGGGCGGGGGAATCCGGAGACGAGATCATCGCGATCGAGCAGCTCCGCGGCGGCCGAGCTGGGGTCGAGGCCGAGGCCGATATCGATGACGTCGATGGTTCCGGTGAACTCGTCCGCGCGCGTATCGATGAGTTCGGTCTTGAGTCCGCCGAAGGTCACAGTGCGGTCGGCGTGGAGTCGTTTCTCGGCTCCGGTGTGGTTCGGGTCGAGGTCGGAGGGGATGTCGACGGCGATGAGGCGGCCGGTGCGGTGCGGGACCCAGTCGGCGATGAGTGAGCTGATGTGGTCGGGCAGACCGCGTCGACCGCCGGTGCCGAGGATGCCGTCGAGGACGAGATGGGCGCGGGAGAGTTCCCGCAGAGCATCGGCGCGGGCGGCGTCGGCCTCGGAGGATGTGAACGCGATGACCTGTGCCCCGGCACGGCGCGCGGCAGTGAGCCCCTCGCCGTGAGTACGGTCGAAGAGAGTGATGATGGTGACGGCGGCACCGCGCCTGCCCAGTGTCGCCGCGGCGAAGAGCGCGTCCCCGGCGTTGTTGCCCGGCCCGGCCAGCACGCAAACCCTGGCCCCGGTGACCTGTCCGTGGTCGGCGGTGAGGGTGTCGATGCTGATGTTCGCCAGCGCCCGGGCGGCTCGGGCCATCAGCGGGACACCGGCCTCGAGGAGAGGCGCCTCGGCCTCCCTGATGGTCTCGCTCGGGTAGGCGAACACACTCATCGACTGCTCCTCTTCACGACGCGGGTCCTGGTTCGTTGTCGCCCTGTACAGGGCTCATCCCTGCACCGTATGCCTTCTCACGCACACGTGCCAGGGTCGGGCGGATCAGCCCTCGGCCAATTGCGCCAGCCGGCGCCCGGCCAGATGGGCGAGGAACAGAGCTTGGTCGGCGAGACCGTCGTCGCTGTGGCGGGCGCGAGGGGAATGATTGGCTTCGCGTTCTTCGACCGGCAGATTCGGCAGGGAGACCCCGAAGTGTCCATAGGCTCCGGGCACGGCGTCGAGCACCCGGGAGAAGTCCTCGGAACCGGGCAGCGGATTCGCCTTGCGCACGGTCCGCTCCTCGCCGAAGAGGTCGGTGAAGGTGGAGAGGAAGAACTCGGCTTCGGCGTCGTCGTTGATCGTCGGCGGCAGGATCTGTTCGTATTCGACCTCGGCGCTCAGACCGTGGGCGGCTACGAGGTCACGAACGAGCTGAGGCAGCTCCGCCTCGGCGCGGGACGTCACCGCTTCAGAGAACGTGCGCACACTGACGACCAAGGTCGCGAAGTCGGGGACGACGTTGGGCGCGGTGCCGCCGTTGAACTGACCGACGGTGATCACGAGCGGGTCGAAGATGTCGAACCGGCGGGTGACGTATTCCTGCAGCTGGCCCACGAGCATCGCGCCGACCTGGATGGGGTCCTTACCGGTGGCCGGGCGGGAGGCGTGCGTGCCTTTGCCGTTCACGGTGATCGTCATCTTCGAAAACGCCGCCATGTACGACCCGGGGCGGGAGCTGGCGACGCCGAGGTCGGCGTCGGCGGAGACGTGGATGCCGAAGGCGGCCTTGACGCGGGGACCGGCGGCGTCGAGGACGCCTTCGTCGATCATCTTCCCGGCCCCGTCATAGCCTTCTTCACCGGGTTGGAACATGAACACGACGTCGCCGGGCAGGGAGTCGCGGTCGCGGTGGAGGAGTTTGAGTGCGCCGACGAGCCCGGCGGTGTGAAGGTCGTGGCCGCAGGCGTGCATCCTCCCCGAGGTGGCCGCGAAGTCGAATCCGGTCGCCTCGGTGACGGGCAGTCCGTCCATATCCCCGCGCAGGAGGACGGCAGGCACGACCCCGGTCGAGTCCTCCTTGCGGGCACCGCCGCGCAGGACGACGACGATCGAGGACAGCCCCTCCCCTGTTGTGACTTCGACGTCGAGGCCTTCGATGGCGTCGAGGACGAGTTTCTGCGTCACCAGCAGGTCGAGTCCGACCTCGACGTTCTCGTGCAGGGCACGGCGCAGGGTGACCAGGCCGGGGGCGATGTCGTTAGCGTCATCGGCGGTGGGCAGGTGCACTGCGCGTGCTGCTGCAGCGGCTGTGGGAGTGTTGGTGTCGTTTACGGTGGGAGTGACGTCGGCATCGTTGGGAAGTGAGCTCATGCCCTGAGTCTATTACCACCGGACACCGCAGCAGGAGGGACGTCGATCCTGCTCACCGGCCTGCGCCCCGGAACAACTACTGCTCCGGCATCTCGCCCAGACGCGCGCCCTTACCGTACATCGAGTGGGTGAAGTGCTCGGCGGCACCTTCGATGCCGGGGCTCAGCGACGGCCCGTCGCCCTCGGCGATGACGAAGGTCATCGTCAGGTGCGCATCATGGGTGATCGACAGGTGGATGTTCGTCCCGCCGATGGCACGGAAGTGCTCGAGCACGAGCCCGCGCAGACGGAAACTCGGCGCACCGGATAAAGCGGGGACCACCTCGGCGGACTGCCACGGCAGCCATCCGGGGAAGCCGATCGCCTTCTTCAGCGCCTCCTTCGCGGAGAATCGTGCCGCCAAGGAGGCATCCGTCCGGCGTTTGCCGTTGCGTTTGAGCTGCTCACCGGGAGTGAGCAGACGATCGAGGAGTTCGGGCACGCGTTCGATGTGCTCCGCGAAGCGCGGCACGTCGGCTATGTCGGTGCCGATTCCCAAGATCGCCATACTCGCGTCCTTATTCGACCGTGACCGACTTCGCGAGGTTGCGCGGCTGGTCGACGTCGAGGCCCTTGGCCGTGGCCAGCTCCATCGCGAAGATCTGCAGCGGAACCGTCGTCAGCAGCGGCGCCATGAGCGTCGTCGTCTCGGGCACGTAGATGACCTCGGAGGCGAACTGATCGACCTCTTCGTCGCCTTCCTCGGCGATGACGACGGTGTTCGCACCGCGGGCACGGACTTCCTGGATGTTCGAGATGACCTTCGCATGCAGCGAATCCCGGCCGCGCTTGGACGGCACGACGATGATGACGAGCTGACCGTCGTCGATGAGCGCGATCGGTCCGTGCTTGAGCTCACCGGCGGCGAAGCCCTCGGCGTGGATGTACGCGAGCTCCTTGAGCTTGAGCGCACCCTCCATCGCCACCGGGTAGCCGACGTGACGGCCGAGGAACAGCACCGAACCGACATCCTGGTTGCGGTCGGCCAGCGCAAGGACCTGCGACTTCGTCTCGTCGAGGATGTGCTGGATCTTCGCAGGGATCGACTGCAGCTCGTTAAGGATCGTGCCGATCTCGTCGCGGAACTTGTTGCCCCGCAGCTGGGCGAGGTAGAGGCCGAGCAGGTAGCAGGCGACGACCTGCGACAGGAAGGCCTTCGTCGAGGCCACGGCGATCTCCGGGCCGGCGTGGGTGTACAGCGCGGCATCGGATTCGCGTGGGATCGTCGAACCGAAGGTGTTGCAGATCGCGATGACCTTCGCACCCTGCTGACGTGCGTGGCGGACGGCCATGATCGTGTCCATAGTCTCCCCGGACTGCGAGATCGCCACGACGAGCGTCTTCTCGGTGACCACCGGATCCCGGTAGCGGAATTCGTGGGCCAGCTCCACCTCGGTGGGGATGCGGCACCAGTGCTCGATCGCGTACTTCGCAACCTGACCGGCATACGCTGCGGTGCCGCAGGCGATGACGACGATCTTGTCCACGGACTTGAGCACGTTCTCATCGATGTGCATCTCGTCCAGCGTCAGGCGACCCTCGGTGTCGAGGCGGCCGAGCAGCGTATCCGCCACGGCCTGCGGCTGATCGTGGATCTCCTTGTCCATGAAGGACGCGAAGCCGCCCTTCTCCGCCGAGGCGGTGTCCCAGTCGACCTCGAACTGCTCGCCCTCGACGGGGTTGCCTGCGGTGTCAGTGATCGTGACTTCGTCCGGGGTGATGGTGACGACTTCGTCCTGGCCGATCTCGACGGCCGTCCGGGTGTAGTCGATGAACGCGGCGACGTCGGAGCCGAGGAAGTTCTCGCCCTCGCCGAGGCCGATGACCAGCGGCGAGTTGCGGCGTGCGGCGACGACCTGGCCGGGAGCATCGGCATGGACGGCGAGCAGGGTGAAGGCACCTTCGAGTTCGGTGGCGGTCCTACGCATCGCGGCGGTGAGGTCACCGGTCGCCTGATAGTTCTTGGCCAGCTGGGCGGCGGCCACCTCGGTGTCGGTCTCGGAGAGGAACTCGACGCCCTCGGCGACGAGGTCCTTCTTCAGGTGGGCGAAGTTCTCGATGATCCCGTTGTGGATGAGCGCGAGCTTCCCACCGTCGGCCAGGTGCGGGTGGGCGTTGACGTCGGTGGGCCCACCGTGCGTGGCCCAACGAGTGTGGCCGATTCCGGTCTGCGCAGCGGGCAGCGGGTTGGCCTCGATCTCCTCGGTCAGGGCGGAGAACTTTCCGGCCTTCTTCGCCGAGGCGAGCTGACCGTCGGGCGTCACGAGCGCGACGCCGGCCGAGTCGTAGCCGCGGTATTCGAGCCTCTTCAGGCCGCCGAGCACGACATCGAGCGCCGAGTGGTCGGCATTGTCAACGGGGGCCTTGGATACATAGCCAACGATTCCACACATGAGGGAGATTTTACGCACTGATAGCCGATCTCGGGTATTCCGGCGAGTCACGATCGGGTCAACGTGACGAACTGCACGCGCACGCGGGCGCGGGAGTACCCGGTTGGGGCCGGCAGACCCGACGGAGCCCGAGACGGAACGGCCTCCTCGGTGAGGGTGGGGCGCCTCGGTTGGGGTGGGGGCTTTCGCCGACCTGGGGCGGGCGGCGAAGACCTGACGCGGGCGGCGAACATGACGCATGACACAATGGGAGAATGAGCCATGTCGACCCTCAATTGGACCGTGCGCGCAAGCTCGCCGGACTCAATACCGCCCGGCGCAGCGAACCGGACACGACGTCCCCGTTCTGGGAATTCGACCGGGAGGTGTGGGGCACGCTCGCCCAGGCCACGCCGCTGCCGCTGAAGCAACGCGACATCGAACGGCTGCGCGGTCTCGGGGATCGGATCAACCTCGACGAGGTGGCCCAGGTCTATCTGCCCCTGTCACGACTGCTCAACCTCTACGTCTCCGCACGGCGGGCGAAGCACGACCTGACCAGGGAATTCTTCTCTCCGCTGCACGAACGCGGGTTGGAACCGCAGGATGCCAAGCGCACGCCCTTCGTCATCGGCGTCGCCGGATCGGTGGCCGTGGGCAAGTCGACGACGGCACGTGTGCTGCGCGAACTGCTCGCCCGCTGGCCCGACACTCCGCGCGTCGAGCTCATCACCACCGACGGATTCCTCTACCCCAATGCCGAACTCGACCGTCGCCGCCTCAACGGGCGGAAGGGATTCCCCGAATCCTACGACCGGCGCAAGCTGCTCAAGTTCATCTCCGCCGTGAAGTCCGGGGCCCCCGAGGTCCGTGCGCCTGTGTACTCGCACCACACCTATGACATCGTTCCCGGCGCCGAGGTGGTCGTGCGCTCCCCCGATGTCCTCATCGTCGAGGGCCTCAACGTCCTCCAGCCCGCCCGCCCCCGTCAGGACGGGACCGTGGGCTTGGCCATCAGCGACTACTTCGACTTCTCCGTCTACGTCGATGCGCGCTCCCGCGATATCCGCCAGTGGTACATCTCGCGGTTCCTCAAGCTCAAGCACGGCGCGTTCCAGGACGAGGACTCCTACTTCCACCGGTACTCGCAGCTCGACGATGACGAAGCGATCACCTTGGCCACGGAGATCTGGGACTCCATCAACTTCCCGAACCTGCGCGAAAACGTCCAGCCCAGCCGCGGCCGAGCCGATCTCGTGCTCCACAAATCCTCCGACCATACGATCCGGAAGGTGCAGCTGCGGAAGCTGTGACGGGGGTCGCCGGGTCGGAGCATCAGGACTTGGCGGCCGCCTCGGCGAGCTTGTAAGCGGACCTGTGACGGGAGTCGCCGGGCGGTGGTGAAATAGTTTCACCGCTCTGGCGGTTGCACAGTATGCACTGAACTACTCACCGCCGGCAGGCCACCCGCCCACGGCGGCGACCGGATGCGAGCGATCCTCGCACCGTCACGGGATCCCCCGTGCATGCTCGGTCGTTTCGGCAGCAGAAAGGGACCCAGTATGAGCGTGCCATCCGCACATCACCTCATGTACTCCTCGGTCAAGAGCAAGAAGACCCCCGAGACGCGCATCCAACCGGGCATCTACAAGCGAATCGCCGGGTATGCGACCCGGCACAAGCGCAAACTCATCATCTTCCTGCTGCTGTCCGTGCTCACCGCGGGCATCGGCGTCCTCAACCCGGTGCTCGCCGGCGACGTCGTCAACGCGATCACCGGAGGCGGCCCTGTCTCCACGGTCGTGTGGCTGGCCGTGGCCATCGGCGGGTTGGCCATCGCCGATGCGGCCATCTCGATCACGAACCGGTACCTGTCCTCACGGATCGGTGAGGGACTCATCTTCGATCTGCGCACGGCCGTCTACGATCACGTCCAGTCGATGCCGATCGCATTCTTCAGCCGCACCCGCACCGGCGCCCTGGTCTCCCGGCTGAATACGGACGTCATCGGTGCGCAGCGAGCGTTCTCGAACACCCTGTCCGGCATCGTGTCGAACTTCGTCTCCCTGGCCCTGACCGTCGGCGTCATGGTCACGATCTCCTGGCAGGTGACCGTGCTGTCGATCCTGCTGCTGCCGCTGTTCATCATCCCCACCCGAATGCTCAGCGGGAAGCTCGCATCCCTGCAGTTCGAAGCGGCCAACAACTCCGCAGACATGTCGACCCGCATGACCGAGCGCTTCTCCGCCGCCGGTGCCACCCTGGTCAAACTCTTCGGCAATCCCCGCCAGGAGAACGAGGAGTTCGCAGACCGTGCCGGTCAGGTCCGCGATATCGGCGTCAAGGTCGCGATGCTGCAGTCGACGTTCGTGTCCTCGCTGACTCTGGTCTCCGCCCTGGCGCTGGCTCTCGTCTACGGCGTCGGCGGTGCACAGGCCGTCGTCGGCAACCTCAACGCCGGTCAGGTTGTGACCCTGGCACTGCTGCTGACCCGGCTCTACACGCCGCTGACGATGCTCGCCAACGCGCGCCTGGACATCCAGAGCGCAGTGGTGTCATTCCAGCGGGTATTCGAGATCCTCGACCTCGTGCCCTACTTCAAGGAACCGTCGCAGCCGAAGGCTCTGCCAGCCGGTGGGTTGGATGTGCAGTTCGATCACGTCGACTTCGCCTACCCCAGCGCCTCGCAGGTCAGCCTGGCCAGCCTCGAAGACGTCTCCGTGCTCGACACCCGCGGCGGCGATCAGGTTCTCCACGATCTGAGCTTCACGATCCCCGCCGGGCACACCGTTGCCCTCGTCGGATCCTCGGGTGCGGGAAAGTCGACGATCGCGTCACTGCTGCCGCGGCTCTACGACGTCACCGGCGGCACGATCACCATCGGCGGAGTCGATGTTCGCGATCTGTCGTTCGCCGATCTGCGCGAGGCCGTCGGCGTCGTCACCCAGGACGGTCATGTCTTCCACGAGTCGATCCGCGCCAACCTGGCGCTGGTCAATCCCGATGCCACCGAGGAGCAGATGCTCGATGCCATCGAACGGGCACAGTTGAGGAGCGTCATCGATGCGCTTCCCGATGGACTGGACACCGTCGTCGGCGAACGCGGGTACCGACTCTCCGGAGGCGAACGTCAGCGCCTGACCATCGCCCGGATGCTGCTGGCGTCTCCGGAGATCGTCGTGCTCGATGAGGCCACCTCGGCGCTGGATTCGACGAATGAGGCCGCGATCCAGCGTGCCCTGGCCCAGGCGATGCACGGGCGGACGGCTATGGTCATCGCCCACCGTCTGTCGACGATCCGGCAGGCCGACACGATCCTCGTCGTCGAGGCCGGTCGCATCATCGAGAAGGGCACTCACGACGAGCTCGTCGGTCGCGGTGGCCGCTACGCCGAGCTCTACGCCACCCAGTTCGCCTCGAGCTGAGGGTGCGGCGCTGCGCCGCTTTCGGCGCGAGCCCTGCACCGGCGCCGCATGGTCGGAGACTTCCTCCAGTTAAGTGTGCGCAGATTGCCGGTTTCGAGCCGAAAATGTGCAATCTGCGCACAGTTAACTGGCCAATGCCGCGGCACGAGGCCATTCAACGCGCGGCCGCCACGGCAGGAACCCTCTCAAGTGGCGATCTTCGCGGCGCTGCGCACTCGGCACACCTTGCGCCTCTCAACGTCGATAAAGGGCCCGCCCGAATATGCTGCGGAATACCGCGGCATATCTGAGCGAGCCCTTGATCGATCAATCCGCCGGAAACCTCTACAGCGCGAGGTGCTCCTTGACCGACGCGGCCAGGCGCTCGGCCTGGGCGGAGGCGGCATCCTCGGTGGCGGCTTCGACCATGACGCGGATCAGCGGCTCGGTGCCCGAGGCACGCAGCAGCACGCGACCGGTGTCGGCGAGTTCGGCCTCGACTGCAGCCACCTCGGCAGCGACCTGCGGGTGATCGACGTGGTTCTTGTCCACGCCCTTGACGTTGACGAGTGCCTGCGGCAGCTGCGGGATCTCCGCGGCGAGGTCGGCCAGAGTCCGCTTGGCGTCGGCCATCCGCTTCATCAGGTGCAGGGCGGTCTGCACTCCGTCGCCGGTGGTGCCGTGATCGAGCATGAGCACGTGTCCGGACTGCTCCCCGCCGAGCGCATACCCGTCGGCGAGCATCCGCTCGAGCACATACCGGTCGCCGACAGCGGTCTGCACGGTCTCGATGCCGTATTTGTCCATCGCCTGCTTCAGACCCAGGTTCGACATGACGGTCGTGACCAGGGTGTTGCCGCGCAGTTCACCGAGCTCCTTGAGCCCGATCGCCAGTATGCCCATGACCTGGTCACCATTGACGACCCGCCCCAGCGAATCCACGGCCAGGCAGCGGTCAGCGTCACCGTCGAAGGCCACACCCAGATCGGACTGGGTCTCGACGACGAGGCGCTGCAGCGGTCCGAGGTGAGTCGAGCCCACACCGTCGTTGATGTTGAAGCCGTCGGGTTCGGCGGCGGAGACGATGACCTCGGCGCCGGCCTGACGCAGGGCGGCGGGTCCGACGATGGACGCGGCACCGTGGGCGCAGTCGACGACGACCTTGAGCCCGGACAGCGGACGAACGTTGTCGGCGTCGACACAGCGCACCAGATGCTCGGTGTACTCGTCGGCAGCGGCCGGGTAGCGCGAGATGCGGCCGACGTCCGCGCCGGTCGGACGGTCCCAGTCCTGGTCGAAGATCGCGAGGATCTCGTCTTCGACCGCGTCGTCGAGCTTCGTGCCTCCCGCTGCGAAGAACTTGATGCCGTTGTCGGGCATGGGGTTGTGGGAGGCGGAGATGACGACGCCGAAAGCGGCGCCGGTGTCCTTGACGACCTGGGCGATGCCCGGGGTCGGCAGCATTCCCGCGTCGAGGACGTCGACTCCGGTCGAGGCGATGCCTGCGCTCAGTGCGGCGGAGAGGAACTCGCCGGACACGCGCGTGTCACGTCCGACCACGGCGAATGGGCGTTTCTCACCCGTCCAGCCGCGGCTGAGCACGCGTGAACCTGCGACCGAGAGCTGGAGCGCGAGTTTGGCCGAGATATCGCGATTGGCCAGTCCGCGTACTCCGTCGGTGCCGAAGAGTCGAGACATAGTGGGGATCCTTTCGTCAATGTCGGAGTCGATCTTAGTCGATCCGCCGTGTGTCGCTCGTGATGTCGGCACCCTCGCCGAGGCGGCCGACCGCAGCCGTGGCTCCTGTGATCGCGGCGTCGCGAGTGTCCGTTCAAGGCCGAGCGCACTTATCGCGCGGTGCCCAGCTCGAAAGATGTGCGTCGCCTTGAACGACGGGAACGAGCGGAAGGTGATCAGCTCGTTCAAGGCGGAGCGCGCTTATCGTGCTGTGCACCATGCGATATTCGCGCTCAGGCTTGAACGACGGATTATGCGTCGAGGCGGCACACCCGACCGCGTGGCCACGTCAGTGACAGTGTGAGATGAGTCCGGATATGAGAAATGCGGTCCCGAACCTGGTTCGGGACCGCGTTCTCATGTTCATGATGCTGAACTGTCGATGACTGCGACTCAGTGGCAGACCAGCCGCAGTCGGTTCGCCAGCGAGATCAGCGCTTCGAGAACTGAGGTGCCTTGCGGGCCTTCTTGAGACCGGCCTTCTTGCGCTCAGGAACGCGAGCATCGCGGCTGAGGTAACCGGCCTTCTTCAGCTCGGCGCGGTTGGACTCCGCGTCGATCTGGTTGAGCGAACGAGCCACGCCAAGGCGGACGGCGCCGGCCTGGCCGGAGGGTCCACCGCCGGAGATCCGGACGATGACGTCGAAACGTCCGCCCAGGTCCAGCAGGGTGAAGGGCTCGTTGACGAGCTGCTGGTGCAGCTTGTTCGGGAAGTACTCTTCGAGAGTACGCCCGTTGATGGTCCACTCACCGGTGCCGGGGACGAGGCGCACACGAGCAATTGCCTGCTTGCGGCGGCCGACTCCGTTGCCGGGAGCGGTCAGGGACTGTCCACGTCCACCAGCGGTGCTTTCGCCCAGGCCAGCGGATGCGGGAGTCTCGGAAGTGTATTCGGTGATCTCTTCTTCGACAGTTTCTGTCGCGTTGGTGGTATCAGCCACGGTTCTCCTCGGTATGTCTAGGGCTCAGGCGCTTACTGCGCGACCTGGCTGAGTTCGTACGGCTGCGGATTCTGAGCGGCGTGCGGGTGCTCGGCACCTGCATAGACCTTCAGCTTCTGCATCTGGGCACGTCCGAGACGAGTCTTCGGGACCATACCGGCGACAGCCTTTTCGACTGCACGCTCGGGGTGGGTGGCGAGGAGCTCGGCGTAGTTCACGCTCTTGAGGCCGCCGGGGTATCCGGAGTGGCGGTAAGCGCGCTTCTTCTCGAGCTTCGCACCTGTCAGCGCGACCTTGTCGGCGTTGATGATGATGACGAAGTCACCGGTGTCGGTGTTCGGGGTGAACGTGGTCTTGTGCTTGCCGCGCAGGAGGCGTGCAACCTGCGAAGCAAGGCGACCGAGCACCTGGTCAGTGGCGTCGATGACGTGCCACTGGTGCTCAACGTCACCGGACTTAGCTGTATACGTACGCAAAAGTAGCCTTCTTTTCGTATCTGTGTTCAGTGCAGCGCCGGTTCCTCATCGGGTCGTGAGTCCAATGGGTCTCAAGCGCTGGTTGTCTTCAATCGGGTGAACCTATCGACGCATTCCCCTCACCTACGGGCCTGCAACGCATGAGGCTATGTAAGGGAGTGCGACAAGCACACACAACGACAATCAAATATACATGCCCGCAGGCCCGGGGAGCAAACGCCCAGAGCGGTCTCAGGGCCAGCTGAAACCCGAGCCGATAGTATTGATCTGTGCCGACTCACTCCAGCCTGCCCTTCCGACTTCCCGCATTGAGAATCCTGATGCTGGGTCTCCTGGTCGGGCTCCTGACGGCAGGCCTCGGACTCGGCCCCTCCTCCGCGTCGGCACCAACCGACGATCCGGCATCACCGGACAGTATGGCGTCGGACGACGGTTCGGCTGCGAACGCGAATGCGTCCTCCGGGCAATCCACTGACACCAGCAGGCCCCCGGCCGGGCAGACGGTCGTATTCGGCATTCCGGGTCTGACCATCGATGATATCGATCCTGAGCGCACTCCGAACCTCTTTCATCTGCTCTCCGAGGGCGCGGCCGCGAACCTCAACGTGCGCACGATCGGCTCGGCCACCTGCCCCGCTTCCGGTTGGCTGTCCTTCGGCGCGGGCGCCCGCGCACAGGCCGGACCCTCCCCCATCGCCGAGGATGCCGACCCCGATGACTCGGCCCGCTGCCCGACGATGATCGCCCCCGCCACGGACGGATCCGTGGACACCGAGGACGGGGCAGCCTCGGCGAAGGAGCCGGCGAACAGTGATGAAGCTCATGGCGGCGAATCCGCGGCCGGAACGACGACGGCTCGGATCGAGGGCTTCGATGCAGTCAAGGAGCCCAATATCGGCTCCGGCTACTCCGTCGACTACGGGATGCTCGCGCGCACTGTGACCGAAGCCGGCAAGGCGGTGCCCGCCGGCACCGACGCAACCGATGCGGACTCCCTGCTCGAACCCTGCGTCGCAGCCGAGGGGCCCGGCGCAGCTTATGCCGCCGCGGACGAAGACGGGGTGGTGACGAACTTCACGGACGATGCGACGGCCACGGACTGCCGCCTCGGCGTCGTCGATCTCGGCGCGATCGGCATCCGCTCCTGGCTGTTCGACCCGATCCCGAAGTACTCCTATACCGTTCCGCCGAACTACGACCGGGAGACCCGCGTCGCCGAAGCCGACCGCCGCCTCGGCGTGCGTCTGCAGGAAGTGCGGGAGAACGCGAAGGACGGGGCAGCGGATCCGACGATCATCGTCGCCGGCCTCGGTGACAGTTCCGGACTGCCGCAGCTGCGCGCGTTCATCGCTTCCGGGCCCGGCTTCGAACCCGGGTCCCTGTCCTCGGCGACGACCCGCACCCCGGGGCTGCTGCAGATCACCGATCTGGCACCGGGCATCCTCGATGTCCTCGACATCGATTCCCCGCGCGCCGTCGGCCTCGACTCCGCCCCGACCGATGATGATCCGCAGCAGCGCATCGACGATCTCGTCGCCGAGGCGCAGAAATCGACGACGATCCATCAGAATCTCTCGACGTTCTCCATCACCCTCGACGTCATCTTCTACGTCCTCTTCATCGCGTGCGCGGTCCTGCTCAACCGCTCAATCCTCGGTCGCCGAGGCGGCGCCACCCTAGCGCCCCACGTCCACCGATTCCTCGGCTGGGCGTCCTTGGGCGTCGCGGCCCTGCCGATGGGAGCGTTCCTCGCAGGGCTCTTTCCCTGGTCGAGAATGGCCGACCCCGGGCTCGGTCTGTTCCTCTCGGTCATCGGCACGGCCTCCGTTCTGTTCGCCTTCGCCCTCATCCCGCCATGGGGTCGGACCTGGCGAGGACGGGTCGGCGCCCTGACCGGGGCGAACCTGCTCATCCTCGCGATCGACCTGGCCACCGGGTCGCATCTGCAGGCGAACTCGCTGCTCGGCTACAACCCGATCGTCGGCGGTCGCTACTACGGACTCGGCAATCAGGGCGCGGCGATCTTCATCGTCAGCCTCTTCATCTTCCTTGGGCTGATGGTCTCGTGGCTGCGGGCGCGCGGGCACCGAAAGGCAGTGATCATCGTGCCGGTCGTCGTCGGACTGGCCGCCGTGTTCGTCTCCGGCAATCCCTCCTGGGGAGCGAAGTTCGGCGGTACGATCGCCATCCTCGCCGGCCTCATGGTCCTGCTGGCGCTGCTGTCGAAGATCCGACTGACTCTGGTGCGCCTCGCCCTCATCGGTCTGTCTTCGCTGGCCGTGCTCATCGGCATCGCCTTCCTCGACTGGCTGCGCCCTGCCGGAGCACGCTCTCATTTCGGCACCTTCTTCGACCAGATCGTCACCGGTGAGGCCCTGCAGGTCGTCGGTCGCAAGCTCGGCGCGAACCTCCACATCATCCAGGTCAATCCGGCTCTGGCCATCGTCACTCCGCTTGCGGCCATCGCGATCCTCATCTTCCTCCGCTACCTCCTCCACTTCCCCCACGTCCACGCCGGCAGCCGGACCGGACGTCTGGTCAACAGATGGCGCGGACGGCTCCCCCAGCTCTTCACCGATTCCGACCTGCACTATGGATTCCTGGCCGCTGCCACCGGGCTCGGCGTCGGGCTCGTGCTCACCGATTCCGGGGTCGCCGTGCCCTCGACCGGAGCCATGGTTCTGCTGCCCTTCCTGCTGGCGCTCAGTGCTGAACACGCCGAGGAGGCTCACCGATGAGAGCCCCCGTGACCTCCTCCGCCGCCCGGGTTCTGCTCGGGATCCTGGCCATCGCCCTGTTCGTCCTCGGCCTGCCCCAAGCCGGGCAGGCGGCGCCAAGCGCGGGTCCGGGCGTGGTCCCGAGCGCAGGCCCGGCTGCGGCTGCGGGGGCGGTCACTGGCCCGGATACGAGCGCGTCGGCTCGGGCCTTCTCCCAGGCGGCAGGCGGGAACGGGGGCACGGCTCCGGCCACGGAAGACGCCGACGGTGGGGCCGCCTCGGCGAATCCTGGGGTCGTGTCGATCAACGTCTCCGGGTTCAGCTTCGAGGATCTCGATCCGCGCACCACACCGAATCTGTGGGTGATGATGAAGGGCGGGCAGATCGGGACGATCACGCCTCGCAGCGTGCGCGCGACGAGCTGCCCGGTCGACGGCTGGTTGGGACTCGGATCCGGGCGGCGCGCCGCCGACGAACCCCGCGATCAGTGCCGCGAACCGGCATCTCCCCTCGACGGCTGGGTCGCCGATTGGGACGTGTACGCGCAGGTGGCCCGCGGCGACAACTACGATGCCTCCCTCGGGGCGCTGGCCGAGGCAGTGCCCGATATCCGCGCCTTCGGCAACGGTGCCGCCATCGCCGCGGCCACCCCAACCGGCCGCGTCGAGACCTGGTCGCCCGTCGGACCCGGCCTTGGAGCGGACGTCGCGAAATCGACCGCAGACGGCGAGCTTACGCTCGTCGATCTCGGCAATACCGCCGCCGACGGCTACTCGCTGAAGAATCTCGACGCTCAGGTCGGGGACATCCTCGAATCGACGGGATGGATGAGCGCGGATCAGCCGAACCGCCTCGGCGAAGGACGCGTTCCCGTGGTGTTCTCCTCGATCGCCGACGGTACGCATGAAGGTTCGTCGATGCAGGCGACGATGATGGTCGCCCCGGGCGAGCAGGCGGGACTGCTCACCTCCTCGTCGACGCGTCAGCCGGGACTGGTGCAGGTGCCCGACCTGGCACCGACGCTCGTGGCACTGTCCGGTGCCGAGGAGATGGACAATGCGGCCGGGGCGCCGATGACCTCGGGGGCGCATGGGTCCGATTGGCATTCGCGCTATCAGGCAGTCCTCGATCGTCAGGTGGCGGTGAAGACGCAGAACGATCTGTCGACGTGGTTCTTCCCCGTGGTCGCCGTGCTCATGATCGGACTGTTGGCCTTGGCGTGGTTCATGCGGAAGAACCACCGGGAGCTCGTCCATTCCGGGGCGTACCGCCTCGGTGTCGTATTCGCGGCGATGCCGATCTCGACGTATCTGGTCAATACCGTGCCGTGGGAGCGGGGGACGAATCCGGACATCGCGATGCTCGGAGCCTTGGCCGGGTGGGCGCTGCTGCTCGGGGTGCTGGCGCTCCTCGGCCCCTGGCGGCGGCACAAGTTCGGGCCGGTGCTCTTCGTGTCCACCGTGACCGTCGCCGTGCTCGCCTACGACGTCGTCACCGGATCCCAGCTGCAGATGTCGACGCTCTTGGGTGAGCCCCTGCTCATCGCCTCCCGGTTCTACGGGATCGGGAACTCGGCACTGGCGCTGTACTGCTGTGCGCTGCTATTGGCGGTCGCAGGGTTCGCGTCTCTGGTGACCAAGCCGCTGCATCGGGTCCTCATCGTCACCGTTCCCGTGCTCGCCTCCTGCGTCATCCTCGCAGCACCAGGTCTGGGCACGAAGTTCGGGTCCGTACCGACCCTCATCATCGGAGTCGCCTACCTCGTTCTGTCCGCGGCGAGCATCCGGTTCTCGCTCAAACGGCTGGGGCTGACGGTGGGCATCGCCGGATTCGTCATGCTCACCGTGCTGTTCCTCGACTGGCTGCGCCCGGCCGATCAGCGCACGCACTTCGGACGGTTCTTCGACTCGATCATCAGCGGTCAGGCGCTCAGCGTTCTAGCCCGCAAGATCGGTATGAACATCGACATCCTCACCCAGTCGTGGATGACTCTGGTGCTGCCGCTGGTCATCATCGGTGTGTTCTGGATGGCCCTCGATCCAGCGCGCTTCAGACTGCACGGGCTTCAGGACACTTATCGGCGGATCCCGCTGTTGAGGGCGGCGATGATCAGCCTCGCGATCCTGCTGGGGGTCGGCACTCTCATCAACGACTCGGGCATCGTCGTGCCGGCCGTCGGCATCCTCTTCCTCGTCCCGGTGCTCACTCACCTCGAGACTTTCCGCGCCAGTCTCCCGCCGGTCCCGTCGAAGTCACCCACCTATGACGACGCCAGCGCCGATGCAGATGCGCCCCCTGCCGACTCCGATGCCGAGGCCGACGGTTCGGAGACAGTCACCGGCTCCGACCCCGAGGCGACCGACGACTCCGGTGCATCGTCACGCCCCTGACGCTGCCGGCATCACGCACCGGTAGCGTCAGCACCCACCTTTCCTCGCAAACCGCCCCCGCAGCGACACAACGCCCCGGTACACCGGTGCGACGTGCGACTACCGGGTGGAGACGACGCTCAGGGCGCGGGATGACTCCGCGAGAGATGTGCCTGTATACGACAGCGGGCCGGAGAGAAGAACTCTCCGGCCCGCCGGTCTGACTCCAGCCTGACTCAGCTCTGCAGGCTGAGCTTGCGGCGGCGGACGATCGTGACCGCAGTGGTGCCGGCGACGATGAGCGCCAGAGCCGCGGCGACGATATTGAAGGTCTCGAAGCCGGTGCGCGGCAGGTCACCGCCGTCCTTCGAACCGTTCGCGTCACTTCCGGAGCCATCGGCCGAACCGCCGTCGGCCGATGCATCTGCACCGTCCGCATTGCCCCCGGCTGCGCTGTCGCCGCCATCGGCATTGCCACCGGCCGCACTGTCTCCGCCGTCAGCAGCCCCGCCATCGGCATTGCCGCCGTCGGCGGAACCGTCATCGCCGGCCGAGGCGTTCGCATCGTCACCGACTGCAGCGGTGGCTTCGAACTCATGCGCCAGCGGCAGCGGGTTGTCATCCCACCATGGACCATCGACATTCGCCTGCACGTCAGCTTTGACGGTCACCTCACCGGACGCGTCCTTCGGTGCCGTCACTGTCACAGCAGTCTGGGACTCCCCCGCCGGGATCGAATCGAGGGTGATCGTCTTGGCCGCCTCGGCGCTGACCTCAGGGGCCTTGCCCTTGGTGGCGCTGCTGGAAGCAGACTGGGACTCGGACTGCGCGGCTGCCTCGGCGGTATAGCCCTCCGGCAGGTCGACGGTGACGTCGATGGGACCCGCGACCTCGGACTTCGCGTTCGTCTTGAGCGCGAACTCAGCGCTCTCACCGGGCTTGATGGCCGTCGGCCCGGTCAGCTCGGCGCTCAGATCACCGCTGTCGATGACGTCCTTGGCCGCGTCTGCCTGGCGTTCGTTCTGGTCCGGGGTGACTTCCTCGCCTTCGGCCTGGTGCTTGTTGAAGTAGTTCTCCCAGGTCTCGAAGTCGGTGAGTCCCGACTGCTCGAAATCGCCCTTGGCGAAGGAGGAGAAGTTGTCACCACCGGTGGCGAGGAAGCTCAGCGTCGCGACCCGGTAGTCCTGGTTCGGGTCGATGTCCTTGCCGTCGACCTTGACGGACTTCACGTGCTCGCCCTTGTCGGCATCCGTGTCGTAGACGACGTCGAGATCATCGGAGATGCCCAGGTGGAGGAACGACCGGGAGGCGCCGTCGGGCTGCCACTGCTCTTCGAAGAGGCCGATGACGTCCGACCCCTTCATCGTCACGACACCGTGGTCGTTGGCGAAGGGAAGCACGCTGTTGAGCTCGGCAACGGTGACTTCGCACTTCTCCTCGGTGTTGTAGATGTCATCACAGAGCAGGTCGGTGCGCAGTCCGCCCGGGTTCGTGATGCCGAAATCGGCTTCTTCCAGCTGGGTCTCTTCGACACCTTCCTTGAGCGCATCGGCGACGAGGTTGCCGAGCGTGGACTCGGCACCGCGGTCCTCCTCGCCGTCCTTCTTCGCTCGGGTGATGTCCTCGCTGATCGTGCCGGTGACCTCGGAGCCGAGCTCCTTGGCCTTCTCCTCTGCGTCGCTGACGATGCCGGCGACCTTGTCGACGACCTCGGAGTCATAGCTCTTGTCCTTGGTCTTGATGAGATCGATGCCGCTGGCCTGCCAGTCGCTGTTGCCGTCGACTCTCATGGTCACCTGCCCGACGTATTCGCCGTAGCTGCCGGCCTCGATGACGGGGCGGGTGCGGTCGGGCTCCCCTGGTACCGGTGCTTCGAAGGCGTACGGCATGTGGGTGTGGCCGGTGAACATGGCGTCGACCGAGGCGTCGGCCTCGGTGACGAGCTTCTTGAACTCCGCGTTCGACGCTTTCGCGTCCTCGAGGCTCTCGGTCGACGACGCGCCGAGGTGGGCCTCGACGACCGTCATATCCGGTCGTTCGTCCTCGGGCAGGTTCTCGAGATCGTCGGCGACGCGGTTGACTGCGTCCGTAGGGTCGCCGAAGTCGAGCTCGGCGATGCCGTCCGGTGAGACGAGTGAGGCGGTGTCCTTGGTGACGACGCCGATGACGGCGATCCTGACACCCGACACGTCGACGATGGAGTACTCGTCGAGGCCGTCGACGACGTTCTGAGTTCCCTTGTCGTAGACATTGGCCGCCGAGTACGGGAAGTCGGCTTCGTCGCTCACGCGCCCGGTGAGATCATCGATGCCTTTGTCGAATTCGTGGTTGCCGACCGCAGAGGCATCGACACCCATGGCGTTCAGCACGTCAAGGGTGGGGGTGTCGTTCTGCGATGACGAGGTGTAGGTCGAAGCTCCGATGTTGTCACCGGTCGAGAGCAGGGCAGTGCCCCTGTTGTCGCCGCCGATGCCGAACTTCGCTCGTTCCTCCTCGACGACCGAGGCGACCTGAGTGCCCGCCTCGGAGACGCGTCCGTGGAAGTCGGTGATGTTGAGCAGCTGGACCTTGGTGCCTTCGGGTGCCGACTGCGCATCGCGGCCGGAATCCTGCTCTTCACCGGCGTCGTCCGACGGCCCTGACTTGCTGTCAGCAGACGAGTCGTTCGACGACTCGTCGGGGTCCGCGGGAGCCGCTTCACTCGGCGCCGTGGCGCTGTCTTCAGCGGAGTTTCCGTTGCCCAGAGAGGGTGCCCCGATGGCAGGCGCGAGGCCGGGCAGAGTCAGCAATGACACTGCGGCGCCCGTGGCCAGCACTTTGGTCACAAGTTTCGACATGTATTCGGTTCCTTCGATCGTTCAGTGAGGCGCACATCAACCGTGCCGGTGGGGATGAAGACGGATTCCATCCTGCAGTGCCAATGCGAACTGAAAGTTACTTAAGTGTGAATCTACACAGGATTCTCACAACTGGAAAGAGGAATTCTCACATGATCGCGACTTGCGCGATAAAAGGCGACTTGAAGCTTCGGCTTGATGCTTCTGCCGGCGACCTGCCGAACCGTCGACCTATTCCTGGTCGCGCCGGGCCATCGTCTGGGCGTTGCGAGCCGCGTAGTCCTCGGGTGCCGGATAGCCGACCTCGGTGAGGACGAGTCCTTCGGCAGGCGTGACGAACATGGGCACATCCGGGGTCAGCCCGGCGTCCGCCTCGGCGATGAGTTCGGCCGGGCGGGTCACCGCCCAATTGCCGGATCCGACCTTGATCAGTCCGCCGACGAGTGCACGGACCATGTGATGGCAGAAGGCGTCGGCGCGCAGATCGATGGTGATCACAGCATCCTGATCGCGTGAGACTCGCAGTTCATGGAGGGTGCGGACCGTCGTCGCGCCTTCCCGGGGTTTGCAGAACGGCAGGAAGTCGTGGAGCCCTTGGACCTCGCGCGCGGCCTCGGCCATGGCTTCGGCATCGAGTTCGCCCTTGTGCCGCGGCGTCACCTGGGTCAGCAACGGGTCGATGAAGGACCGATGATCGGCCAACCTGTACTGATACGACCGCCACAGCGCGGAGAACCGAGCGTCGAAGTCCTCGGGCACCTCGACCACCGCGTGGACGACGATGTCGTGGAACTCACCGGCGATGAGGACTCCGCGCAGACGTGACAGGAGGGCCGCCTCGGCGGATCGATTCGACTGGCCGATGAGCTTGCCGATCGCCTCATCGCCGAGATCGATGTGCACGACCTGACGGCGGGCGTGGACGCCGGAGTCGGTGCGGCCGGCGACGACGGTGGCCACCTCGGTGCCGGTGATCCGTTCGAGCCCGGCTTCGACGGCGGCCTGGACCGTGCGCAGCCCCGGCTGCTTGGCCCAGCCGTGGAAATCCGTGCCGCGATAGCCCAGGTCCAGACGGAAGCGGGTCATGGGGTCATCCTCGCCGAGGCGGGGCTCGCCGTTCCGGGACCGCCATCGTCATCGATCGCCTCGGTGAATGGGGCGCGGGGCTTGAAGACCCCGCCGAAGAGGCGGGAGACCAGTCGCGCCCGCTGACGGTGATAGCGTTCGACGTTCGTGTTGTAGAAGCGGGCACCGGCGAGGATCCGTTCGGTGAGCACCTGCAGCTGCCCGTGCAGAAGCTGGATCGTCGTGTCGATCTCTTCGTTGACCGCAGCCCGCTGGGAACGGGCAGAGTCCGAGGTGACGGACCTCTCCGTCAGCGCCGCGGGGATGAGTGCGGCGTCATCGACGGCGTCAGTCAGGGCGTTTTCGGCTGCGGCGCCGCGGTGGTCGAAGGAGGCGCGTTCGGCAGAGGCGAGCGCGAGTTCGAGCCGGGACAGGTCCTGTCCGGCGATCTGCTGGAGGGTGCCGATATAAGCGGGCACGAGAGCGTGGCGGGCGCGGATCTCGCCGATGAGCTGGCGTTTGGCCTCGTCGCACAGCGACCGGGCCATGGACAGCTGGTTGAAGCGCAGGACGGTGAGGATGACGAAGAGGACGATGAGAGCGGCGAGCACGCAACCGCCGACGATGAACCAGACCACGGCCATTCCCCTCGTTCCATGTGCTGCGCGAGCATTTCCGACACCTCAGTTTACGCGGGGTTCAGACTCGTCGCGAACAGGTCATCATCCGGACACCCAGACGACCATGCGCGGTCACGGAGACGGTCCAAGATCAGTCACCGACACCGGCATAGAGCGGTCACTGGGGCCACGATGGGCCGATTTCGGCCAGATGTCGCCGACCTGTCGCCTTCGGGTCATGCGCTCGTCACCCGGCGGGCCTTAGCTGGGGCTCGTGAGAGTAGCGATCATTGCAGAATCCTTCCTCCCCAATATGAATGGGGTCACCCACTCACTCCTGCGGGTCCTCGACCATCTGGCCGACCGCGGCGACGAGGTCCTCGTCATCGCTCCGGGCACGCGCAGGGACGGTCCGAAGGAGGTCGCCGGCGCCCGCATCGTCCGGGTCCCCTCGATCGCCTTGCCGAAGTATCGGCGCATCCGAGTCGCTCCCGGCGGCGTCACCCGGATCCGCCGGCTGCTGCAGCGCTTCGCCCCGGACGTCGTCCATCTGGCCAGCCCGTTCGTCCTCGGTTGGCGCGGGGTCCTCGCCGCCCAGGCACTCAATCTGCCGACCGTGGCGATCTACCAGACCGAGGTTCCCGCTTATGCCGCCCGGTACGGAATGCACGGCATCGAGGCCATGCTGTGGAACCACGTCCGCAATATCCACCAGCATTCCTCCCTGACGCTTGCCCCATCGTCGTACACGATCGATCAGCTGCAGGGACTCGGTGTCGCCGAGGTGGCCCTGTGGGCCCGTGGGGTCGATTCCTCCCGCTTCGACCCGGGTCACCGTTCGGAGGCCTGGCGTCGAAGCGTTGCCCCGAATGGCGAGAAGATCATCGGCTTCGTCGGCAGGTTGGCCGCGGAGAAGCAGGTCGAAGACCTGGCCGCGCTCACCGATCTGCCCGGGGCGAAGGTCGTCATCGTCGGCGACGGTCCCTGGCGGACACGTCTGCAGCGGCTGCTGCCGGAGGCTCACTTCACCGGGTTCCTCGGCGGGGATGCCCTGGCACAGGCGGTGGCGAGCTTCGACCTCATGGTCGCCCCTGGTGAGCTCGAGACCTTCTGTCAGACGATTCAGGAGGCCATGGCCTCCGAGGTGCCGGTCATCGCTCCCGCCCGAGGCGGCCCGCTCGACCTCGTCGACTCCTCACGCACCGGGTGGCTCTACACCCCGAAGGACCTCGGTGCCATGCGAGCGCACGCGGCAGACCTCCTCGGCGACGAGGCGAAACGGCGGGCCTTCGGAGTCGCCGGTCGTGAGCAGGTGCAGGCCAGGAGCTGGAAGAGCGTGTGCTCACAGCTCGTCGGCCACTATTCGCGGGCGATCGAGAATCCCGCCCCGCAGGTGCTCGGCCGCGGATTCAGCTCGATGGTCAGCTCCGGACTGGAGAATCCACTCCCCTACTGAGGTGACGGCACGGCCGCGACCGCGCTGCCGGACTCAGGCGAGGCTTGTCGTCCAGTCGGCGACAGTGAGCACTGTCGCCTGCTTGGGGAACACTTTCTCGGTGAGCACGGTGTGCACTTCGGGGTCGCGGTCGGCGCAGGCGTCGGAGAGCACCGTGAGTTCGAAGTCGAGGTCAGCGGCCTGACGCACCGTCGAGAGCACGACTCCGCTCGTGGCGACTCCGGCGAGCACGAGAGACGATGCCCCATAGCCGCGCAGCAGCACTTCGAGGTCGCTGCCGGTGAAGGCGCTGATGCGACGCTTGGTCACGATCGGCTCGCCCTGATGGCGGTCGAGGGTTTCATGGATGCTCGTCGAGGCGTGGGTCTCGTCGACGTCGCCATGAGCGGCGATCTGCGCGAACGATGCCGTTGCGGCCAGTTCCGGATGACCTTCGCGCAGGGCCACTCGCACCCAGACGACGGGGATGTCGTGGCTGCGGGCTGCGGCGACGGCGTCACGCGCGCGTTCGAGCACACCGGTCGAGGCGAAGGCGTCGTCTCCGGCGATGCCGTTCTGGAAGTCCATGGCCAACAGGACTGTATTCTCGGTGCCGGTCATCATGTCTCCTTCGATTCGGGCAGGGTTGGTCCCCTCTGTCGCCGAGGCTACTCCTCTCACCAGTTGTTCCGCTGAGTCCCGGCTCACAACCGGCTCAGACTCTCGGAATCGAATCGCCGACCGCTCACGTCAGCGTCGCCGCATCAAGCTATGCGATGAGCGATCGACGGCAACTCGAGCGGTCGATCGAGACGGTCAGTCCACGATGCCGCGGGCGTCGAGTGCCCGGCCGGTGTCCTGTGCGTACTTGACCGACCGAAGGATCGCCGGGACGACCCGAGCCTTGATGCTCGAGTCGAGTCCCCTGGCCCGCGCGGCACGTTCAGCCTCCCCGAGCAGGCCGGAGATATGCGAGATCGCCCGGACCATGAGGCCCGCGGTCAACGCGATCGCTTCCGTATTCACCCCGAAGAACCGCAGCGGTGAGACGATCACGGTGAACGCGTCGAGCAGCTGCCCCACCGAGGTGGTCAGAGTGAGCATCAACGCCGCCTGCACACACGCGAAGATGGTCCCAGCGACCGCCAGGCCCGAGCCCGTGGATCCGAAGAAGAACTGCAGCCCCATGATGAGCGCCACGAGCACCGCGACGTAGATCCACGTGAGCAGGAAGTTTCGGAGCCGCAGCCGAGCCGTGAATCCGATGACGACGAGGACTGCGAACATCGACCAGTTGACCGTCGCGTCCCGGAATATGAGCGCCACGATGCCGATGATCCCGATCACCGACAGTTTCACCCCGGTCGGCACATCATGCAGCCATCCCCGAGGATGGGCCACCTTTCCGAAGAGCTGCGGGCGGGATTTGATGCCCGCCTTCTTCCGCCACGCCTCCTGCTGGGTCATGGCGTATCGCTCATGATGATGTTCCGGTAGATGGCGACCGCCTCGGCGGGGGTGGAATCGGCTGCGATTCGACCGTCTTCGACGACGACGGCGCGCTGGGCGATCTGTGCGAACTCCAGATCATGGGTGGTGAGGATGATCCGCACTCCGCGCCGCGTGACGAGTTCCTGCAGATGGAGGCGCAGGCGCTCCTTGTTGCGCAGATCGAGCAGAGTCGTCGGCTCGTCGAGGACGAGGATCTGCGGGTCGACGGCGAGCACAGCGGCCAAGGCCACGAGCTGCCGCTGACCGCCGGAGAGTTCGTAGACACTGCGATCGGCGAGGTCGGCGATGCCGAGCTCATCGAGGACCGCCAGCGCCGCGGCCCGACGTTCCCTCTTGGGCACAGATTTGCGCAGGGACAGTTCGATGTCCTCGATCGCGGTCGGCATGACCAACTGCGCGGCCGGATCGGTGAAGACGAAACCGACGCGCGATCGCACCTTCGCTGCCTGGCGGCGCGGGTCGAAGCCGTCGACGAGGACTTCGCCCGCATTCGCTGTGACCAGACCGTTGAACAGCTGCAGCAGGGTCGACTTGCCCGAGCCGTTCGCGCCGATGACGGCGACGATGTCTTCGGTGAGGGTGAGGTTGACGTCTTGGAGAATCGGGCGCACGACATCGCCGTCGGGTCCTTCGTCGAGGACTCCGACGCCGACGTCGTTCAGCCGGATCTCCCGTGTCACTTGGCGTCCTGCTCCTGACGCACCGACACCGATTCCACGCTGACGCCGCGACGACGCAGGATGTCCGGGAACGCACGGTGGATGAGCAGAGCCACCGAGGCGGCCAGGATGTTCTTCACAATGTCACCGGGCCAGTAGATGAGGTCCGCGGCCGCTGCCGCACTCAGCGGCAGGTCGCCGTTGATCGACATGCCGAGGATGCCCAGGGGGTGGTTGAGCAGGATGCTGCCGCCGAATCCGCCGACGAACAGTGCCACGCCGAGCCTCATCCCCTTGAAGCGACGCACGGCCCAGTGAGCGGCAAGTCCGGCGACGAGGGCGTAGAGGGCGAACGAGACGATGTAGCCGGCGCTCGGCCCGGCGAGGATGCCGATTCCGCCGCGCATCCCCGAGAAGATCGGCAGGCCGACGAGCCCGAGCACAACGTAGAGCAGGGTGGCCGCGAATCCGCGCCACGGCCCGAGCACCATTCCACACAGAGCGATCGAGAAGGTCTGCAGAGTGATCGGCACACCGAGGGGCCCGACCGGGACCGGGGGCATCATCGCAAAGGCCGCGATCAGCGCAGCGAAGACCGCAATGAGAGCGATATCCGTGCCGGCAGAGCGGGGGCGGGTGATTCCCGCCGAGGTTGTGCTGTGAGTCGGTGTCATGAGTACTCCATTGTTCGTGGTTCGTCCGGCTCCGGACCGGGGAACGCTCGAGGCGGCCTCGAGCGCCCCTCAACTGTAGCTGAACGGTGTTCAGGAGCGGTATTCGGGGTCGCGGTCGAGGCCGCCTCGGTGAGGGTGTCCCCACGTTTCCGTGCGCAGGAGCCCCTCAACGGTCGCGGAGGATCACTCCCATTCGATGGTGCCCGGAGGCTTCGAAGTGACGTCGAGGACGACGCGGTTGATGTCGTCGACCTCGTTGGTGATGCGGTTGGAGATCACGGAGAGGA
Source organism: Brevibacterium sp. JSBI002 (assembly GCF_026013965.1). Classification (NCBI taxonomy): domain Bacteria; kingdom Bacillati; phylum Actinomycetota; class Actinomycetes; order Micrococcales; family Brevibacteriaceae; genus Brevibacterium; species Brevibacterium sp. JSBI002. Next base: position 2,769,512 of record NZ_CP110341.1, read on the forward strand.
CGTCATAGGGGATGCGCGTCCAGTCCGCGGTCATCGCGTCCTCGCTCGAGACCGGGCGCAGCACGACGGGGTGGCCGTAGGTGCGGCCGTCGCCCTGGACGCCGACGGAGCGGACGTCGGCCAGGAGCACGACCGGGCACTGCCAGATCTCTCCGTCGAGGCCGGCCTTCGTCAGCTCTTCGCGGGCGATCGCATCGGCCTGGCGCAGGATGTTCAGGCGCTCCTCGGTGACCTCGCCGATGATGCGGATGCCGAGCCCCGGTCCGGGGAACGGCTGGCGGGAGACGATGACCTCGGGCACGCCGAGTTCGCGGCCGATGGCGCGGACTTCGTCCTTGAACAGGGCGCGCAGGGGTTCGATGAGCTGGAACTGGATGTCATCGGGCAGGCCGCCGACGTTGTGGTGGCTCTTGATGTTCGCGGTGCCCGATCCGCCACCGGATTCAACGACGTCCGGGTAGAGGGTGCCCTGGACGAGGAACGCGATCTCTTCGCCCTCGCCTTCCTGAGCCTCGAGCACGAGGTCGGCGGCAGCGGTCTCGAAGGTGCGGATGAACTCGCGCCCGATGATCTTGCGCTTCTCCTCCGGGTCGGTGACCCCGGCGAGCTGAGAGAGGAACTGCTCACGCGCATCGACGGTGACCAGGCGGACGCCGATCGAGTCGACGTAGTCCTTCTCGACCTGGACGCGTTCGTCCTGGCGCAACAGCCCATGATCGACGAACACGCAGGTGAGCTGGTCGCCGATGGCCTTGTGGACGAGAGCTGCGGCCACGGAGGAGTCGACTCCGCCGGAGAGGCCGCAGATGACCTTCTTGTTCCCGACGCGGGCGCGGATGAGTTCGACCTGCTCGTCGATGACGGATTCGTTCGTCCAGTCGGCGGTGAGGCCGGCGACGTTGAACAGGAAGTTCTCGAGGATCTTCTGCCCGTTCTCCGAGTGGAGGACCTCGGGGTGCCACTGCACGCCGGCGAACTTCTTCGCTGCGCACTCGAAGGCGGCGACCGGGGTGTCCGGGGTGGAGGCGAGGACGTCGAAGCCTGCGGGTGCTTCGGCCACGGAGTCCCCGTGGGACATCCAGACTTTGTAGGCCTCAGGGGTGTCGGCGAGCAGCGAGCCGGTCTGGGACACGGAGACCGGGGTCGACCCGTATTCGCGCTTGTCGGTCTTGGCCACGCGGCCGCCGAGTGCGGTCGACATGAGCTGGAAGCCGTAGCAGATGCCCATCGTCGGCACGCCGAGATCGAACACGGACGTGTCGAAGCTCGGGGCCGCGGCGTCGTTGACGCTCGAGGGTCCGCCGGAGAGCACGATGGCCAAGGGGTTCTTCGCGGCGAACTCGGACGCCGGGGCGTCGTGGGCGATGATCTCTGAGTACAGGCCGGCTTCGCGGATGCGGCGCGCGATGAGCTGGGCGTACTGGGCGCCGAAATCGACGACGAGGACAGGGGGCACCTGCGTGCTCTGGGTTTGCGTCATGCTCCAATTCTATGCGTCGGCGACGAGAGCCTCGAATCGGCCCACCCGACCGCGAGGGGACGGGTGCGCACGGACCGTGCGGCCGCCTCGGGGAGGGTGGGTTCTGTCTTAGGACTTGGGGGCGACGACGACGGCGGCTTCGAGCTCCGCGTCAACCTGGCGGTGGATGCGGCGCTCGAGGATGAACGACATCACGGGCACGACGCCGGCGAGCGCGAGGATGAGGTAGCGGCCGAGCGTCCAGCGCATCTGCTGGTTGAGCCAGAAGCAGCCGATGAGGTAGACGACGTAGCACCAGCCGTGGCAGATCGCGATGGCCGCGGCGAGGTTGAAGCCGCCGAAGTTCAGGGCCGTGGACGGGTCGGCGGCGATGAGGTACTTGTAGATCATCTCGACCGTGAGGATGAGCAGCATCGTGCCGGTGATGGACGCCATCACGCGGTAGAACTTCAGCGCGTTGCGTGCGGAGGTGAAGCGTTTGACGCTCCACACGTTGTTCTCGTCGAAGTCGGGGCGGGAGTCCAAGGACTCGTGTTCTTCGCTCACGCTCAGTTTCCTCCGGTCGTGGAAGTGTCGGTCGGTTCGGATGTCTTTCCGGGCGTGTTCCCGGCCTTCTTTCCGGGTGTCTTCCCCGGCTTCTTCCCACCGTGACGATGGGCCGGCAGTCCGGTCAGTCCGGACATCACCTCGGGGTCGATGGTCGCATCACCGGCGGGTTTGACGACAACATACTCGACGCGCTTCTCCGAATCCTGGGAGTCCTCGTCGAGGCGGCGCCGGACGAAGTCGTCACGCAGCAGCTGGAACCACATGTAGAGGGCCATGGCTGCGAAGATGATCCATTCGAGGGCGTAGACCGCCGATTGCAGATCGAATCCGCCCTCATCGCGCGTGGTCGTCGTCGGTACCTGTTCGAGGCCGTCGGTGCCCACCGAGGCGGCCGCGCCGTCGGCGGTTTCGGGGATGAGGAATCCGGAGTAGGTGAGCAGGTCGGGGAACAGGTTGATGATCTGCGAGGTCGAGACCGTGTGCACCTGCCCCTCGGGCAGGTCATTGCCCTCGACGGGGCCTTCGATGGGTCCGATCCGCGCGGTCAGTTCGACCTGACCGTCCCGGGCCTCGGAGGTCATCGCCGTATCCTCGTCGGTGGTGAAACCGCGGACGACGGGGATCGCGATCGTCTTCTCATCGGCGTTCGCGACCTTGACACCCTCACCGAGGTGGCCCCCGTCCGGGGCGAACATCGTCACGACCCAATATCCGGAGTCCCCGTCCTGGACGCGTCCGGGGATGACCACCTGAGCGTCGGGGATCCAGTGTCCTGACAGGCTGACCCGCTGGTCGGCGAGGATGCCGGGCATCGGGGCCTGGGCGTCCATGACGTCGTTGAAGTCCTTGAACTCATCGACTTCAGCGGATTCCGTGACGTCGTTCTTGTGCTGGGCTCGGTCGACCTGCCACGCGGAGAGTCCGACGAAGCAGGTGACGAGCACCAGGACGAGGAGCAGGGACCCCAGCCATTTGGGGGTCAGTGCCAGGCGGAACAGATCAGACCACCGAACCAGTCTGGTAGGGCGAGACGGTGACGTCGACGCGTTGGAATTCCTTGAGGTCGAGATAGCCGGTGGTGGCCAGCGCCCGACGCAGTGCGCCAGCGAGGTTGAGTTCGCCGATCGCGGTGCGGCCGGGGCCGAAGAGCACCTGCTCGAGGCTGCCGACGGTGCCCAGTTCCACGCGGTGGCCGCGCGGCAGATCCGGGTGATGAGCTTCGGCGCCCCAGTGCATTCCGCGACCGGGAGCTTCGGTCGACCGGGCCAGGGCGGTGCCGAGCATGACGGCGTCGGCGCCGACGCCGAAGGCCTTGACGATGTCGCCGCTGGTGCCGAGTCCGCCATCGGCGATGACATGGACGTAGCGGCCGCCGGATTCGTCCATGTAATCCCGCCGGGCGGCGTGGACGTCGGCGACGGCGGTGGCCATCGGGGCGTGGATGCCCAGGGTCTTCCGCGTCGTGGCCGCCGCTCCCCCGCCGAAGCCGACGAGGACGCCGGCGGCACCGGTGCGCATGAGATGCAGGGCCGCGGTGTAGGTGGCGGCTCCGCCGACGATGACGGGCACATCGAGTTCGTAGATGAACTGCTTGAGGTTGAGCGGTTCGGTGTGGGTCGAGACGTGCTCGGCCGAGACCGTGGTGCCGCGGATGACGAAGATGTCGACTCCGGCGTCGATGACGGTCTTGTAGAACTCCTGAGTCCGCTGCGGAGTCAGGGCACCTGCCACGGTGACTCCGGCTTCACGGATCTGCTCGAGGCGAGCGGTGATGAGTTCGGCTTGGATGGGTGCGGAGTAGAGCTCCTGCATCCGGGAGGTCGCCATCTCGGCCGGCAGCTGGGCGATTTCGGCCAGCTGCGGGGTGGGGTCCTCGTACCGGGTCCACAGTCCTTCGAGGTCGAGGACGCCTAGGCCGCCGAACTTGCCGAGCGAAATGACGGTCTCCGGCGACATGGCCGAGTCCATGGGGGCGCCGATGAACGGCAGCTCGAACTGGTAGGCGTCGATCTGCCAGGTCAGGGACACGTCTTCGGGGTCGCGGGTGCGCCGAGCGGGGACGATGGCGATGTCGTCGAGCGAATAGGCGCGACGGCCGCGCTTGCCTCTGCCGATTTCGATTTCAGAACTCACCCCAACAGCCTATCCCACCACCGTTCTCCACTGGTCTCAGCCCACTATGAGGAACGGCGCATCTCCCCTCCCAGGACTACCCGACGGCGGCCCAGCAACCTGGCGCCAGGTTGCTGGGCCGCCGTCGGGTAGCAATTAGGGGTGGGTGAGGTGGGTTGCTACTGCCTCCTCCGCTGCGGTGGCGAAGGCGCGGACGTGCGGGAGGTGGGCGTCCTTCTCCCGGACGTGCATGACGACTCGGCGCTGGGGGACGGGGTCGGTGAGGTCGACAGCGACGAGGCCGGGCGGCAGCTGCAGAGTCGAGAGCCGCGGGAGGACCGTGATGCCCATACCCGAGGCGACGAGAGCCAGTGCCGCGAAGTCGTCCTCACAGGCGGCGAAGCTCCTGCGTTCGAATCCGGCCGCGGCACACGCATGGTCGACGACCTTGCTCGAGGGTCCGGCCCACATGTCGTAGTCGACCCAGTGCTCGTCCTCGAGGTCGATGAATGGCACGGACTCACGGTCTGCGAACCGGTGCCCCTCGGGGACCACGACCCGATAGTCATCATCGAAGAGCGGGATGCGCGTCATCTCCGGCAGATGGTTCTCCCCGTCCTGCGGAGCCTCGGCGCGGATCTCGATGAGGCAGTGCCCGCGGCGGTTCTTCGCCGGTTCGTTGAGCTGGATGTCGAAACGCAGATCCGGGTGATCCAGGGCCACAGCATCGATGATGCCCGGCAGCAGACGGGCATTGAACGAAGTGAACGCCGCGATCCGCAGCCGGGGTCTGCTGACATTGCGGAAGCCCTCGACCAGATCGTCGAGGCGGCCGACCGCGGTGAATACCTCCGCCGAATCCTCGGCCAGACGCCGGCCGAGCTCGGTGATCTCAATGCCGCGCCCCGACCGCCGGTAGAGCGGCGCCCCGACGGCCTTCTGCAGGGTGGTGATGTGCTGACTGACGGTCGCCGGAGTGTAGTTGAGGTTCTTCGCCGCGGCGACCACGGAACCGGTGGCCGCGACGGCCCGCCAGACCCGCAGACGATTGAGATCCCACATACCCTCAAGAATAGCCCCCGGCCACCCGACAAATCATCAGGCACTGCCTGATGATCATTCGTGATCAATTGCTTTTCACGATTGATCTGTTCCGGCAGAATGGTGTTCGTTCCCGATGCCATCGAACGATGCCCCGACTTCCCTGTGCACCATCCCCGCTGACCGTTCCCATCACCCCCGAAGGAGTGCCGTGACCGGACCCGAGATCCTCACCATCACCGGAGCTGCGGCCGCGCTTGCCGTCACCCCCGGACCCGAGACGATCCTGACGATCCGCCTGTCCTCGCTGCGCCGCAAAGCCGGACTCGTCTATGCACTCGGCACAGCCACGGGCACCGTGATCTGGATGGTCCTCGCGCTCACCGGCGTCTCCGCACTGCTGACCGTCTATCCGGCTGCCGTGCAGGTGCTCAAGATCGGCGGGGGCCTCTATCTGTGCCTCCTCGGCGTCCTCGCCGGTCGGCAGGCGCTTCGCCTGCGCCGGGAGCTGAAGGCCGCCGAGGCGACCGACGGCCCCACCGCGAACGCCACCCCCACCCCATCGACCGCCCCCGATTTCCCAGACGGGCCCGTGACCGAGATCGCCCACGTCATGGAGTCGACCTCGTGGGGCCACTTGCGCTCGTTCGTTTCCTATCGCCGCGGCATCATCTCTTCGCTGTCCAACCCGAAGGTCGGCCTGTTCTTCCTCGCGATCCTGCCGACCCTCGTCCCCGCATCCCCGACCGGCACCGACTACACTTTGCTCGTCGCGCTGATCCTCGGCGTGCTCCTGTCGTACCAGCTTGTCCTCGCATGCCTGGCCAGCCTCGCAGCGTCGGCGATGGCCCACCGCAGCGCTGATTTCTTCATCGAGGCCGCCTCCACGCTCATCCTGCTCATCATCGGCATCGCCGTCATCGCGATCCCCATCTGAGCCACTCCGAACAACGAAAGGCCGGATGCCGAGGCTGATCGTCGCCCGGTGCGTTCAGAGGCGCACCTGCGTGATCAGAATTCCAGCGGCAGATTGTCGATGAGATGAGTCCCACCGACCGTCGCGGAGACGAGCAGCAGAGCCGGTCCCGTGAAGTCCGGTGGGCACGGCCGAAGGGTCGCGGCCTCGACGAGGCTGCAGTAGACGATCTCGAGATCCCCACGTTCAGCGGCCGGCTCCAACTCGGCGAGCGCGGCCGCCTCGACGGCAGCGGGCAAGCCAGCAGAAACATCACTGGTGCCGGCCCCAGAGTCAGAACTGCCACCGATGCCGGACTCCGCCGTCTCACGGCCTCGCTCGGCCACCTCGGAGGCGGCCGTGAGAGCCCGCGGAATCGCCAGAGCACGGGCACGGTCGTCCGGCGCCAGGTAGGAGTTGCGGCTCGACATGGCCAAACCGTCGGCATCCCGGACGACGGGCAGGCCGATGAGTTCGATATCGAAGTTGAGGTCGGCGATCATGCGTTTGACCAGGACGAACTGCTGAATGTCCTTGAGCCCGAATACCGTGACGTCGGGGGCGATGAGGGTGAAGAGCTTCGCCACGACGGTGAGCACGCCGTCGAAGTGCCCGGGCCTGGCCGCGCCTTCGAACACGGCCCCCATGCGCCCGGCGACGACCCGCACTTCGGGTGCGGACGGGTACATCTCGGCCAGCGCCGGGGCGAAGACGAAGTCGACGCCGGCCTCTTCGCACTTCCTCAGATCCTCTTCGATAGGCCGCGGGTACTGGACGAAGTCCTCGTCGGCACCGAACTGGAGAGGATTGACGAAGATCGAGGCCACGACGAGATCGGACTCTGCGCGGACACGCGTCATCAGCGCCTGATGCCCGGAGTGCAGGGCGCCCATCGTCGGGACGAGACCGACACGGCCCGACTGCTCGGCCCGCCACCGGCGCAGTGCCTGGATGCCTCCGACCTCCATCAGTCGAAGCTCCTCTCAGGTTCGGGGAAGACCCCGGACTTCACTTCGTCGACATAGGTGCCGACCGCCTCGGTGAGCACGGAATGCAGGTCGGCGTAGCGCTTGACGAAGCGCGGGGCCCTCCCGGTGCGCAGGCCGGCCATGTCCTGCCATACGAGGACCTGGGCGTCGCAGTCCGCACCGGCGCCGATTCCGACGGTGGGGATCGTCAGTTCGGATGTGACCTGGCCGGCCAGCCCGGAGGGCACCATCTCCATGACCACGGAGAAGGCCCCGGCTTCGGCCACGGCGCGGGCATCGTCGAGCAGGGCGCTGCCTGCGTCGCCGCGGCCCTGGACCTTGTAACCGCCGAGGTTGTGCTCGGCCTGCGGGGTGAAGCCGATGTGCGCCATGACCGGGATCCCCGCCGTCGTGATCGCCTTGATCCGCGAGGCCATCCGCGCCCCGCCTTCGAGTTTGACCGCGTGGACTCCGGCTTCCTTCATGAACCGCACGGCCGTGGCCACGGCCTGTTCATCGGAGATCTCGTAGCTGCCGAATGGAAGGTCTGCGACGATGAGTGCCCGGCTCGTCGCCGAGGCGACGGCCCGGGCCAGCGGGATGAGTTCGTCGACGGTGACCGGCAGGGTGGTCGCGTGGCCATAGACATTGTTCGCCGCCGAATCGCCGACGAGCAGGGCCTCGACACCGGCCTGTTCGAACAGGGCCGACGTGTACTGGTCGTAGCTGGTCAGCATCGCCCACCGCCGGCCTTCGGCCTTGGCCTTGATGAGGTCGAGGGTCCGGATTCGCCGAGGCGGCGCTGCCGGTTCGGACACCGGACCGCCGTACGGGGCCGGTTGTTCCGCCGAGGCGGCCCCCGCCGTGGCGTTGCCACCGCCAGTGCCGTTGTCGGGTGCGTTGGTGCTGGAAGTAGACGTGAACTGGTTCGAGTGTGCCGCTTCGGGCATGAGAATCCTTCGGATTTGCGATGTCGTCGGTGCCGGCGCGGGCGGGGCGAGACCGACGCTCCGGTCTGAAGCCTCGGCGTCTCTCACGGGGCGCCCACCGCAGTGCGCATCGACTCGGATTGCGAGCCAGACCACAGCCTATTGCATCTCGTGGGCGCAGAGCCATCGCCGGCGAGTTGTACATTGCCCACCCTCGGGATTAAGCTCAAATCTGCGCAAAGAAATAAACGCACAACTGCGTAAAAGATTTCGGGCGGCTCTCACCACATGCGAGGCACTTCAGGCACGGGTCCCGCCCACCGAGCGAAGGACGACGATGACCACAACAGCTTCGATCGAACTCACCCTCAAGGACATCTCTGCCTCGGGAGCGAACGACGATATGTGCTCGACGGACCTCCTCGATGCCCCGTGGGACGTCGACGAACGCCCCGGCTACGGTCCCGGTTCCTCGATGGCCGACCCGATTCCGGTCGCTGCCCCGCGTCAGGGCGATATCCCCGAGGAGTACAAGCAGGCCGCCCCTGAAGAGCTCGATGCCCGCATCCGGGCTGCCAAGGCCACCCTCGGCAATCGTGTCGTCATGCTCGGCCACCACTACCAGCGAGTCGAGGTCGTCGAACACGCCGACTACATCGGCGACTCGTTCATGCTCGCCCAGGCCGCCCAGAAGCATCCGGAGGCCGAGGCCATCGTCTTCTGCGGCGTTCACTTCATGGCCGAGACCGCCGACCTGCTGTCGAAGCCGGAGCAGTCGGTCATCCTCCCCAACCTCGCCGCTGGCTGTTCGATGGCCGATATGGCCAGCATCGATCAGGTCGAGGACTGCTGGGAGCAGCTCGCCGAGGTCTTCGGCACCGAAGCCGACGCCGACGGTCGCGTCCCGGTCATCCCCGTCACCTACATGAACTCCTCGGCCGCGATCAAGGGCTTCTGCGGTCGCAACGGCGGAATCGTGTGCACCTCGTCGAACGCCGAGGTGGTTCTGGAATGGGCGTTCGAACGCGGGCAGCGGGTCCTCTTCTTCCCCGACCAGCACCTGGGCCGCAACACCGCGGTGAACATGGGCATCGGTCTGGACGAGATGCCGCTGTGGAACCCCGCCAGGCCGCTGGGCAACAACGACGAGCAGACTCTGCGTGATGCTCGGGTCATCCTGTGGCAGGGATTCTGCTCCGTGCACAAGCGCTTCACCCCCGCCCAGATCGACAAGGCCCGAGCTGAACACTCCGACGTGCGCGTGATCGTTCACCCCGAATGCCCGCGTGAGACCGTCGAGACCGCCGATGAGGCTGGGTCGACCGCCTACATCACGAAGGCCATCGCCGAGGCGACCGAGCCGACAACGTTCGCCATTGGCACCGAGATCAACCTCGTCCAGCGGCTGGCCGCCGAGCATCCGCAGCACGAGATCTTCTGCCTCGACCCCGTCATCTGCCCGTGCTCGACGATGTACCGCATCCACCCCGGCTACATCGCATGGGTTCTCGAATCGCTCATAGACGGTCAGGTCGTCAATCAGATCTCCGTCGACGCCGAGGTGGCCGAACCTGCCCGCGTGTCCCTGGAGCGGATGCTCGCCGCGAAGCCGCGGATCTGATGAGCCGCGTCATCGTCGCAGGCTCCGGGATCGCGGGGCTGACTGCGGCACTGCGCCTGTCCGGCCGTCACTCGGTGACCCTCGTGACGAAGGGCCGCCTCGGCGAGTCGAACACCGAGTGGGCGCAGGGCGGCATCGCCGGTGTCATCGGCCCCGACGACACGGTCGATTCCCATATCGCCGATACGCTCACCGCTGGCGCCGGGCACTGTGATCAGGAGGCCGTGCGCACCCTGTGCGAAGCCGGTGAGGACGCGATCGTCTCCCTCACCGAGGCGGGGGTGGACTTCGACACAGATCCGACCGGAACCTGGGTCAGGGGTATGGAAGGGGCACATTCCTATCCGCGCATCTTCCATTCCGGAGGGGATGCGACCGGCCGGGCGATCAGCACCTCCCTGGCGCAGAAGCTGCGCACCGAGGTCGCCGCAGGACGAGTCACCCTGATCGAGGACACGATGCTCGTCGACATCCTCACCGACACCCGCGATCGTCGACCGGCTCGAGCCACCGCCCTCGCCGAAGCCACCGGAGTCACCGTGCTCCGCGACGGCCGCGTCGAGGCTCTGCCTGCCGATGCGATCGTGTTGGCCACCGGCGGAGCTGGCCAGCTCTTCGCGCACACGACGAACCCGCAGGCTGCCACCGGTGACGGACTGGCCGCTTCCATCCGCGCTGGCGCCGAAGTCTCCGACCTCGAGTTCTTCCAGTTCCATCCCACGGCCCTGGTGGGGCCCGGCTTCCTCATCTCCGAGGCCGTCCGCGGGGCCGGTGCCCTCCTCCTCGACGAGTCGGGCCACCGGTTCATGACTGACATCGACGATCGCGCCGAGCTCGCCTCCCGTGACGTCGTCGCCCTCGCGCTGCACCGCCGCCAAGCGGCTCAGGACGGACGTCCCTGCTTCCTCGATGCACGGGCCGTGCCGGATGCGGCGGCGAAGTTCCCGAGCATCACCGCGGGGCTTGCTGCTCGCGGCCTCGATCTGTCCCGAGACCTCATTCCCGTCACCCCAGCCGCCCACTACTTCATGGGCGGGGTGGCCACGGATCGCGATGGTCGCACGAGCATCGCGGGGCTCTTCGCCGTCGGCGAAGTCGCGTGCACCGGAGTGCATGGAGCCAATCGGCTGGCCTCGAATTCGCTGCTCGAGGGCGCGGTCTTCGCCGCCCGCGCCGCGGCAGCGATCGACGCACTGCCGGCCGACGCATCCGCAGCCGGCCTCTCCGCACACCGTGCAGACCTCGCCGTCGAGGATTCGAATCCAGTGAGTCATGACCTCCCACTCCCCCAGTTCGGTTCATTCCACCAGACGGCACTGACACGAACCGAGCTGCAGGCTCTGACCTGGGCTCATCTGGGTGTGGAGCGCACGGCCGAGGGCCTGCGGACTCTGCTCGACCGCCTCGACGACGGTGCCCACACACACGCCGCCCACGACGACGGCTCCACCGGCGACCTCACCAATGACGAGGAATTCAACGCCGACCATTCCGTACCCGGCATCAAGCCACTCGAGACCGCGAATCTCGCTCTCATCGCCGAACACATGGCTCGGCATGCGTTGGCCCGGGAGCACAGCCTCGGCGCGCATACCCGCACCGACACCGCCGCCGACGACCGCACCGACGTTCGCACCGCCACCGCGCTCACTTCGCCCACCGCTCTGCTTCAGGAGGCCACCGCATGCTGACCGCTTCAACCATCGATTCCGCACTGCGCACAGCCCTCGACGAAGACGCTCCCTGGGGCGATCTCACCGGCGAAGTCTTCATCCCCGCCGCAGCCTCGGCGACGGCCGATCTGCGTGCCCGCGAAGACGGGGTGCTCGCCGGGATCGAGGTCTTCGCCCGTGCCTTCACACTCGTCGACCAGAGCGTCACGGTCGACCTCGCCGCCGCCGACGGAGACGCTTTCACTGCAGGTCAGGTGCTTGCCACGGTCGCCGGCCCCGCTCGGGCGGTGCTGCAGGCCGAACGGATCGCGTTGAACTTCTGCCAGCGCATGAGCGGAATCGCCACTCAGACTCACGCCTTTGTCGAGGCCGCCGCCGGGCGGGCACGCATCGTCGACACCCGCAAGACGACTCCAGGGCTGCGCGCGTTCGAGAAGCATGCCGTGGTCTGCGGCGGCGGACACAACCACCGCCTGGGCCTCTCCGACGCGGTCATGGCCAAGGACAATCACCTCGCCGTGCTCACCGCTGCCGGATTCAGCGTCGCCGAGGCAATCCGCACCGCCCGTGCCCGTCTGCCGCATACGACGACGATCGAGGTCGAAGTCGACCGTCTCGACCAGGTGCCCGCGGTGCTCGACGGCGGCGCCGATATCATCATGCTCGACAACTTCACCCCGGCTCAACTGCGCGAAGGCGTCGAACTCGTGGGCGGCCGCGCCGTCGTCGAAGCCAGCGGCAACGTCACCCTGGAGACGATTCCGGAGATCGCCGCCACCGGCGTCGACGTCATCTCCTCGGGCGCGCTGACCCACAGTGTCCGTGCTATCGACCTCGGTCTCGACCTCTCCCTCGAGGCCTGAGATGACCGGGCGCCTCTACTTCGACACCGCGGCCGCGGCCCCCGTGCGCAGGGAAGCCCTCGAGGCCGCTTGGCCGTATCTGGCAGGGGCGTTCGGCAACCCGTCGAGCCACCACGAATTCGGGCGCGGACCCGCCGAAGCCCTCGCCGATGCCCGTGCTCGCGTGGCGAAGGTGCTCGGCATGCGCGCCACGGACATCACGTTCACCAGCGGAGGCACCGAGGCGGACAACCTCGCAATCATCGGCATGGCCCTCGGCGCTCGGACTCAGAGTCGAGCTCAGGCCCAGGGCCGGGCTGGGACCGTGGCGCCGCCTCGGCGACATATCGTCACTTCCCCCATCGAACACGAAGCCGTACTCGCCTCGGTGGAGTTCCTGACCCGCGTCCACGGTTTCACCGTCACCGAGGTGGCCCCGGCCTCCGATGGGACAGTGACCCCCGAAGCCCTCACAGCGGCAATCCGGGCCGACACCGTGCTCGTGAGCTTGGGATATGCGAACAATGAGATCGGCACCGTTGCGGACATTCCGACCCTGGCCGGACTCGCCCATGAGGACGGTGTCCTCTTCCATACAGACGCCGTGCAGGCGGCCGGGTGGCTGCCGCTGAGCGGGTTGGGCGTCGATGCGCTCAGCCTGGCCGGGCACAAGGTCGGAGCGCCGAAAGGCATCGGTGTGGCCGCGATCCGCGCCCGCGTCCCCGTCGAACCGCTCATCCACGGTGGCGGTCAGGAGTCGGGCCGACGCTCGGGCACGGAGAACGTGGCGTTGGCCGTCGCATTCGCCACGGCCCTCGAACTCGTCGAGGCGGAGCGGCATGAGGCCGCCGATCGTGTCCGGGCCATCCGTGATGAGTTCATCGCCACGGTGCTCAGCCACGTCCCCGGGGCGTTTCTGACCGGCGCGGCGGGCACGGCCGGCCCGGATGGCCGGACGACGCGGACTCCGAATCACGCGTCGTTCTGCTTCTCGAACGCCTCCGGCGAGGCAGTTCTGCTCGAGCTCGAACGACTCGGGGTGACGGCCTCGAGCGGTTCGGCCTGCGCGGTCGGCTCCGATGAGCCCTCCCATGTGCTCACAGCCTTAGGAGTCGCGGCCGAGGTCGCCCAGACGAGTGTGCGCTTCACCTTCCCGTCCTCGATCAGCTACGACCAGGGACGCGCGGCCGCCCGGGCCGTCATCAGCGCTGCCGAGAGCCTCGCTTCGTCCTTTGCGTGAACGGCGTCTCACGCCCGAGTTGATTTTGATCACCTTCACGCTCGCCAGGTGGGATAGCCCTATCTTTCTCTGTATTTTGGGGCGAGACTGAAAGAGAGGCATTCGTATCAGGGTGTGAGGGGGCCGCCATGGATCTGCTGATTCTGTTCATGATCGCAGTGATGTTCGCAACGATCGTCTTCTTCGTGGGACGATTCGCCTGCCCGAAGCATGACCGGGTGCCCCTCATCGAGGTCGATCACGTCCTCCTGTGGACCACCCTGCGCCGTGGCTGGCATGCGCTCGGATCGTTCGGTCCGCTCACTCATTACCCGGATGGTCCATCCGGAGCGTCTCGCGCCTGAGGCGGGAACGCTTCCGCCCGCCGACCGAGGTGACCGACTCAAGGTCAGGGCCACCTCGGCGAGGGGGATCCGATGCTCCCTGGAATCAGACGGTGACTACCTGGGGCAGGAACACGGAGACGTCCCAGTTCTGCATGGCGTGGGCAGAGGCCCAGAAGTGGAGTTCGAAGACGCAGGCCTGTTCGAAGGCCGCGCGCATGCGGGCGGCTTCCTCGCTCGGGGCCTTCGCGAGTTCCTGTTCGAGGATCTGCACGGCCTGGCGGGTCGATTCGTCGAAGTCGGGAGAGTCGTAGGTCTGCACCCAGGTGCGGTAGGGGTGGTCGTCGGCCATCTGCCCGGCCCGGTCGACAAGCACCTTGCCCATATGGGCGTACACCCAGAAGCACGGCAGCACTGAGGCCACGCCTTCGCCGTAGGATCGGCTGGCGGCGTTGGCGACGAGGAAGGACACGTATCCCAGCGTCGTCGGGGAGGCCTCGAAACGGGAGCCTTCCGCGGTGAGTTCTTCCAGCGCCGAGGCGAGTCGGGCGTCGGCGAGCAGCTCTGCGTGCATCTCCTCTTCGACGGTGATCGCCTCGGCGGCAGATCCGGCCCAGAATCGGGATTCGTCACGGTCGACGGTCTTCGCGGCCAGGAACGACATGGCTTTGGCATATCCGTTCAGGTAGAGGCTGTCCTGCGAGATGTAATTGACGAAGGCCTTCGGATCGAGGCTGCCGTCGGCGAGCTGGGCGAGGAACGGCAGCTCTTCTATCTGCTTGACGATGGGACCGACGCGGTCCCACAGCTGGGTGGTCAGTGGGCCGGCGGTAAAGGTGACGGTCATGGGAACTCCTTTGTGCTGGTGTGACGTGGTGATTCGTATGATGTGGTGGTTCGAGTGAGTTGGCGGTTGCGGTGAGGTGGTGGTCAGACGGGCTGGATACCTCAGGAGTGTCGACCGCGGACGATGTCGACCTGGTGGTCGACCGGTCCGTGGGCGCCCTCCGGATCTAGGCTCAGCTGCCAGTCCGCAGCCGAGGTGAGAGCGCGAGCAAGATAGTCGAGGGCATTGCCGACGGCCTCGCCGAGGATGTCCGATCCGATCTCTGTGTGTTCGCGGCCGAGGACGGCCACCTCGGCGGTGATCGCGGCTGACAGGGTGCACCCAGTTCCGTGCGTGTTCATCGTCGCCACGCGGGGGTGGGTGAACTCGCGAACCTGGCCGTCGGCGGTGGCGAGGATATCGATGACTTCGTCATCGCTGCCGTGTCCGCCCTTGAGCAGGACCGCTCCGGGCCCGCGTTCGAGCAGGCGCCGGGCCTGGTCACGCATGGCTTCAGTCGTCTGCGCTTCAGGTTCGTCGTCGGAGATCAGCAGGGCCGCCTCGGGGAGGTTGGGGGTGATGAGGTCGGCGACGGGCAGCAGGTGGGTGCGCACGGCGTCGACGGCATCGGTCTCGAGGAGGCGGTGGCCGGAGGTCGCGATCATCACAGGGTCGACGGTATAGAAGCCGAGCCGACCTTCGGCGGCGCGATCGACGACGAGTTCGACGAGGTCACGGCTGCCGAGCATTCCCGATTTCGTCGCATCGACGGGCAGGTCGCCGAGCACGGACTCGAACTGATCGGCGACGAAATCGACGTCGATCGGATAGACCCGGGACACACCGTGCGTGTTCTGCGCGACGAGAGCAGTGATGACGGTCGTGCCCATGGTCTTCCGCGCGGTGAAGGTCTTGAGGTCGGCATGGATTCCGGCGCCGCCCGAGGGATCGGTGCCGGCGATGGACAGGGTGATCGGCGGGCGGGTCGTCACTGTGCACTCCCGGTGAAAGCGGCGAGCAGCTCCTCGGCCGCAGTCTTCGGATCGTCAGCCATGCAGATCGCCGAGACCACGCAGATCCCGATCAGCCCACGTCCCTTCAGGTCAGGGGCACGATCGGCGTTGATGCCGCCGATCGCGACCGCGGGGATGCCCGCTTCTGCCACCAGTTCGCGGAGATGGTCCGGTCCGATTCCGTCGGGGGCGTCTGCTTTCGTGGAAGTGTCAAAGACCGGCCCGATGCCGACGAGGTCGACGACTCCGGAGTCGCGGGCGGCGGCGAATTCGTCGCTGTTCGCGGCCGAGAGACCGATGAGCGGTTCCGCACCCAGGGCGGCGCGCACCTCGGCGACGGTGGTGTCAGTTTGGCCGACGTGGATGTGCACGTTCTCGCCTTCGTCGATGAGGCGGCGGGCCACCTCGACGCGGTCGTTGAGGACGACGGGAACCGTGCGGTCGGTGTCGCGGGCGGCGGCTTCGACGGCGGCGATGACTTGGCGGGTGAGCGAGTAGAAGTCACCGTCGTCGATGTCTTTGTCGCGGACCTGGACGATGCCCACTCCCCCGGCGACGGCGGCCTGCACGGTCTCGGCGACGCTGCGACCGGCGGCCTCGCATTGCGCCGAGTCGGTGACTAGGTAGAGGCGCGTGTCGATTCCGGCGAAGCGGTCGGTCGAGCCGTCTCGGTCGTTCACGGTCGCGCCGTCGTCGGCCGAGTTGTCAGCGATGTGGGCGGATCCGGCGGTCATGCCTGGACGCCTTCGCCGGCGGTGAGCGTGTCGAGGCCGATTCTCGCCTGCGCGAGTCGGTCACCGTCGACGGTGTGGAGCGCGTCGAGGAAGTTCACCGAGTAGCTGCCCGGACCCTTCGCACCATCGGCGGCGAGTTCCCCGGCGACCGCGAAGTGGGCGTGGGCGGCGACGACGGCTTCGAACTTCGCCGAGGCGGCCCCTCCGTTCGCGGACTGCTCGGGGGCGCTGATTGCTGAGACGTCGGCGTCGGGGTCGGCCAGTCCGGCACGGGCGGCGGCCAGGTATGCGACGGTGACGGCGCCGAGTGAGCAGCCGGTGCCGATGACCAGCGGCATGAATTCGTGTCCGCCGGAGATCCGGGCGACGTGATCGGTGCCGTCGATGTGGGCGACGACGGCGTCGGTGGGTCCGGAGACCGCGACGATTGCGCCGGTCTTTCGCGACAGTTGAGCCGCGGCGGGAAGGACGGCATCGACTTCATCGGTGGATTCGACTCCACGACCACCGAGTCCGACTCCGGCGAGTGCTGCGATCTCGGAGGCGTTGCCGCGGATGGCAGTCGGTTGATCGGCGGCGGCACGGCGGATGCGGGCGGTGCGGAAGTCGACGGCGCCGACGCTCACGGGGTCGAGGACCCAGGGCTTGCTGGCGGCGTTCGCGACGTCGATGGCTGCGTCGGCGGCGAGCAGCTGATGGTTCGAGGCGGTTCCGAAGTTGACGAGGATTCCGCTGGCGATTCCGGCGAACTGTCCGGCGTCGGCTTCGTGGTCGAGCATCGCCGGGGAGGCGCCGATGGCCAGGAGCACGTTCGCGCTGAACTGCTGCACCACGGTGTTCGTGATGCACTGGATGAGTGGATTGCTTGCGCGCAGTCGCGCATTGGCAGAACGCAGGTCGAAGTCAACCATGACGATCCCTTCGCTAGTATGGCCCAGATCAGGTTCGATGGGTGTCCTCTCAGCCTCGCCGATCTCCGCCTGAGCGGATCGTCATGAGGCACCCCATGTCATTGGCTCCGACTGTATCAGCCCGGTCGGACACGGGCGACTCCTCCATCCAGCAGAACCGCCGAGCGGACCCCGTCGCGGCGAAACCACCTCCGGTTCAGGGTGGTTTCGCCGCAACGGGGTCCGCTGAGGGAAGAGCAGCCGCTACCCCCGCCCGACGTACCTCTGGCCGCGGCGGCTCAGCGCATCGATGACGACGGCGGTGAGCAAGACGAGTGCGGTGATGATCTGCTGTGCATCGGAGTTGAAGCCGATGAGGTAGAGACCGTTGTTGATCGCACCGACGACCAGGGCACCGAGCACGGCTGCCCAAGCAGTACCGCGACCGCCGAACAACGAGGTGCCGCCGATGACCGCCGCGGCGATCGCATTGAGCAGATCCTGCGTGCTCACCAGCGTCGATCCCGCGTTCGTCGTCACACCGGTCTTGATGAAACCGAACAGCGCGGCCAACACACCTGCGGCCATGAACACGCTGATGCGCACCCAGGTCACGCGGATACCGGCTCGCCGGGCGGCCTCGACCTTGCCGCCGACGGCGTAGATCGAACGACCGTAGCGGGTCTTGCGCAACACGAGGTCGATGACGATCGCGATGACGATCATGAGGAAGAACGGCATCGCCAGACCGAAGTCCTGGTTGACGAGGATGAGGAAGCCGAACACGATCGCGGCCAGCAGCACGATGCGCACGATCACCGACGCCCAGCTCGGGGCGCTGAGGCCTTCGCGGTGGCGACGCATCTTCGAATAGATGATGCCGCCGCCGAAGCCGATGATCGCGACGGCACCGAAGATGTAGGCCCAGATCGCCGGGAAGTAGAAGCTCGCGAAGTCGAAGGCGAAGGTGTCCGACATCGACAGGTTCTTCTGCGTGCCGAGAGTCGTCAGGGTCAGACCGGTGAACGCGAGCAGACCGGCCAAGGTGACGACGAACGCCGGGATGCCGACGACGGCGAAGAACCAACCTTGGATCGCGCCGACGACCAGGCCGAGCAGCAGCATGATGATCAGCGCCAGGGCCGGCGGCACACCTTGTCTCACCACCAGAACTCCGAGCAGCGAGGCAGCCAGACCTCCCAACTGCGCCAGAGACAGATCGATCTCGCCGAGGAGCAGGATGAGGTTGATGCCGAGAGCCAGGATCGCGAGGAACGCGACCTGAGTGGAGAGATTGACGAGGTTGGCCGGAGAGATGAAGTTCGAGTCGGCCGACTGGAACACGATGACGATGACGATGAGGGCGAGGATGACCGGGAACGACCCCAACTGCCCCTCTTTGACCCGGCGGACGAAGGTGCCGATGACGCCTTCGGACGAGATCCGCTCATCGGTGATGAAGGAATTGCGGGTCATCGGCGCTCACCCCTCCGTGCGGCGCGTTTGGTCACGACGTTGTCGCTGGCTCCGGTGATCGCGGCGACCAGCACGTCGGTGCGCTCGTCACCAGGGAAGTCACCGGCATCCTTGCCCAGTCGCAGCACGTGCACGCGGTCGCACACCGCCTGCACATCGGCCATATTGTGGCTGACGAGCAGCACCCCGAGGTCGCGCTCCTTGAGCCGTTCGATGAGGTTGAGCACCTCGGCCGTCTGGGCGACGCCGAGCGCCGCCGTCGGTTCGTCGAGCATGACCAGTGATGGTTCGCCGAGGAGGGACCGGGCGATCGCGACCGTCTGACGCTGACCGCCGGACAGGGCCGCGATCGGTACGCGCACGCTCGGGATCTTTGCCGAGAGGCTGCGCAGCAGCTCCCAGGATTTGGCTTCCATCGTCACTTCGTCGAGGACGCCGCCGCGGGTCTTCTCGTGTCCGAGGAACAGGTTGGCCACCACGTCGAGGTTCTCGCACAGGGACAGATCCTGGAACACTGTGGCCACTCCGGCTTTCTGGGCATCCTTCGGGGAGGAGAATCTCTGCGCCGTGCCGTTCATGATGAGTTCGCCGTCATCGGCGGCGTGGACTCCGGCGATGACCTTGATCAGGGTCGATTTGCCGGCGCCGTTGTCGCCGACGAGGCCGACGACTTCGCCGCGGCCGACGCTGAGATGGATGTCGGTCAGGGCTTGGACTGCACCGAACCGTTTGTTGATTCCGCGCAGTTCGAGCACCGGCTCGCTGTCGCTGCCCGGCGTCCACGTCGTTGCGGGTGCCGGGTCGGGTGTCTCTGGTGTCATCTGTTCCTACTTGTCACAGTCGTTGACCCCGGCAGCCGGCGACCGGTGGTGGTCGCCGGCTAGAGGTCGGTCACGTCAGATTGTGAACGCCCACGCGCTCACTTCACGCCGGCATCGGCACAGAGCTTCTCCACCTTGCCGGTGCAGATGTCCTCGGCCTTGATCTGGTCACCGACGATGTCTTTGATGGTGTCGGTGGTGACGACCTTGGCTTCGACGAAGTCCGTGGGGGTGTCCTTGTAGGTCGTCCCTGCATCGACGTCCTCGCCTGCGGCCAGAGCCACGGCGGCCTTGGCGGCGAACTCGGCCTGCGGCGGGATCGACTTGTAGATAGTGGCGTACTGGTCACCCTTGAGGATGTTCTGCAGTCCGTCGACCTCGGCGTCCTGACCGGTGACGACGGGTTCGACCTTGGCTTTCTTCGTCGCAGCGATGACACCGCCGGCGTGCCGTCGTTGGCCGAGTAGATCGCGATCGGCTTCTCGCCCTTGCCCTGCAGCTGACCTTCGACCCACTGGCGGGCGTCGTCGGGGTTCCAGTCCAGGGTGTCGTGGCTGGCGGCGATGTCGACGCCTGCGCCCTTGAGGGTCTCTTCCGCGCCGGCCTTGAAGTCCGCGGCGTTCGGGTCCTTCGGGTCGCCGTTGACCATCCAGACAGGTCCCGACTTCGGGTCGACTCCGGCGTCCTTGAGTCCGTCGAGGACGGCCTGGCCCTGCAGGTTGCCGATCTTCTTGTTGTCGAACGAAGTGTAGTAGTCGGCACCTTCGAAGAAGCGGTCGTAGGAGATGACCGGGATCTTCTTCGACTCGGCCTTCGACAGCGCGGAGGAGACTGCGGAAGCGTCGACGGGGTCGAGGACGATGGCGTCGACGCCTTCGGTCACGGCCGCCTCGACCTGTTGCTGCTGCTGAGTCGCGTCCTGATTGGCGTTGCGGTATTCGACCTTCGCGTCTGGGTTGGCCTCTTTGACGTACTTCTCGAAGTTCGGCTTGTCGAGCGACTCGTACCGGGTGGTCTTCGACTCGGGCAGCAGCAGTGCGATCGTGACATCTCCGTCACCGCCGGATCCGCTGTCGGCCTCGTCGTTTCCCTGGCCTTTCTGGTTGCCGCAGCCGCTGAGTGCAAGAGCACCGATCGCGACCGAGGCACCGAGGAGCGCCAGCTTCTTGTGGGACTTAAGGTTGTGCCTCATTGTGAACCTTTCAATCTTTCTGACAACGTTGTCAGGCTGTTGAATATGATTCGCCGAACGTCGCCTGCTGTCAACTGTTTCGTCAAAAGTTTTCAGTGGGTGTCGGGAGGCTCTTCGCCGCTGCCCCGAGCGATGACGCACACTGCATTGTCGAAATCCGGCCCCTTGCCACCGTTATTGCCGTCCCTTGCAGTCACGTTCTCACCAGGATGTGTCCCCTCGCCGAGGCGGCCCCCACCGTCCCCGGAAATGCTGGGTCGGCCCCCGGAGACGCTGGAATCCGCGCTGGCACGGAGTCGTCGGACCGCCTCGGCGGCGAGGGATTCGACGTTGCGATCGACGACGGTGACATCGAGGAGTTCGGCCGTGGGGAAATCGTCGATGCCGACCAGTGCCGGCCATTCGCCGAGGCGGCGGCAGGCGTCGATGGCACCTTGGGTCACTGTGGCGGACAGGGTGATGAGGGCTCCGGGTGCGCTGCGGGAACCGAGCCAGGCGGCGACGACGTTCTTCGCGCTGGCTTCGTCGTGGGCGTCTTCGCGCATATAGGCGCGCCAGCCGACGCCGCGGCGGCCGGCGATGGCGTCCTGGATTCCCTGCAGTCGGCGGGTGGTGATGAGGCTGGGCGAATGGTCGCCGATGACGCCGAGTGCCATGTGCCCGTGAGCGAGCAGCTGTTCGGCCGCGAGGCGTCCCGCCTCACGATCGTCGCCTGCGACGATGCTGATTCCAGGGCCTTCGACCGCTGGGTCGAGGGAGACGATTCGAGTGCCCGGCGCCGAGGCGGCTCGTGCGTAGGTCTCGGCCGCCTCGGGGTGGGCGCGGATGACGATGAGCCCGGTCAGGTCGTTGGCGAGGCATTCGTCGAGGAAGGCTTCCTCCCGGTCGGGGTCGTCTCCGACCACGGTCACCACCGGGCGCAGGTCGAGGGTTGCGAGCTCGGCTTCCACTGCTGCGAACGCACGGGCTTGGAAGGCATCACCGGCGTCGGAGAGGACGACGCCGATATAGGGTGAACGGCCTCCGGCACGCAAGCGCCTGGCCGTGGGGTTGAGGCGGAATCCGAGCTCTTCGGCGGCAGCTTCGACCTTCTCCGCCGTCGAGGCGGCAACGTGCTTTTCGCCGTTGAGGACGCGGGAGGCGGTTTTGATGCTCACGCCGGCACGCGCAGCGACCGTGGCCAGGGTCGGCCGATCGTTCTGCTTCGCCATGCGCACACCTTTGAGTCTGAGAACCGGTTCGTGAATCTGCGCATCGGCGCACAGGCAACCGTTGGAATGATACTAACCGCTCGCGCGGCGGACTCAGTTGTGCTGGCCTGTCACCGCCCGGTCGCCTTGGATGTGACAAGTTCAGCGACCAGTGTGCCCAATGCCACCAGAACGGCGGCCACCGACAAGAGGCCGAGCATGGGCAACCCGAACATGACGGTGATGATTCCGAGATAGCCCGAGTCATCGGAATACGGAATCGACCAGGCGGCCACGGCTATCGACAGACCGACGACAAGGGCAAGGCCCCCTGTTGACTTTACAGCAACGCTCGCCGCTGATATCTGAGGCAGTGCCGCAATGATGAGCGTGCTGGCGATCAATGCGAAAGCCGCGCACATCGAATGGTAGGAGTTGACGGTTCCGGCCTCGAAATCGGAGCTGTCGAACAGAACATAGGCAGCATAGACGGCACCGCCCGAGGCGAGGGCCGCACTCAGTCTGAGCATCATCGTCACCTTCTTGCATGCGCACGAAGTACCGTACTAAAGGACTGTCTGAATGGACTGACCGACGCCGCAGTTGACCGACAGAATCGGGCTGTTCCTCTGGTTACTCTAAGCGCGTTCTCCCTGTTTCCACAGATGCGCACTGCAACGATCAGGTCTCAATACGCATCGCCGAGGCGGGACCCCTTTCCGGAGCCCCGCCTCGGCGAGTGGCGTGTTCCGCTGCGTCGATTCATCGACAGCACAGCGCAGCGGCGAGCGCACGCACTGGCTCAGTCATCCTTCACTGAGCGCTCGAGTTGCCGTCGCTGTATCAAGTTATGCGACGAGCGGTCGGCGCTGAGGTGAGCGGTCGGCGTGGCCCCCCTATGGCTCAGCGGGCCACGGGGTTGGGCATAGTGCCCGCATAGAGGAGCGATCCGGCTTGGTTGCCGATGTCGACCATCTGCTTCGTGTTCTTCAGCTGCAGCCGGTTGAGGCACGAATGGGCGAAGTGTTCGCCACGCAGGTCCACGTCGCCGCTGACACCGTGCGCCGCATCCGGGTGTTCTGCTTCGTAGTCGTCTAGGGTCTCGGCGACGATCGCCCAGAACCTCTCGGCCGGCAGCAGTCCGTCGCCGTCGAGGATGCCCGACAGGTGCCGCAGGACCCCATCGAACATATCGGTGAACACCGACAGCGCCTTCTCCTCCCCCGGCACTACGGCGCGGATGCGTTCGACGTCGGCGGGCAGTTCGCGATGGCCGAGCACGGCGACCTCCTCACCGATGTCCTTCATGAATGCCCCTGTCACCACATGTTCGTCGAGAACGAGGATGAGGTTCTCCCCGTGCGGCATGAACACGAGATCGTGGGCGAGCAGCGCATGCACAAGTGGTTTCAGGTAGGCCCGCAGGTAGCTGCGCACCCATGCCCCGGAACCCAAGCCAGATGCGCTGATGAGCTCGCTGGCCAGCGACACCCCTTGGTGATCCCGGTGCAGCAGGGCTGCCATGGTGACGAGCTTCTGACCTGGTTCGATCTGCTCGACAGGGTTCTCCCGCCACAGGGCAGCCAGCATCTTCCGGTGTGGGTTCGTCTCCTTCGTCTGGTGGTAGACGTCCCCCGTGTAGCCGAGCGCGGCACGCTCCCGCAGCACTCGGAATCCCGCCTCGGCGAAGGTCGGGTCGGATCCGACCAAGCCAGCGACCCAGTCGTTGATAGCCGGGGTGTCACGCATGTACTTCGGCGACAGGCCACGCAGGAATCCCATGTTCTGCACGGCGAGCGCAACCTTCACATACGGAGCTCCGGCCCGCGAATGGTTGAAGAACGTCCGCAGGGACTGCTGCGCCTGGTGCTTGTCGAGTCCAACACCTAACGGCAGAAGATCACCTCGGGCGATATCCGCAGCGAAGGTGATCGGCAGCCGGTGGTCGGCCTGCCAGGGGTGGATCGGCATGAGGTGGAAGTCAGCCGGGTCCTGTCCGGCCGCCGGATCCGGGCGCCGAAGAGGTCCCGTTCGGCTTCGCTGAGCGCCTCACCGAGGTGGCTCTCCTCGTCGAGTCCATCGCCTAGGGAGAGATGGCTGAGTTCGCGCCTCACCGCTACCCATTCGATGCGGTTCAACTCGCCGTTCTCCGGTGCCCACTTGCGGAAGTCTCTGAGGCCGAAGCCGATGCGACCGTTGTTAGCGAGGAACCCCGGGTGCCCCTCGGTCATGGCCGCCTCGGTGGTCTGGAAATCCGCCTCGACGAGTGCACGTGCATCGGGTCTGCGTCCGACTCGAGCGTCTTCGAGTTTGAACGCGGCCCCGGCCAGGGTCGAGGCGAGTTCCTCGAGGTAGGTGGAGATGAGGTCCTCCGGGATGGAGAGTGCGTCTTGGAGTTCGACGACGAGTTCCTGCGCGTCGAGCGGAACCTCGGTACCGTCGCGCCACCGGGTGATGCTGGCCTCGCCGATGACCCAGTGCTCGAGCGGCAGCACGCGCGCGGTGAATGTGTACCGGCTGGCCCCGTCGATGCTCAGTTCCCAGGTTTGGCCTTCACCATTCGCCGAGGCGACTCCCCCATTCACATCGGCACTGCCGTTCGCGGCGGCTCGCTCGCCTTCGCCCACGTTCACCGGTCCGATGAGTCGTTCGTGGGCGAATTCGGACAGGGCTTTGGCGACGAGGTGGCGCTGCACGACGGCGAACGCATCCCCGTTGAGGTGGGCGTACGGTGCTGGTGGGGTTGCGAATGTCCGGACTGTGCGTGATTTGGTGGACCTCCGGTCACTGTCCGACTCGCCGGTCTCAGCCACGCGCGACTCCCGAGCACCGGCCGTGACGAACGGAGCCAGCGCGCTGGCCTCGAAATCCGAGCGAAGGCACACACTGACGAGCGCCGGTTTCTCGATCTCGCCCATCATGATGGTCGCCTCGGTGATGGGGGTGAAACCAGCAGCTCGGTTCTTCTCTATGATCGCGTCGTTCCTGGCATCGGGTTCGACGACGACACGTTCACCTCCGCGTCCTCCCTGGTCAACCGGCTTCAGGCAGAAGTCGATGACCTCCGCCATGATGCGGTCGGTGAGGCCATGCACGGCCGGTCCTGCCGGCGGTGCGACGAGCAGGTGCATCCCGATGTCGCCGGGCCCGGTGGCCAGAACGTTCTGCGGGATGAGGGTGTCCGGAGTGTAGGTCTCGACGTAGAAGCAGTCGGTGCCGTCGACGGAGCCAACCCAACCGGCGTCGTCCGCGGAGTCGCGAATGCCATCCAAGTAGGTCCGGACCTCGTTCTCGTCGAGGTCGGTCATCATCCAGTAGTGAGCGCGCGGGTGGGTCAGCCACTCGTGGATCCGGGCGGTGTCCCGGTCGACGTCGAGCGGACGGATGGTCACTGTCGCCGAGGCGGCCGTGAGCTTCACGTCCGAACCGCGGTCCGTGCGCATACAGGTGGCGTTCGCATCAACCGCAGAATCGGTCGGATCGGTTTCGTCCGCCTCGGTGGTGGTCAGGCTGGTGATGAGTTCGGTGGTCATGCGTGTGACATCTCCTTGGAGTCGTCGAGTGCGAGGGCGGCATCGGGCACGGCATCGGATTCGTCGGCCGGCACCCCGAAGGTCTGGAAGGCGATGGTCCGTTCGATCGGATAGGGTTCCCGGCCGGTCACTGCGGCCAGCACCACCGAGGCCCGCCACGGGCCGAAGCCGAGGTCAGGTGCGGTCACGCCGTGGGTGTGCTCTTCGCCGCCTAGGACGTGGATGGTTCCTTCGTCGTTGATCGTGTAGTGGCGGCTGACGTCGAGACGGCCTCGGGAGTCCAGTCGGATGTCGTCGCCGAGGGGGCTGAGGAAGTCGGGGACCTGCGATTTGTATCCGGTGGCGGCGACCACGGACCCGGATCTCCTGGTGAACGTCTTGTCCAGTGCCGTGTTGCGGAAGCCGAGCAGATATTCGCCGCTGATCGGATCGATCTCGGCGGTTTCGAGTTCGGCTTCGGAGACGAGGTTCGTTTGCAGCTGCCGCCCGCCGCGGCTGAGCCGGTAGAGAGTGTCGTGGATGTCGTCGACGAGGTCCGCGGAAATGCCCTTGTACAGCGTGCGCTGTTCCCGGCCGACGCGTTCGCGCAGCTCATCGGGCAGAGCCCGGAAGTGGTCGGTGTACTCCGGGGAGGTCATCTCAAGTGTGAGCTTCGTGTATTCCATCGGGAAGAACCGCGGCGACCGGGTCACCCAGTCCAGGCGCGCTCCGCGGTCTTCGGCGTCGTCGAGGAGGTCACGGTAGATCTCGGCGGCGGACTGGCCGCTGCCGATGATCGTGATCGCTCCGGAGTCGAGCAGCGCTTCCCGGTTCTCGAGATAGTCGGCGGTGTGGATGAGCGGGCCGGCGACGGGCAAGCCGACGGCA
The DNA here is from genome assembly GCF_026013965.1 of Brevibacterium sp. JSBI002. Lineage (NCBI taxonomy): Bacteria > Bacillati > Actinomycetota > Actinomycetes > Micrococcales > Brevibacteriaceae > Brevibacterium > Brevibacterium sp. JSBI002. The sequence continues at coordinate 2,795,787 of NZ_CP110341.1, forward strand.
CCGTCCCGGCCGGCAGCGGGCGAGTCGGCGGCTCCTCCCCCGAGCCCTTGCAGTGCAGGTGGCAGCACTGGCTGCGTTCCCACCCCGAGGACGAGATGCCGAGCCCGGTAGATCTCGGTCGTCAGGATCGAACCGGAGGCATCGACCACCTCGGCGAGGGCGGTGAACACATCGTCGTCCCTGGTCACGGACACGACGCGACGGTTCCATCGCAGCGTTTCCAGCTGGGCGGCGACCCACCGGCAGTATTCGTCGAATTCGGCGCGCAGGGGGTAGAACGATTCGCGGATGTAGAACGGGTAGAGCCGCTTGCGCTCCTTGAGGAAGTTGAGGAATGAGTACGGCGAGGTGGGGTCGGCCATGGTGACGAGGTCGGCCAGGAACGGCACCTGGATGGTCGAGCCTTCGATCATCATGCCCGGGTGCCAACGGAATTCGGGGCGCTGATCGAGGAAGATCGCGTCGACGTCGTCGAGCGGTTCCGACAGTGCGGCCAGGCCGAGTCCGAACGGTCCGATGCCGACGCCGAGGATGTCGTGGATGGGCGTGGAATCTGCGCTCATGCTGCGCCTCCTTCTGTCGCTGCATCCTCGAGCTCCCGGCCGGCGAGGATGCCGTGCCCGGTGGCACGGACGAGGTCGAGCACGGCGGTGACGTCGTCGATGCGGGTGTCGGGGTTGAGCAGGGTGAGTTTGAGCCACGGCGTGCCGTCGATGACGGTGCGGGCGATGGCGGCGCGGCCGGAGCGGAAGAGGACTCGGCGGATGAGCGGGACGAGTTCGTCGCAGGTGACCTGGTCCGCGGTCGCCGGGGTGAATCTGAAGAGCACCGTGGACAGGTCCGAGGCGCCGAGCACTTCGAAGTCCGCCTGGTCCTCGAGCAGCGCCCGGACGTCGGTCGCGAGGTCGCAGACGGCGTCGAGCATCGATCCGATCTCCCCTGCTCCGCGGGCGCGCAGCGTCGTCCAGAGCTTGAGCGCGTCGAAGCGGCGGGTGGTCTGCAGGGACTTGTCGACCTGGTTCGGTTCGGCGTCGGCTTCTTGCGCTTCGGCTTCGGGATTGAGGTAGTCGTGGTGGTGGATCGTCGGCGCGAACAGGCTCGCGTCCCTGGTGAGCAGGGCCGATGAGGACACGGGCTGGAAGAACGTCTTATGGAAGTCGATGGTCACCGAGGTGGCCCTGGAGATCCCGTCGAGCAGGTGGGCGCGTTGTGGGGCCCAGAGCAGTCCGCCGCCGTATGCGGCGTCGACGTGCAGCCACACGTTCGCTGATTCGCAGACCTCGGCGATGGTCTCGAGCGGGTCGATGACACCGAGGTCGGTGGTTCCGGCGGTGGCGACGACGGCCATGGGGATCTGGTCGTTCGCCTCGATCGCGAGCAGGCTGGCGTTGAGCGCTTCGGCATCCATGCGACCGGACCCGTCGGTCGGGACGGTCACGACCGCCTCGGCGTCGAGGCCGAGGAGGAACGCAGCGCGGGACACTGAGAAGTGGGCCTGGTCGGTGGCAAGGATCCGCAGCCGGGACAGCAGGTCGCGGCGGTTGGGCGCGCCCAGGTCAGGGCCGCCTCGGCGAGATTCGGCGTCATCGGCCTCAACGTGTCCCGCCGCCTCGGCGAGGACGTTTTCGCGGGCGAGGAACAGTGCCTGGAGGTTCGACTGGGTGCCTCCGGAGGTGAATATTCCATCGCCGCCGGCGAAGCCGAGGTGGGCGCAGGTCCAGTCGATGAGGCGGCGTTCCATGAGGGTGGCGACTTCGGATTGGTCGTAGGTGTCGACCGAGGTGTTGATGGCGGCGAGCATCGCTTCGGCGGCGACGGCGGGCACGGCGACGGGGCAGTTGAGGTGGGCGACGTAGCTGGGGTGGTGGAACCACACGGCATTGTCGGCGTAGAGGGCGTCGACTTCGCGCAGAGCTTCGGCGTTGCCGACGCCTGCGGTGTCGAGGTCGACAGCGTCGACGGCGGCCTGGAGTCCGGAGCGATCCTTCGCCGAGGCGGCGCGCTCAGTTGTGCGGAACCGTTCGCCGAGTGCGTCGACGACGTCGTGCATGAGCGATGTGTACTCGTCTGCGCTGTGGGCGCCGAGGAGGGCATCAGTGTGGGCGTCACGATCGCTGACGGTGCCAACGGCGTCCGGGTGGGGGATTTCGGGGGTCTGAAGGGGTGCTGAGGTGGGTGTCGCTTCGGTGTCGTAGAGCAGAGAAGTCGTCACTGTGAGGTTTCCTCCTTCGATGATGCGCACCGCGAAGCGCGGCTTGCATTAGGGAAACCTACCCTAAGTTATTGCGTTTCCGAAGAGCCTCCGGGCGGATCCGATGACTACGGAAGTAGACCCCTCACCAAGGCCGATGCCGCCGCTGCCCAGCGTTCGCACGGCAAGGCGGCCGTTCGCACTACGGGAGCATCGGCCGGAAAATGGGCGAGTGGCATTCGTCACATCGGGGTGTGTCATCTAGCATCGTGAGACCAAGTGCGGTCCAGTGACCGCGATTTGTTGGGTCGATCCACGGTGGTTTCAGACCGGAAAACACCGTGGATCGACCCATCAATTTCGTCAGGCGCTGCAGAGCCACTGCTTCCCGTTGAGCAGCCAGGAGTTCTCCCCACACCCTCAGCTGACCCCACACACAAAAAGCCGCAGCCTCCGCGCAAATGCGGAAACTGCGGCTTCCCACTGACCAGAGGCACACCGTCAGATGTGCCTGCCTACGTCACTTCACGACGTAGTTCGGGGCCTCGACGGTCATCTGGATATCGTGCGGGTGGCTTTCCTTCAGCCCTGCCGTGGTCAGGCGGACGAACTTGCCCTTGGCCTTGAGCTCGCCGACGGTGCGCGCGCCGACGTAGAACATCGTCTGGCGCAGGCCTCCGGTGAGTTGGTGGGCGACCTGCTTGAGGTGACCGCGGTAGGCGACTCGGCCTTCGATGCCCTCGGGGATGAGGTCGGTGTCGGTGGCGATATCGGCCTGGAAGTAGCGGTCCTTCGAATACGACTTGCCCTTGCGCGGGGCCATCGCGCCCAGTGAGCCCATGCCGCGGTAAGCCTTGTACTGCTTGCCGTTGACGAAGATGAGTTCGCCCGGCGACTCATTGCATCCGGCCAGCAGGGAGCCGAGCATGACGGTGTCGGCACCGGCGACCAGGGCCTTGCCGATGTCACCGGAGTACTGGAGTCCGCCATCGGCGATGACCGGAACTCCGGCAGCCTGAGCGGCCTGCGCGGCGAGGTGGACCGCCGTGACCTGCGGGACGCCGACACCGGCGACGACGCGGGTGGTGCAGATCGATCCGGGACCCACGCCGACCTTGACGGCGTCGACTCCGGCCTCGACGAGCGCCTGCGCGCCTTCCTTCGTAGCGACGTTTCCGCCGATGATCTGCACGGCGGAGAACGCCGGGTCGGACTTGATCTTCTTGATCATGTCCGTGACTCCGCGGGCGTGGCCGTTCGCGGTGTCGACGACGAGGACGTCGGCTCCCGCCTCGGCGAGCATTCCGGCACGTTCGTAGGCGTCGCCGTAGAATCCGACGGCGGCACCGACGCGCAGGCGACCTTCGTCGTCCTTGGTGGCCAGCGGGTATTCCTCGGTCTTGACGAAGTCCTTGACGGTGATGAGGCCCTGGATGACGTTGTTGTCGTCGACGAGGGGCAGCTTCTCGACCTTGTGTTCGGCGAGCAGCTCGAAGGCCTTCTCGGCGGCCACGCCGACGGGTGCGGTGACCAGCGGCATCTTCGTCATCGTCTCGGCGACGGTGCGTGTGGGGAATTCGCTGCGGGTGACGAAGCGCAGGTCGCGGTTGGTCACGATGCCGACGAGCACGTTGTTCTCATCGACGACGGGCAGTCCGGAGATGCGGTACTTTCCGCAGATCTCATCGAGCTCTTCCAGAGTCTTGTCCGGAGTGATCGTCAGCGGGTCGTTGATCATGCCCGATTCGGAGCGCTTGACGTAGTCGACCTGCTTCGCCTGATCCTCGGCGGAGAGGTTGCGGTGGATGATGCCCAGACCGCCGATGCGGGCCATGGCGATCGCCATCCGGGATTCGGTCACGGTGTCCATCGCTGCGGAGACGAGCGGGATGTTGAGCTCGATCTCCTTGGTCAGCCGGGAGGCGGTGGAGGCTTCGGAAGGGATGACATCGGTGTCGCCTGGCAGGAGGAGGACATCGTCATACGTGAGTCCCGTCAGCGAGAACGGATCGTTTGCGGCCTGTGATTCCTGCTCAGGGTTTCCCATGAAGACAGCCTTTCGACGCGAAGATACGGTGGCTCAATGCTATCGGAGCGAGAGAGTCGACCGCTATGGGTTCAAGCACCGGGCACTGTGAGACTGGCTACACAGGAAATGCTGTCGGATTCGCGCGGGAAACCCTAGCGCCCCTCCCCCACTGACCGTGCGAGGTCGAGGGTCGAGGCCTCGGAGTCGTCGAGGTGGATGCGCAGCAGTCCTTCGGCTCCCTGCCGGTCCCCGGATTTCATCTTCTCGAGGATGTCCCGGTGCGGGTTCGCCCAGTGCGAGTGGTATTTGCCGGGTTCGGGCGAGCGCGAGAACGTCGTCGACAGCCGGGCCATGAGGTTGAGGTAGAACTCGTCGAGCAGCGGTGACCCGAGGAGGCCGACGATCGCGCGGTGGAACGATGCCGAGTGTTCCTGCGCGTCGGCCCAGGTTTCGTTCTTCGGTGCGGTTTCGGCCCTGACCACGGAGGCTTCGACGGCGGCCATCGCCTCGTCGGTGGCGTCTTGGGATTCCTGGACGGCGCGGATCTCGAAGACCCGGCGGGCGCGGTAGAGGTCCTTGAGTTCGTCGATTCCGAAGGTGGAGACGAAGAAGCCCCGGTTGGGTTCCTGAGTGAGCAGCCCGGCGTGGCGAAGCAGGCTCAGCGATTCGCGGGCGGTGTTGCGCGAAACGTTGAATTCCTTGGCCAAGGCACCATCGCGGACCGGGCTTCCTGCCGGGTATTCACCGTCGGTGATGCGGGTGCGGACAAGGGCGACGATGGCCTCTGATGTGCATCCGGGGGCGTGTGGACTCATAACACCAGGCTACCGGGTTTCGCCTGGATCGGAGCTGACCGCGCCTGGATCGGAGCTGACTGCGGCGGGTTCGAGTTCGAGTCCGCTCTCGAATCGCCGGCTCAGCCCGTTCAGCGGATCATCGAAGGCGATCTCCGCGGCCAACAGCTGCAGCGGTGATGAGAAGTCGTAGGGGTCCGGGGCGAGGTCGACCGGGTATACCGGATCACCGAGGATGGGAAGCCCGAGCGCGTTCATGTGCACCCGCAGCTGGTGCGTCTTGCCCGTGACCGGACTCAGCTCGTATTCGGCAATCGCATCAATTCGCCGAGGTGGTGCTCCGTTTCCGTCCCCCGCCCGTTCGGACGGGGCACCGTCAGCTTCACCTCGCCGAGGTGGCGGCAAGGTATCCGTGTCACCTCGCGATGGCTGGCCGTCCGGTGGGGTGATGGTCCGAAGCAGTCGGATCCGACTGACCGCATTCGGCTCCCCTGCGACTTCGTGCACCTGGCGTCCGCCGACGGGTTTGACCAGGCGCGATTCGCGGACGAGCGGGAATCCGAGTTCTGGCGGCGGGGCCGGCGCCAGGGCACGGTAGGTTTTGCTGACTCGTCGGTCTTGGAACAGGCGCTGGTAACGGCCGCGCGTCTCGGGCCGTTTCGAAAGGACCAACAGTCCGGCGGTGATCCGGTCGAGGCGGTGGATGGCGACGAGATCGGGCTGGCCGAGGTCGACGCGCAGACGAGTGACGACGCATTCGCGGACGAATCGTCCGTTCGGGGTACTGGCGAGGAAGTGGGGTTTGTCGACGACGAGGAGGTCATCGTCCTCGAAGACGATCCCGACCTCAAACGGGATTCGCTCTTCGGGCGGGACCGGACGGTGGAAGAAGTAGAACCCGCCGGGAATGACCGGATCGTCCCAGGTCACCGGGAGCCCCGCCTCGTCGCACATGTCCCCATCTGTCAGCAGCGCCCGTCGGGAATCGGGGGCCGCCTCGGGGAATTCGGATTCGAGCCACTGACCGATCGAATCGGGAACGGGCAGGTGATTCTTCGCATGGGTGGCCTTGCCGCCGGGGGCGCGCAGCGCGGTCGCCGAGATTCCTTCTCGGGGCGGGAGCGGACTGCGGGGCATGGGGTCAAGTCTATGCGGTGCCATCTCCGTCCCAGTCTTTGCGGTGTCGTCTCCGTCCCAGTCTTTGCGGTGCCCTGTCGTCGTCGCGGTCGCGGAAGCATTGGCGTGGAACCGCACGAAGTCTGCCGCATACCGCAGATCCGCCGCGGTTTCCGCAAAACTCCGAGACGCCTTCGAACTCCCGACGACTGAGCACATATGGTGGGACACATGGACCGCATCGAACTCACGCAGGATGTCCTCTGCGAGAAGGTCGTCACTCCGATCGTTCTCGCGATGTTCGCCGATCACGAGTGGGACAGCATCGCGTTGCTTCGCGACAGCGACGATGAAAGGCGGCTCATTGCGCGGATCGTCGTCGCCGGGGAGGCTATTGAAGTCCTCCTCGACTTCCCCGGAAATGATGAGAGCCTCTATGACATGCAGGAGCGGCTGGTCGAGGAATTCCGGGCGTTCATCGAAACCTCTGAGTTCGGTGCGCGACGCACCCCTGAGTGGGAGGCCGATTCATTCGCCTTCGAGCACAAACCTGCTGTCGTCACCCGCACTCCGCGACCGGATTTCGACGGACCGCCGGACTGCGTTCAGCGTCGCCTGCGCAACCACGGAAGGGTCATGCGCGTCGACCGCCGCCGCTGCGTCTCCGCGCACCGCCGCAGCTGAACAACCGCTCCGCTGCACCCTGCCCCCACCGCACTCGGCTGCGCGCCGCAGGCCCCGCGTCGCGGCACAGTTTGAGTTGAATAGCCCAGTTTCAAACATGTGCTGCTCACCTCAGACTGGGCTGTTCGGCGCGCAGTCGCCCGCTCACGCCCGGTTGATGAGGAAGTCGATGTCGACTCCGTCCGGCAGGGCGCCGTATTCGCGGCCCCGGTCGGCACCGAGTCGGGCCGCGGCAAAACTGGCCGCCACCTCGTCCGGGGCGGATTCGAACAGGATCGCCGCCTGCATGAGCAGCGCCATCTTCTCCACGAGAGCTCGGCCTCTGGCCTGCAGCGACGCCTGTGCTGCCGCATCTCCGGAGCCCAGATCCTGCGCCGCGTCCTGCAATGACCGGGCCAGCGACTCGTAAGCCGCGTCGAAATCAGCGTGTTTGCCCAAACCGGTCTCGAGGAATCCGAGGAACGTCTTCGCACTCCGCGGCTCGCGAGCCAAGGCTCGCAGCACGTCGAGGACGATGACGTTGCCTGAGCCTTCCCACACCGCCATCACCGGCTGCTCCCGGTAGCGGCGGGCCAACGGGAAGGACTCTGTGTAGCCGTTGCCGCCGAGGCATTCGAGCGCCTCGTAGGCATGTTCGGGGCCGCGTTTGCAGATCCAATACTTGCCGACGGCCGTCGCCAGGCGGCGGAAGTCGGCCGCCTCGGCGCTGTCGTCATCATAGGCCGCGGCTAGGTGCAGCGCGGTGAAGGTGGCTGCCTCCGCCTCCAGTTGGAGGTCGGCGATGACGGCGCGCATGAGCGGCTGGTCGATGAGCCTGGCGCCGAAGGCCGCGCGCCCACGGGCGTGCCAGACCGCCTCGGCGACGCACTGGCGCATCCCCGCCGTGGAACCGAGGACGCAGTCGAGTCGAGTCTGAGCCACCATTTCGATGATCGTGCGCACCCCCTTGCCGGCCTGCCCGAGCAGCCACCCCTGGGTGGCGTCGAACTCGACTTCAGAGGAGGCGTTGGATCTGTTCCCCAGCTTGTCCTTGAGCCGCTGGATGCGCACCGAATTGAGGCCACCGCCGGGCAGCACACGAGGCACGACGAAGCAGCTCGGCCCCTCATCGAGTTGGGCGATGACGAGGAATGCGTCCGACTGCGGAGCCGAACAGAACCACTTGTGGCCGGTGATGAGGTAGTGGTCGCCGGACGGGACCGCAGTGGTGGTGTTCGCGCGGATGTCCGATCCGCCCTGCTTCTCCGTCATCGCCATGCCGAAGGTCACTGCGGACTTCGTCGCCGGGTCGACCCTCCGCGGATCGTACCCGGCGGCGGTGGCACGCGGCACCCAGAAATCGGCGAGAGCGGAGTCGGTGCGCAGGGACGGCACGACCGCGTGCGTCATCGACACGGGGCAGGCATGGCCGGGTTCGATCTGGGAGAAGAGCATGAACCGCGCGGCACGCTCGACGTTGGCTCCCGGCCCGGGATGAGTCCAGGCATACGAGTGCGCCTCCGCGTCGAGTGCATCGCCAATGATCCGGTGGTAGGCCGGGTGGAACTCGATCTCGTCGACGCGATTGCCCCAGTCGTCGTGACTGCGCAGCACCGGCCCGTGGACGTTGGCCAGGCGTGCATCGTTGATGAAGTCGGCGCTGCCGACGAGCGCCCCGATGCGCTCGAGCTCATCGTGCGAGGCACCCGGCGCATAGTGAGCGAGCGCGTCTTTCAGGGCCGTATTCAGCGAGAACTCGTTGAGATCTCGCCGAGGCGGCGCTTGGTTGAACACGGTGTGCGTCGTCCGTGGGACGGAGGGTTCCGACGCGGGTTCTGCGGAACGTGTGACTGCAGTGTTCGCGGTGGTGTCGGGCGTGGTGGTCATGGTTCTCCTAAAGCGGATCGGGTGAACGTGGTCAGTGCCCTGATGAGAGTCTCGATCTCCGCCGGGCTCGGATTCGGGGCGGTCGGGTCAAGGATGTCGACGAGGTTCTCTCCGACGCTTCCGACGATCGAACGGGCGACCACCTCGGCGGGGATCTGCGTGCCGCCCACCCGGTCCAGGGCTGCCCCGATGGCGGCGACATATCCGCGGCGCAGCCGCAGCCGTTCGCTCTGAACCGGTTCGGGAACCTCTTCGAGCAGCAGAGCGTGGGAGAGCCTGCGGCCAGCCACGGCGCGACGGACGAAGACCTCGACGGTCGACTCCGCGACCTCAGCGGCAGTGGCCGCCTCGGCGACGGTGCCGGCGATGACCTCCAGCTCGTGGCCTGCCGCCTGCGCGAAGACCAGCCGCAGCAGCTCGTCTCGGCTGCTGAAGTACGTGTAGATCGACCCGGCACTGCAATCGGCCTCGACGGCAACCGCGGCCACACTCGCCGAGGCGAATCCTCCGCGGGCAATGACATGTCGAGTGGCGCGTTCGATGCCGGCCCGACGCGCCTCGGCATTGGCCCGAGTGCGCTGGGTTTCGCGATACGCCATCCTCACCTCGGATCGTCAGAAGGTCTGTCACCGGCAGATGACCACCGAAGGGACACCAGCGGCGGACGGTCCCGGAAGTCATCGGCTTCTTCCACGTTTCATCACTGTGGTGACGTCGCTTCCACAAAGAAATGAATCGTGGTTCAATTGTTCTCAGTATGACACTCGTCACAAGGAGAAGCAATGAAGCTCGGAACCATGCTCGACACCACCGTCCTGCGGAACCCGGACAAGGAAGCCCTGGTCTATGAGGATCAGCGCTTCACCTACGCCCAGCTGCGGCACCGGGCGCTCAAGGCGGCGCAGGTGCTCAGCGACAACGGAATCCGGCCCGGCGACGCCGTGGGCATCATGACGGTGAATGTCCCGGGGTTCGTCTTCGCAGCTTTCGGCGCGTGGTACCTCGGCGCGACCGTCGTACCGGTCAATCACAAGTTCCAGCCCCCAGAGGTCAAGTACACGATCGAGCATTCGGGAGCGAAGCTCGGCATCGTCAGCACCGAGCTCGCCGAAGTCGCGCGGGCCGGGGCACCGGACATCACCTGGTTGGAGACAGAACCCAGCGCCCCGGGCAGCTTCGATGTCGAGCTCGATGCCGCAACCGAGGCCGAGCCCGGCGACTTCACCGATGAGCAGGTCGCGCAGGTCCTCTACACCTCCGGCACGACGAGCTCACCGAAGGGATGCGTGCATTCGCACCGCAATATCTTCCAAGTCGGCACTCTCATCAACCTCAACATGGATTACCGCGACGACGACCGCTACCTCATCTGCATGCCGATCTGGCATTCGGCGCCGCTGAACATCGCACTCATCCCCACCATCCAGATGGGCGGCACCGTCGTCCTCCAGCGGGCTTACCACCCGGTGGACTCGATGCAGATCATCGCCACGGAGGAGATCACGACGTTCTTCGGACCCACTGTCGCCTATGTCGCGCCGATCATGACTGCGAAGAAGCTCGGCTTCGACTTCGGTGATTACGACTTCTCCTCCATTCGCCGGTGGAACTACGGCGGTGCCCCGATCGACCGGGCGACGGCAGCAATGCTCATCGACGCCTACGGGACCAACCAGTTCTACAACCTCTTCGGTATGTCCGAGATGGGTCCGACCGGATGCCTTCTCGGGCCCGAGGATCAGCTGCGCAAGGCGGGTTCCATCGGTCGGCACGCGATGGTCGGCAACGCGATGCGAGTCGTCACGGCCGACGGCGCTGAGGCGGGTCCCGGCGAGACCGGCGAGATCTGGTTCGCCGGTGACACCAGGATGCGCGAATATCTCGGCAATCCCCAAGCCACCGAGGCGGCCTTCGAGGGAGAGTGGTACAAGACCGGTGATCTCGCCCGGATTGATGAGGACGGGTATCTCTATATCGTCGACCGTTCGAAGGACGTCATCATCGTCGGCGGCGAGAACGTGTTTTCCCTCGAGGTCGAGGAGGCCATCATCGCCCACGAGCGGGTCGCCGATGTCGCGGTGGTGGCGAAGCCGGATCCGCAGTGGGGCGAGCAGGTCGTCGCCTTCATCACGACCACCGATGGTATGGACTTCGGCGTCGACGAGCTGCGCGACCACCTGGCCGACAAGCTCGCCCGATACAAACTGCCGCGCGAAGTCTTTGTCATTGACGAGCTGCCGCGCAACCCGTCGGGCAAGCTGCTCAAGCACAAACTGCGCAGCGAGGTGGCTGCCGACTGACGACGGCAGCCAACACGCCGAGAACTGCAGCCGTCCCGGCCGACCGCCGAATTCACGGTCGGGACCGCCCCACCTCGGCCGAACATGTGGTGGACTGGAGTCATGAGCGATGCCTCACTGAGCCTGCGCCACCGGATCATCAACGCGGCCATGCGCACCGTGTACTTCGGCCGCATCCGCGTGCTCGACCTCAGCACGAACCCTGATTCCCAGCCGCCGAAGTCGGCATCATCTCCCGCCGAGGCGGCTCCCACCTCAGGTGCCGACCGTCCCGCCGCATCCGCTGACTCTCCTTCCGCGCCCGGTGGACGTCCCGCCCGGCGACCGCGTCTGATCATCGCCAGCCACCGCAATGGCGCGATCGACGGCCACCAGGTGCTCGCAGCGTTCCCCCACGCTCAGTTCCTCGTCTCGATCCAACTGCTGCGCCACTGGTTCCTCCGGCTCTTCATCGCCGGCATCCCCGTGGTCCGCCCCAAGGACGTCGAGCGCTACGGACTCGATCCCGCTTCAGTGGCCAGCCCCGTCGAGGCGGGACTCGCCCACCTGCGCCGAGGCGGTGACCTCGGTATCTTTCCCGAGGCAAGCAGCGAGTGGGGCCACCGTCCGCAGCCGTACAAGTCCGGCGCCGCCCGGATCGCGTGCTCCCTCATCGCCGACGGCATCGACGTCGAGGTCATCCCTGTGGGCCTGTTCTATTCGACCCCGGATCGGTTCCGCTCCCGCGCCGAGATGGTCCGCGGTCCCGCGGTCACGATTCCCGACCGCGACGGCAGGGCGGACAATGAATGGGAGGCGGCGGTCGCCTCGGCGATGGGTGTCGCCCTTGACGATGTGTCGGTGAACTGCCCGGACGAAGCGACATTCACCGCTGTCGAAGCCCGCGCCCTCGATCGGGCGCGGAGGACTCCGGGCGGCTCGGCAAGCTATGCGCAGGCGTTTCTCGAACTGCAGAACGCGGCCGGCTCGGTCGCTCCCAAAGAAGACGGCCCCACCTCGGCAGGCCAGCCTGAGGGCAGCCCCACCTCGGCGAATACCGTCGCCAGACCGCGGACCTATCCCCTCATCAGGTGGATCGGATTCTTGGCTCTGTGGCTCTTCGCCCCGATCCTCGTGGCCGCCGCGGTCGCCGGATCACGCGCGGACGGTCGCAATACTGTCACATTCTTTCGCCTCCTCGCGGGCTTCGCAGCGGTTATGGTCTGGATACCGGTGCTGATCATCGCGGCGTTCTTCTGGCCCGCGGTCATCGGTGCCGGCGTCCTCAGCGGGGCGCTCGGCTGGCTGCTGCTGGGGGTCCGCCGCATCCGGCTGTGAACCGCCCTTGCTCGACGAACCGCACCGACCCTGCAACCCCACCCCCACTCGACGAACCGCACCACACCTGCCGAACAGTCTCGTGAACCGCAGATCCGAAGGAGCCCCGATGAGCCTCACACTCCGCTTCACCGATCCCCTCGCCACAGAGCTGGCCCGCAGCGGCGGCAAGGGCGCCAGCCTGGCGAAGTCCGCGCAGAACCTGCCCGTACCCGGCGGCTTCATCGTCACCGCCGACGCCTATTCCCAGTTCATCGCACCGCTCCAGTCACGGATCACCGAGCTCATCGGCACCGACTCCCCCGCCGAGGCGATCGCCGACCTCATCCATGCCACCCCCATCCCCGATGCGTGGCTGTCCGAATTCGACGAAGCCGTCGCCGAGGCGGGCCTGACCGGGCAGGCCGTGGGCGTGCGGTCCTCGGGCACGATGGAGGACCTGCCGGGAGCCGCGTTCGCCGGGCAGCACGACACCTACCTCGGCGTGCGCGGAACCGCCGCCATCGCCGAGGCGGTGCGCGACTGCTATGCCTCCCTGTGGAACGAGCACGCCTTCCGCTACCGCCGGCAGCTCGGCGTCGATCAACTTGAGGCGAAGATGGCCGTCGTCGTCCAGCTCATGGTCTCCGTCGGCGCGAACGAAGCCGCAGGCGTCGCGTTCTCCGTCGACCCGGTGCGCGGCAACACCGATGAGGTGCTCATCAACGCAGCCTTCGGCCTCGGTGAGACGGTTGTCGGCGGAGAGGAACCCGTCGACGAATTCCGCGTCCGCCGGGACACCGGCGAGCAGGTCGCAGCCGAGATCGCCGAGAAGCCCACCGCACTCATCATGAGCGGCGGTGGGAACCGCGATGGCGACGGGGCCGGCCACGACGTCGGGGGCGACAGCCTCGGTGAGGCTGACGGTCGGGGTGGCAGCCGCCTCGGTGAGAGTGACGGTGCGCGGACGACGGTCGTCGACCTCAGCGCGGAGCAGCGCACGCGTCCGGCACTGTCAACGGCGCAGGCAAAGGAGGTCGCCGAGCTCGCGGTGGCCGCGGAGAACCATTTCGGTTTCGCTCAAGACATCGAATGGGCGCTGCACGACGGCGATCTCTACCTGCTGCAGTCGCGGCCGATCACGCGGGTGGCTCCGCGGTGGACCCGCGATGAGTCCGCCGAACGCTTCCCCACCCCAGTGACTCCGCTGACCTGGGATCTCGTGGAGGCCGGGTTCCACCATTCGCTCAATCACAGTTTCGATCTCATGGGGCTGCCGCCGTTCGACGACAAATGGTTCGTCATACGCGATTTCTATATCTACGGCAATCAGACCGCGGTCGATCTCTACGCCGGTCGGCTGCCGACGAACATGCTCTCCAGTGTCGAGACGATCACCGAGTCGCTGCCCCAGATCGCTCGGCAGTTCGGATGGGTGCAGGAACTGCCGGTGCAGTGGATGCGCGATCTCGACACGTATCTCATCGGGATCGGTCGCCTGTCGAACGAGCCGTTGGAAGACAAATCGCTGGCACAGGTATGGGATCACGTCATTGCGATCAGTGACCTCGGCACCGAATATTTCCGTCCGAACATCGCGATTTCGCTGACCCAGGGCACGCTCTATGCGGCTCTGCAGCACATGCTCTCGCTCGCTCTCGACGAGGATCAGGCACAGGATGTGTTCGAACGCCTCATGGCATCGACGGAGACGAAGACATCGCAGGTCAACGCCGAGCTGCGAGAACTCTCGCGGCTTGTCGCCGCCGATGCCGATCTGCTCACTGCGCTGGAGGCCCACCATGGTGAGGCCGGGGTCGCGGAGCTGGAGAGGTTCCCGCAGTTCAAGGCATCCTTCGACCGGTTCCTCGAGCAGCACGGACACCGTGAACTCGACTTCGATGCCTACCATCCGACGTGGGTCGAGGCTCCGCACATCGTGCTCGACCAGATCCGTCTGCTCGCCGCCCGGACCGCGGCCGAGGCAGAGGCAAAGGCAGAGGCATCTGAGCCCGGACCGGGCACAGGGTCCGCGTCCGCACCGATGACGGATATGGAGCGCAAGATCGTGCAGGCAGAGACCGAACTCGCCGTCGTCAATGCGGCACCGGAGAAGCTGCGCTACCTCGTCCAGGAAGTCATCCGCCTGGCCCGCACCTACACGGCACTCGACGACCTCGAGCATTATCAGACGACGCGGCTGACCCTGCCGATGCGGCGTGCGTTGAAGGAGCTCGGCGGCAGGCTCGTCGATGCCGGCGTCCTCGTGGAGGCCTCGGACGTCTACTTCATCGACTTCGAGAGTCTCGACGCAGCGATCCGTGCCGACGCCGAGAACCGCGACCTGGGCGCCACCTACACCGCGGCCGCGAACCGCGAGGTGGGCACCGCCGACGCAACCCGCGCCTCAACCAGCGCGGCCGCGGACTCCACGGAAGCAGGAACCGCCTTGGCCGATCTGACCGAGATCGCCGCACAGAACAAGGCCGCCTACGAAGCAGCGGTCGATCGCACACCCGAATGGGAGTACGGCAAAGCAACAGCCGCAGTCGACGCTGACACCGACCACATCACCGGCACCGCAGGCAGCCCGGGGACCGTCGAAGGTGAGGTCTTCGTCGTCCACTCCCCCGCTGATTTCTCATCATTCCCCGACAGAGCGATTCTCGTCGCACGCACCACGAACCCGGCCTGGACGGCTCTGTTCTACCAGGCCGGCGGGGTGATCACCGAAAGCGGCGGAGCACTCTCGCACGGAGCGGTCACCGCTCGTGAGCTCGGGCTGCCCGCCGTCATGGCTGTGCGCGACGCGACCAGCCGCTTCACCTCCGGCCAGCGCGTCCGCGTCGACGGATCGAACGGAACCGTCGTGGAACTCGACTGACCCGCGGATCCCGGTCCCGCCTCGGCGAGGATCCCACCTCAGCGGGGAATCCGTCAGGTCACGAAATCAAGCACCGGGCACGGCCCAGTTTGAGTTGAATAGCCCAGTTTCTAACGTGGGCTTCTCAACTCAAACTGGGCCGTCAGCATCACCAGCCCGCACCGCACCTCACACGGCTTCGAGCGCCTCGACGGGACTGATCGAGGTGGCCGCGCGGGCGGGTTCGCGGCTCGCGACGAACACGGCGATGAGGGTGCCGGCGATGACGGCGATGACGACCGTCCAGGGCACGCTCGGTGCGAAGAGGCCGAGCAGGGGCGAGAGCAGGGTCAGTGCGCCGACCCACCCGAAGCCGATGCCCAGCGGGACGGCGACCGCGCAGGCGGTCAGGCTCAGTTGCAGGCCTTCGGCGGTGATCATCCGCCGCACGCGCTTCGGGGTTTGGCCCAGTGCCATGAGCAGGCCGATCTCCTGAGTGCGCTGCCGCACGGAGAGCATGAGCGTGTTCGCGACGCCGATGACGGCGATGATCACGGAGAACAGGATGAGGGCCAGCGCGAACAGCATCGACTTGTCGATGACCGTGGCCAACGCGTCTTCGAGGCCGCCCCACCCCTCTTCGCCGAGCGACCTGGCATACCGCAGCAGCTGATCGCGGAAG
This sequence comes from Brevibacterium sp. JSBI002, assembly GCF_026013965.1. Taxonomy (NCBI): domain Bacteria; kingdom Bacillati; phylum Actinomycetota; class Actinomycetes; order Micrococcales; family Brevibacteriaceae; genus Brevibacterium; species Brevibacterium sp. JSBI002. The sequence continues at coordinate 2,811,608 of NZ_CP110341.1, forward strand.
GTCGTCATGGCGGTGGCGAACATGACGATGAGCGTGATGCCGATGACGAGACCGATGACCGTGCGCGCGTTCCGGGTGGGATGGCGGGCGATCGTCGAGGCGGCCAACCGGGACACTGCGGTGCGCCCGCACAGCCAGCCGATCGCCGCCTGCAGGGGCGGCAGGATCCACGGGTGGCCGATGATGACGCCGATGAAGGTCAGGCTTGAGCCGAATGCGGTCAGCACCACGCTGATCACGCTGATCCGATGGTCGGCGGCCCCGATCACGGAGTTGACGAGGAACGTAAGCCCCATCGACAGCAGAATCAGCGAGGCGGTGAGTCCGCCGAGTGAGGCGCGGGCGTCCTCGGGCCGGAGCTCCACCGCCTGCGAGGTCGCCTCGATCGGTGAGATCCCCGTGATGCGGCGCGCACCCAGGTACGCCGAAGCCCAAGTCACGATGATCGTGGCGAGAGCGGGGACGGCCATGGTCGGGGTGAGGAGGGCGACCTCCTCGGTGATGGCGTTGCCGAGGAAATTCTGAGCCGCTCGCGCCAGCCCGGTCGACGCGGCGAAGGCGAGCACCGCGGCGGGGACGGAGATGATCAGTCCCTCCACCGAGGCGGCCCTGCGCAGCCGTTTCGACGACGCACCGATGAGGCGCAGCAGAGCCAGCTGGCGGCTGCGACCGGCGATGATGATCGAGAACGTGTTCGCGATGACGATCGCGGAGACGAAGAGGGCGATGAGGAAGAAGGTGACACCGATCATCGAGAGGAAGTTCTGCGCGGACTCGGATTCGGCGATGATCTTCTCTGACGACAGCCACGCGGTCAGGATCGCGATGCCCTGCATGATCGCGCTGCCGAAGAGGGCGGCGATGAAGACGACGAGGACGCTGGGGAAGAACTGCCGCGGGTTGGTCCTGATTTCGCGCAGCGGGTTCATCGGCTCACCGCGGATTCGGCGCGTTCGTCGATGTCGAGCATGGTCGAGGCGATCGCTTCGGCGGTGATGGTGTCGTTCAGTTCCGTCACCGGGGTGCCGTCAGCGATGAAGACGACGCGGTCGGCGTGGGCGGCGACGATCGGGTCGTGGGTGACGAGCACGATCGATTGCCCGAAGTCGCGGACGGCCTCGACCATGATCGCCATGACTTCGCGACCGGACTTCGCGTCGAGGTTGCCGGTCGGTTCGTCGGCGAAGAGGATGTCCGGGCGGGTCGCGAGTGCCCGGGCGATTGCGGTGCGCTGCTGTTGGCCGCCGGAGAGTTCGTTGGGGCGGTGTTTGAGTCGGTCTTCCAACCCCAGGCGGTGAACGACCGTGGAGATCCAGGCACGTTCGTCGGCACCCGGCCGACGGTCGTCGAGTTCGAAGGGCAAGCGGATGTTCTCTTTGACGGTGAGCGTAGGCACGAGGTTGAACGCTTGGAAGACGAATCCGATCCGGCGGCGGCGCAGGGCGGTGAGATCGTCGTCGCGCAGCTTCGTGATCTCCTCTTCGCCCAGGTGGACCGTGCCCGAGGTGGGACGATCGAGTCCGGCGAGGACGTGCATGAGTGTTGACTTCCCGGATCCCGAGGGCCCCATCACCGCGGTCAGCTTGGCCGGTGCGATGTCGAGGCTGACCCCGCTGAGAGCCGTGACCGCTGCCCCTTTCGGATCGAAGACCTTCGAAACGTCGCGAAGTCGGGCGATGGGCATCGTCGGGCCGGTGGTCATAGATTCCTCATGCGTCGGTGCAAGCTGTCATTTCCAGACTAACGAGGATCGCCACTCAGAAACATGAAAAGCGACTGGCCAGTAGGTGTGAGCCAGCTGTGTACGGTCTGCTGCGAGCGGCACGAGGGACGGCACTCTTTGTCGGCCCGCGCGCCATGGAGCGCTCCCTTTCCCTGGCCGCGCTGCTTCTCTTATGGTCCAGTTGGGGGATGACGAATCCAGCGCTCCACCTCTCGACTCCCATCAACGTCTCCCCCGCCGAGGTGGCCGCCTTCGCCGGCGATCCCGCGAACCTTCCGGCCTGGGCCGCGGGACTGAGCAACGGAATTCGCGAGGAGGCCGGCCGCTGGATCACGGACTCCCCGATGGGTGAGGTCGAGGTCCGCTTCGGCCCGCATACGGATCTGGGCATCCTCGGTCACGACGTGATCTTCCCCGACGGCACGGTCGTGCTAAATCCCCTGCGGGTGCTCACCAACGGCACCGGCGCCGAGGTGGTCTTCACCCTCTTCCGTCTGCCGGGAGTCGATCTCGCCGAGTTCGACCGCGACGCCGACATGGTCCGCGCCGACCTCGCCCGCCTGCGAGCCCAGCTCGAGAGCGCTCACGGCTGCGGCACCGTCTCAGACGAATAGCACTGTTTCAAACATGTGCCACTCGACTTCTCCTGTGCCGCACGCAAACCGGGGTGGCCGCCTCGGTGACGGTGAATGCGGCAGTGGCCCGGAACGTGATGTTCCGGGCCACTGTCGTGGTCAGAGATGACTCAGTCCGAGCGAATGGCTCAGTCCTCGTCCTCCTCGTCCTTCTTCTCGACGACCAGGGTCTCGGTGGTGAGAACCAGGGCGGCGATCGAAGCGGCGTTGCGCAGCGCCGAACGGGTGACCTTGACGGGGTCGATGATTCCGGCGCCGATGAGGTCGCCGTATTCGTCGATGGCGGCGTTGTAGCCCTGTCCGGACTCGAGGTCCTGGACCTTGGCGACGACGACGTAGCCGTCCTGGCCCGCGTTGGCGGCGATCCAGCGCAGCGGCTGGACGACTCCGCGCTTGACGATCTCGGCGCCGGTGAGTGCGTCACCGGACAGTCCGAGGTCGTTGCCGTCGAGGACCTTCGCAGCGTGGATCAGAGCCGATCCACCGCCGGCGACGACACCCTCTTCGATGGCGGCTCGAGTAGCGGACACGGCGTCTTCGACGCGGTGCTTGCGCTCCTTGAGCTCCACCTCGGTGGCGGCGCCGACCTTGATGACGGCGACTCCGCCGGAGAGCTTGGCCAAGCGCTCCTGCAGCTTCTCGCGGTCCCAGTCGGAATCGGTGTTCTCGACCTCGGCGCGGATCTGAGCGACACGACCGGCAACAGCATCGTCGGCACCGGCACCATCGATGATGGTGGTGTTGTCCTTGGTGACGGTGATGGTGCGGGCGTTGCCGAGCTCTTCCAGGGTGACCTGATCGAGCTTCATGCCCATATCCGGGGTGACGACCTGGCCTCCGGTGAGGACGGCGAGGTCCTCGAGGATGGCCTTGCGGCGGTCACCGAAGCCGGGAGCCTTGACGGCGGCGACGTTGATGATTCCGCGCAGCTTGTTGACGACCAGGGTCGACAGAGCTTCTCCCTCGATGTCCTCGGCGATGATGAACAGCGGCTTGCCTGCCTGCTGCACCTTCTCGAGGACGGGCAGGAGCTCCTGGATGTTGGAGATCTTGCCCTGGTTGATGAGGATGAGAGCGTCGGAGAGCACAGCCTCCTGACGATCGGCGTCGGTCACGAAGTGCGGCGACAGGAAGCCCTTGTCGAACTGCATTCCTTCGGTGATCTCGAGCTCGACGGACGCGGCCTGCGACTCGTCGATTGTGATGACGCCATCCTTGCCGACCTTGTCGAAGGCATCGGCGATGAGCTTGCCGATCTCGGGCGACTGAGCCGACAGACCGGCGACGTGTGCGATCTCCGAGGAGTCGGCGACGTCGCGGGCGATCGTGCCCAGCTGCTGCGAGACGGCCTCGACGGCGGTCTCGATGCCGCGCTTGAGCTGTCCGGGTGCGGCACCGGCGGCAACGTTGCGCAGTCCTTCGTTGACGAAGGCCTGAGCGAGCACGGTCGCGGTGGTGGTTCCGTCACCGGCGATGTCGTTGGTCTTGGTGGCGACTTCCTTGGCCAGCTGTGCGCCGAGGTTCTCGTAAGGATCGTCGACCTCGACCTCACGGGCGATGGTCACACCATCGTTCGTGATCGTGGGAGCGCCCCACTTCTTATCGAGCACGACGTTGCGGCCCTTGGGTCCCAGCGTAACCTTGACGGTGTCGGCCAGGGTGTTGACACCCTTTTCGAGTGCACGACGAGCTTCGTCGTTGAATTCCAGAGTCTTAGGCATTCGTCCTCCTGTCAGTGAAGTAGTTGTTCAGGGGATTCAGCCGATGACGGCGAGCACGTCGCGAGCCGAGAGCACGAGGAACTCTTCGCCTGCGTACTTGACTTCGGTGCCTCCGTACTTGGAGTAGATGACCTTGTCGCCGACGGCGACGTCGACCGGCACACGGTTTCCGTTGTCAGCAACGCGGCCCGGGCCCACTGCGACAACTTCGCCTTCCTGAGGCTTTTCCTTGGCGGTTTCGGGAATGACCAGACCACTGGCGGTAGTCTGTTCTGCTTCGACCTGACGGATGACAATCCGATCTTCGAGTGGCTTGATGGAGACCGACATATCGGGCCCTCTCCCTTCGCTGGGTTCTATTTCATCGAGTCAGACGGCGGCTGCTGCCATGAACCTCTCGTCGTCGCGGGTGCCGAGCGATTCGACCGTCTCATGAAACTGGCACTCAATGAGTGCTAGTGCTAATTCGACTCTAGAACGCTCTTAGCACTCGGTCAACTTGAGTGCCAACAATTCGTCATGCTCTGGGCGAAAGTTCAGATTGGGCCCGGAAGTCGGGGCAGCGGGGCACCGAAAAGCGTGGGCCCCGAGGATCTCTCCTCGGGGCCCACGCTCCTTGCTGACCGCCTCAGCTCAGTTGTCGATATCTGTTGTCAATGGCGGCCAGAGTTCTTGGCCTTTGCAGGCGCTCAGTCGGCGACTCCACACCTGATCTCAGATCAGGCGCAGGCCCACTGTCCCCAGCCGGCTGCAGCCTGGAGCTTCTTGGCGCGCTCGAACTGCTCACGCGGGCTGGCGTCGACCGGGTTGCCGCTGCCGCCCATGGACTGCCAGGTGGCGAGCTTGAACTGGAACAGGCCGAAGTGTGCGTTGTTCGACTTGTTCACCGCACGAGGGTTGAAGTTCGATTCGCACTTGGCAACCTGGTACCACTTGGATCCAGGTCCGCCGAGCATCGCCTTGATCTCTTCGGTGCTCATATCGCCGCCACCGGAGCCGGCGTCGCTGCCGCCGGTGGACGAGTCACCGGAGTCACCGGAATCGCCCGAGTCGCCCGAACCGGAATCGCCGGAGTCACCCGAGTCGGAGCCGCCGGTGTCGGCCGGTGCTTCCTTCTTCTTGGTGCCCTGGATGACGACCTTGGTCTTGGGTTCGGAGATGACCTGCTCGTCCTTCTTCTCCTTCTTGACCTCTTCGCCATTGATCGTCTTGACCTTGTAGGTGACCTGCTTCTCGCCGTCCTTGCCTTGCGCTTCGACCTTGGTCTCACCCTCGTAGAGGGAATCGGACTTCTTGGTCTCCACCTTGGCCTTGATGGCCTGCTTGTCCTTGACGGTGTCGTTCTTCACGCGGTTGACGGTCAGCACCTGGCCGTCGGAGACCTCGGCGGACATCGGCACGGACAGGAAGTCGTCCTTGTCGAGCTTGACGCCCGTGTCCTTGAGGGCTTCCTTAGCGGTGCCCACAGCGGCCGAGACCTTGTGGTCCTTGCCGTCGGCGACGACGGTGAGGTCCTTCGCCGTGGTCACCTCGATGTCATTGCCCTCGTCCTTCAGACGCTGGCTGGCCTTAGCGTTGAGGTCGGCGCCCTTCGCGTCGACGCCGAGGTCGGCCAGAGCCTGACCCACGGTGTTCGCGTTGGTCCATTCGTTCGTTTCCTTGCCATCGACGGACAGCGCAACCTTCTTGGCCGTGTTGACGGTGATCGTCATGTCACGGTCAACCTTGGTGCCCACACCGGGCTTGACCTGGTCGCGCTTATCGACATCGATTTCGTGGCTGTCGAGGATGTCCCCGACCGTTCCACCGAAGGTTCGGATCTCTTCGGCCTGTCCGTTGACCTCCAAGGTCACGGGCTTGTTCATGGTCACAACTGCGCCCGTGCCACCGACGAGCCCGGTGATCACGACCGCCTGTGCAGCGATCTGAACCTTGCGGTTCTTCAGAAAATCAATCACAAAAATATCCCTGAGCAGAGTTTATCGACCTGTTCACTGTAACCGATTCGTTACACGGTTCGCAAAATATCACGGAAATGTAACGGTGTGAGTTTCCTGAGGGCGTGTCTGACCTGGAGTTCCCCGAGTTTCAGGGCATTCTCGATCGTGATATTTCCTCGCCGAGGCGGCCGCACGTTCCGTTATCTCGCTCACAGAACGACAGGCTGAGCTCTGCTCAATCAGAACGACGGGCTGAGCTCTGCTCAATCCCAGCTGCCGAGGGCCCGCTCCGCGTTGTTCCATACGGCCGCGCACAGATCCTCTTCGCTCATCCCACGCACCTCGGCGAGCTTCCGCGCTGTGAGCGCCGTGAGGTAGGGGCCTCCCGGCTTACCGCGATGCGGGTGCGGGGTGAGGAAGGGCGCGTCGGTCTCCGTCAGCAGCAGCTCCAACGGAGCGGCCGCCGCTGCCCGCCGCAGCTCGTCGGCGTTCTTGAACGTGAGGTTGCCGGCGAAGGACATGTAGTAGCCCTCGGCAGCACATTCACGGGCCATCGCCTCGTCACCGGAGTAGCAGTGGAAGATCGTGACATCGGGGGCGCCTTCCTCCTTGAGAATGCGCAGCACATCGGCATGTGCCTCCCGATCGTGGATCTGCAGTGCACGTCCGGTGCGCTTGGCGATCTCGATATGAGCTCGGAAGGAGCGCTCCTGTTCGGCGACTCCCTCTTCCGCCGTGCGGAAGTAGTCGAGACCGGTCTCCCCCACCACACGCATGCGCTCGTGCGAGCTCACGAGCGATTCGATCTCGGTGAGAGCGTCATCGAGCAGGCCGCGTTCGGCCAGCCGTGGGGCTTCGTTCGGGTGGAGGGCGGCTCCGCCGATCATCCATGCCCGCCCCCCGGCAGGAGGGGCGGGCACGGTGCGGGGGTCGGCCGCCTCGGCGAGGGATCCCACCTCCGTGGCCGCCTCGGCGGGGGTGCCTGAATACTGGGAAGCCACGAGCGCAGTCGTCCACCGGGCTGCCGGAAGGTCGCAGCCGATCTGGACGATGCGACGGACTCCCGCCTCGGCGGCGGTGTCATGGAAGAAATCCAGCGACGGGAACTCTTCGTCCGTCTCCGGGGTCACCTCGGGTTCGGGTTCACCAGCACTTAGCGGCAGCCGCACACCCGTGCAGATGTCGAGGTGGGTGTGGGTGTCGACGATGGGATGAGCGAGCGGTTCGGGCACCGGTGGATAGGTTCCGGCGGCGCGCGAGGCCATTATTCGGTCTCCTCCACGAACTTCGGGAACACGGGTTCGGGCTTCGGCAGGGGCGTGCCCGGCTCGAGCGGGAACTCGACGGCCGCGAACGACCGGGGATCCGCCTCGGCGGCGGCGATGCCATCGGCAGCGGCCTCGGCGACATTCGGCGCCAGGGCGGCCGACGCGTAGGCGGCACCGGCGGCAACACCGATGGCCGCACTCGCGGATACGGCCCCCATCGCCTCGGCGCCGGACCCGGAATCGACGGCGGTCGGCAGGACCTTCGCGCCGGCCTCACCGACTCCGGTGGGCACACCGAGGAGGTCGAGGATCTTGCCCGCGGAATCCGGCATGACCGGCTGGATGAGGATGGAGATGATGCGCACGACCTCGATCGTCACCCACAGCACGGTGGTCATGCGATCGGGATCGGTCTTCTTCAGCTTCCACGGTTCCTGCGCGGAGAAGTAGCGGTTGGCCTCGGACAGCACCTTCCAGCAGGCCTCGACATAGAGGTGGAGGGCCTGGGTGTCGACGTGGCGTCGGGCGGTGTCGGGCACGGCGCGGGCGAGGGCGAGGAGCTTCTCGTCCGCCTCGGTGAGTTCGCCTGGCTGCGGCACCTGGGCGTCGCAGTTCTTCTGGATCATCGACAGCGAGCGCTGGGCGAGGTTGCCGTACTCGTTGGCGAGGTCGGAGTTCTTCCGGGTGATGATCGAGTCCTTCGTGTACGAACCGTCGTGGCCGTAGGAGAACTCGCGGAAGAGGAAGAAGCGCAGGGTGTCCAAGCCGAAGGCGTCGACGAGGTCGAGGGGGTCGACGACGTTGCCGACGGACTTCGACATCTTCTCGCCGGAGTTGAAGAGGAAGCCGTGGGCGTGGACGCGCCCCGGCAGCTCGATGCCGGCGCTCATGAGGAAGGCGGGCCAGTAGACCGAGTGGAAGCGGATGATGTCCTTGCCGATGATGTGGACATCGGCGGGCCACCACTTGCTGAGGCGCTCCTGGTCATCGGGGTAGCCGGCCGCGGTGATGTAGTTCGTCAGGGCGTCGATCCACACGTACATCACGTGCTTGTCGTTGCCGGGAACCGGCACACCCCAGTCGAAGGTGGTGCGGGAGATGGAGAGGTCCTTGAGCCCGGATGCGACGAACGAGGCGATCTCGTTGCGGCGGGAGTCGGGGCCGATGAATTCGGGGTGGTTCTTGTACAGCTCGAGCAGCTTGTCCTGGTACTTCGAGAGGCGGAAGAAGTAGGACTCCTCTTCCGTCCAGGTCACCTCGGTGCGGGTCTCCTTGGACAGGCGCACGCCGTCGACGACCTCGGTCTCGTCGTCGGTGTAGAACGCCTCGTCGCGCACGGAGTACCAGCCGGAGTACGTGTCGAGGTAGATATCGCCGGCCTCTTCGAGCTTGCGCCAGATGGCCTGCGAGGCGGCGTAGTGGTCTTCGTCGGTGGTGCGGATGAACCGGTCGAAGGTCGAGCCGAGGGCGAGCTGGGTGTCGCGGAAGTTCTTCGCGTTGTCGTCAGCGAGTTCTTTGGGGGTGATGCCGAGCTTGTTCGCCGCCTGCAGCATCTTCAGTCCGTGCTCGTCGGTGCCGGTGCAGAAGAAGACATCATGATTGTCCAGTCGCTTGAACCGGGCGATCGTGTCGGCCGCAATGTACTCATAGGCATGCCCGATGTGAATGGCCCCGTTGGGGTAGGCAATCGCTGTCGTCAAGTAGTAACCCATAGGGAACTCAGTCTAAGGGACGCGGCGCGGCGGGCGCGCATGGGCAGGTGCGGTTGGGATGTGGGTGGGACCGCGAGTGAGGATTCGCTAGTGGCACGGTTTGAGTCAAGAAGCACCCGTTTGAACAAGTGCCAAGCGTCTCAAACTGTGCCGTCACCGTTCCCGGCCCCATGAAACACTTCGGCGAGGACGAGTCAGAGAATCAGCCTGTTGCTGCAACGGCTTCGCAGCTCGGGCGCCTGGTGAAACAGTTTCTCGCTGAACAGCTTCGGCGAGTGAACTTCGCTGAATTGGAAACGAACGACTTTGTACCCCATAGCCAGCAGACGATTGTGCTGTCGGCTCTCCTTGCTCATGACGTCGAAGCCTCCATCGACATACTTCTGCGTCCCATCGACATAGAGAGCAATTCTGTCCTCCCGGAAAAGGAAATCGAGTCTCGTCAGCCGTCGACCTCGGTCGATGATGTCGACCTGCTGGGCAAAGTCGTGCAACCCGAGCAGGTGCAGATTGAACGCCGCTTGGCTTTCCGCATAGCTTTCGGACAGAGGTGAGGCGAGTCTTGCTAGTCTCGACGCAATCATCTTTCCCTTGGCCAGTCGTCTGATCGGCGATAGAAAGAGGTCGATCTGTGCTCGGGGTACATCGTCAAGCAGGTGCGGCGGATAGCCGAGCTTGAAAATGCGGTCCTCGTCGTCGCCAAGCATATGTCGCCGAAGCACCTGCTCCATCGCCGCAAAACCGGCGGCGTTACCGAGTTCGCTACGAAGATCCAGCACGGTTCGAGCCGGCGTTGTCACTCGCAGCCCCTCAACAGTGCAGATGTCTTCTTCCGCGATCAACCTGCGTCGACGCACCAGTTCGCTTGTCCGCGTACTCGCTGCCGGATGGAACACCGACACTGATGTATCCGGCTCATTGAACATCCCGATCCTATGCAAGCGTGCAGCGGAGACTCCGCAGATGATGTCCTCCGGGCGAAAGTGCGGATAGTGGACGATCCGCAGATGTTTCAGATGTTCTTCATACCTGCGTGCATGAGGAGGTTCGCTGCTCAGGCCCGCTTCATGCTGCTCGAGCCAGGGCACGTCCGTTGCGAAGGCGGAGAACCGCCTGTGTGCTCGGACGTCGCACCTTCGGATCACCGAATACACGCCTCGAGACAATCGCTTCAGACAGCAATCCAAGGCTCCCCGGATCTCCGTTGTTGAGACTCCGACATTGCGCAGGTCCTGGAAGTAGACAATATTGCTCTTCATTTCGCCACCATGTCGAAACGAGGTCAACAGCGACAAGACCTGATTCGAAGCTGTGGATACGGCCTGACCATCCACAGACGGGAGGAGGACGAGTCCGCGGAGACCCTGCATGCCACTGCGTCTGAGTCGTGACGATGTACTGGCGCCCGGGTCTTCGCCTCAAGTCAAGCCGAACCCAGCCCCTAGCTGCTGACGGCCCCAATTGAGTTGGAAAGCCCCTGTTTGAAACCGTGCTTTCTGACTTCGAGTGTGCCGTAGCCATCCACAGCGGGAGGCGTACGAGTCGCAGCCGGCGAGGGCCTACCACTCACTCGCGGTGGAGCCAGGCCTCGTAGACGTCGCGCTTCGACAGGCCGAACTTCTTCGCCACCTGTCCGGCCGCATCCTTGGCACGCATACCGGAGTCGACCAGTCCGCTGACCTCGCCGAGGTGGTCCTCAGGAGCCGTTTCGACCTCCGTGGCACCGGCGAGCACCAGGGTCAGTTCCCCGCGCAGTCCTTCGGCGGCCTGATCGCGCAATGAACCGACGGTTCCGCGCACAGTCTCCTCGTAGGTCTTCGTCAGCTCGCGGCTGATGGCCATGGGCCGGTCGGCGCCGATGATCTCGGCGAAGTCGTCCATCGCATCGGCGATGCGGTGCGGACTTTCGAAGAAGACCATCGTCCGCTTCTCGGCCTTGAGATCGGTCAGCAGGGTCTTGCGCTGCCCGGACTTGCGCGGCAGGAACCCTTCGAAGCTGAACCGGTCGCTCGGCAGTCCCGAGACCGCGAGAGCCATGAGCACTGCGGACGGGCCCGGCGTCGACGTGATCGGAAGTCCCGCCTCGGCGCAGGCCTTGACCACGCGGTAGCCGGGGTCAGAGACGGCGGGCATTCCCGCGTCGGAGAGCAGGACAACGGTCTCACCGGCGGCGATGATGCCGACGATTTCGGGCGCTCGGTGGCCCTCATTATGGTCGAAGACGCTGATGACCCGTTTCGTATGCGTGAGGTCGAGTCGCTGCGCCAGTGATAGGAACCGCCGCGTGTCCTCGGCGGCGATGACATCGGCCGTTTCGATGGCCTCCCGCATCCGCGGGCTCGCATCGCCGAGGTTGCCGATCGGAGTGCCGACCAGGATCAGTCGACCGCCTGTGAGTTTCGGACCGGACCTCAGCCCCGCGTCATCGGTCTGGTCGATGTCACCGGAAGGGGCCGCCTCGGTGAGGTTGTCATCGTCACCGTGGCCGGTCCCCTCGGTGGGGTCCTTGTCCGAGGCCGGGTCCGCGTCTGCGGTGGACTCAGAGTTCGGATTCGAGGAATCCTCGATCACGAAGCGCCTTCAGCCGCGAAGAGCACGGCGAACATCCCGACGTAGAGAAGGATCATGAAGACCCAGAAGAGGATCCAGAGGATGGTGCCGATGTAGCCGACCCACAGAGCCGCGATCGCCATGCCGTCGCCGCGCTCACCGCGTTCCTTGATCTGCTTGCGGGCGATGTGGCCCATTATGATGCCAGCGATGCCGCCGATGAAGACCGACGAGATGACACCGAAGATCGAGGCGCACATCCCGACGATAGCCAGCACGTTCGTCGGCGGAAGCTGCTGGTACCCATAACCGGGACCGCCGGCGTACTGCGCATTGGCCGCGTAGGCGTTGTTCTGGCTGTACGACTGGGCACTGTATGAGCTGCCCGCGTTCGACTGGGGCTGCTGGTAGTACATGTCCGGATTGTTCCAGTTATTCTGGCTGCTCATAGCGAAGTCTCCTTGTGGTTGCCTTCAACGGTACAGAGTCGTCGGTGGCGGCAAAAGGTGGGGCGGTTACAGGTCAATCACAGTTGGGGATGCGGGCCGTGGGATGGGATGCCGGTTCTGCCTTGCCGGGGCGGGCTCCCCCGAAGGGTTGCGGCATCAGCTGACGGTTCCTCCTCCAGCGGTGATCGCCGCGCCGATCATGAGGGCGATGACGCCGAAGTAGATCAGCCAGAACGCGACCCAGAAGAGCACGCTCAGATAGCTCAACCACAGCCCGGCCACGGCCATTCCGTTGCCGCGTTCTCCGCGAGCTTTGATCTGCGAGCGGGCGATATGGCCGAAGATGATGCCGACGATGCCGAGGAAGAAGAACGATGAGATGAACGAAATGAGGCCGAGCACCAGTGCGACGATCGACGAGGAATTCGTCGGCGCCACCTGCTGGTAGACGACGACAGGTGCCCGGTTCCCGTACGTCATGGGAGCAGGGACCAGGGCCGGAGTGTGGACCGGCGCGGGGGCGTGGACCGCGACGGGGGCGTGGACCGAACCGTTCGATCCGGTGTAGGTGTTCCCGAGGGGCAGTACGCGAGTGTTCATGTCCGTTCCGTTCCGCTGGCTGTCGTTGATCGTCAGGGCTGTTCCAGGCCGTCCTCGACGGTCGTCCCGATGTCTGAGATCAACGCTACCCACCTGCGGCGAGCGCGGCGGCCGAATCGTGTTGCAGTCCTGCACCACAGGTTGCAGAATCCCCTCGTCGAGGCGGCCCGACCGTCCCGTATCCGCGTGACCTCGGTCGTCCGCCGAGGTCACCTGGGACAGCTCAGTAGCTGCTCATCATGCCCAGGAAGCCGATCCCGAGGATGCCGATCATAACGATCGCCATGATGAGCCCCAGGGCGATGGTCACGTAGCCGATGATGAGCCCGGCGATCGCCGGTCCGCGGCCTTCTTCGCCGGTGCGCTTGATCTGGCCGAGGCCGATGTGGCCGAAGATGACGGCGAGCACCGGTGCGATCCACAGGAACATCGCGATGATGCTGAAGATGATGCCGATGACCGGAATCATCGAGAGCAGACCGCAGACGAATCCGCCGCCGATTCCGGCGATGCCCATCCACATCGACCACACGGCCATCTTGTTGGGTGCGGGCCGGACGAAGACCGGCTGCGCGCCGTAGGTCATCGGCTGGCTGTACGCGCCCGGCTGGCCGTAGGCATCGTACGCGTTCGGCTGGCTGTAGGCACCTGACTGTCCGTACCCGTTCTGCTGACCGTAGGGGTCGGATTGCCCATAGGAGTTCTGCTGCCCATACGGCTGTCCCTGCGAGTGCTGTCCCGCACCGGAACCATACTGACCTGCGCCCGAACCATACTGGCCAGCACCCGATCCGTACTGACCGGACTGTCCCTGGCCGTACTGCGGCTGGGATCCGTAGTTGTTGTTGAACTGCTGCGAGCCGACCTGGGGCGGATCGCTCGGGCGGTAGTTGGGGTTGTTCGACACGTTGTGCACCATTCGCTCTGACTCCGTCTGTCTCTCACTACTCTAGTGATGCACGGTGGCGAATGCCCAAGAATCCCGCCCAAGGTGCCGAACCTCATGCCGCAGCGCCCCCTCCGACCAACGCGCAGCCCTTCCCTGCGGGTCGCATGAGAGCCCCGCCCGCCGAGATCTCTAAACTGGACTCCGATGACACACACCGCAGACTCCCCGGCCCCAACCAGGCGCATCGCCCGCGAGCGCCTGGCGAGGAAACGCGAAAAAGTGCGTGCCGGCGCCGCTGCGATGCGCCGCGAAACCTTCCACGCCGGCATGTGGGCCACCCGCGCACCGCTGTGGATGTGGCCGGCCCTGCTCGTCATCACCGGAATCGGTGCGGCCCTGCGACTCTTCCGCCTCGATTTCCCACACCGCCTGATCTTCGACGAGACCTACTACGTCAAGGACGGCTACTCGGTCTTCAACTTCGGCTACGAACGCTCCTGGCCCGAGAACGCCGACGATTCCTTCAACGCCGGTGACCCCAGCGTCATCGAACCCACCCCCGAATACGTCGTCCACCCGCCCCTGGGCAAATGGCTCATCGGGTGGGGCATCGGCCTCTTCGGCGCCGACGATTCGTTCGGCTGGCGCTTCACCGTGGCGATCATCGGCACCCTGACGATCTTCCTCCTCGGCGTCATCGCCTGGAAGCTCTTCCGCTCGGCGTTCTTCGCCTGCGTCGCCGCCGGCCTGCTCGCCATCGACGGCGAGCACTTCGTCCACTCCCGCACGAGCCTGCTCGACATCGTGCTCATGGCCTTCGTCCTCCTCGCCTTCTTCTTCATCCTCCTCGACCGCGAGCAGGTGACGAAGCGTCTGGCCGCTTGGACCCAGGGCACCGTGGAGATCGACAGCTCCGCTCCCTCCCGCACACTGCAGAATCCAGATCCCCTCCCCGAGGCGGCCGCTTCCTCCCCATCCGACCCCGATGAGGTCCCCCGAACCTTCCCGACCGAACTCAACGAGTCGATCACCTCCGCCGCCCCACTCCCCGAGGCGGCCCCGCCCACCGCGGAAGCCCGGCGTAGGCGTCGGACGAAGTCCAGGGACGTGATCAACTTCGGGCCCCGCCTCGGCGCGCGTCCCTGGATCTTCGCCGCGGGCATCAGCCTGGGCCTGGCTACGGGAGTGAAGTGGTCGGGTCTGTATGCGCTGGCGGCGTTCGGGATTCTGCTCGTTCTGTGGGATGTGCATTCGCGGTATCGGGCCGGGGTCGTGCATCCGTGGCTGGGCATGTTCATCCGCGACAGCATTCCCTCGTTCTTCAAGCTCGTGCCGATCGCGCTCGTGACCTATGTGGCGTGCTGGACCGGGTGGATCCGTTCGGATGACGCGTGGGACCGACAGTGGGCAGCGGAGAATTTCGGCTGGTGGCGTGCGCTGCCGGAGTGGTTGGACTGGCTGCCGTCGCTGGCGCACTACCACTACACGGCGTACTCGTTCCACGTCGGGCTGGACTCGGAGCATCCGTACATGTCGAACCCGTGGGGTTGGATCGTGCAGTGGCGGCCGACGTCGTTCTACTACGAGTCCTACGACCGGGGCGATATGGGATGCACGGTCGCGAAGTGCTCCTCGGCGATCACCTCGGTGGGCAACCCTGTGATCTGGGGCTTGGCCGCCTTGGCTGTGCTCGTCTGCCTCATCGTGTGGATCATCCGGCGGGACGTCCGACCAGCCGTCATCCTCGCCGGCCTGGCGGCGACCTGGCTGCCGTGGTTCGCCTACCAGGAACGGACGATCTTCACCTTCTACACCATCGTCATGGTGCCCTTCGTCGTGCTGGCCGTGACATACTGCCTGACGCTCGTCTGGGGTCGGGTGCCTGTTGGCGGGCAAGCGTCGTCGGGGCCGGAGGCCGTGCGGGCGTCGCCGGGGCCTGCGAGGAAGCAGCGTTTCGCTCGGATCTCGGCGGCACTGTTCGCCAGGCGACTGAGCGTCGGCCTGTTCCTCGTTGCAGCGATCCTCGCCTTCGCCTACTTCTGGCCCGTCTACACCGGTGAGGTCATCCCGTTCTCGGCCTGGAACAACCGCATGTGGAACGTCACCTGGCGCTGAGTCGCTGACGTTGGCGCGCACCCACGCGCTGCACTGGAACCGCCAAACCACGTCGCTGACGGCTTCGCGCTGCGCGTCATCGAGTTCTGTTCCAATCGTCATCGGGTTCTGTCCCGCCCCACATCGCATTCTGATCAGATACTCGTGTTCGAACCGGATCATCTGTCCAAAAGTCGATGAGACGTTTTCGCGCACCTGCACAGAAGTCGATGAGGCTCCCACCGGTTCTGCCCGCTCAGCTCCCACTGCCCGCGGCCCACCGGCGCATCGGTCACGGGTTCGCCATCGAAGGGTCGCCTCGGCGACATGGCGTGTTCACCTTGAGGTAACACCCCGTCGTTAGCGTCGAATCATTGTGAATGACCAATCGACGACCTACGAGCCCGACGCAACCGAGCTTCAGTCGGAAATGAAGCCGGATGCGCGCACCACCGTGGCCGCGAACCAGGCGGCAGAAAGCACCACCGCACCAACCAGCACCACCTCCCCCACTCCCCACCGCACCGTTGCGATCATCCCCGCGCGCGGAGGGTCCAAGGGCATCCCACTGAAGAACCTGCAGAAGGTCGCCGGAATCTCCCTGCTCGCCCGCGCCATCAACGCCGCCCAGGCCAGCCCCAGCATCGACCGTGTCATCGTCTCGACCGACCACGACGGAATCGCAGCCGAAGCCCTGCGCGCCGGCGCCGAGGTGGCCCACCGCCCCGCCGAGATCGCCGGTGACACCGCCACCAGCGAATCCGCGCTCATCCACACGCTGTCGACCCTCGACGAGGACTTCGACATCACCGTGTTCATGCAGTGCACCTCCCCCTTCATCGACTCCGCTTCGATCGAGAACGCGGTGCGCACGGTCCGTGCCGACGACGCCGATGTCGTCTTCTCCGCCGTCGAAGACCATTCCTTCCTGTGGCGCCTCGACGACGACACCCAGGCAGTGGCCGTCGGACACGAAGCCAGCTTCCGGCCGCGCCGCCAGGACCGCGCCAAGCACTTCAACGAAACCGGTGCGTTCTACGTCATGCGCACCTCCGGCCTCATCGAGCACGAGCACCGCTTCTTCGGCCGCATCGGCATCGAGGAAGTCCCGCCCGAGCACGCCCGTGAGATCGACGACATGTCCGACCTCACTCTCGTCCGCGCCATCGCAGCATCCCAGACCCAGGAAACCGCGCAGGTCATCGACGTCGACGCCCTCGTCACCGATTTCGACGGCGTCCACACCGACGACGGCGCCTACGTCGACGAGGACGGAAACGAACAGGTCCGCGTCCACCGCGGCGACGGCATGGGCATCTCCCGACTCGTGAAGTCCGGCGTGCCCGTGATGATCCTGTCGAAGGAACGCAACCCCGTCGTCACCCGCCGCGCGGAGAAGCTGCGCGTCGACGTCGCCCAGGGCATCGACAACAAGGCAAGCATCCTCGACGCGTGGATCACCGCCAACGACCTCGACCCGGCCCGCGTCGCCTACGTCGGCAACGACATCAACGACCTCGAGGCCTTCGACGTCGTCGGCTGGCCCATCGCCGTCGCCGACGCCCACCCGCGAGTCCTCGCCGCCGCCCGCGTCATCCTCGACCGGCCCGGCGGACGGGGTGCGGTGCGTGAGGTCTGCGACCTCATTCCCATCCCCGCCGAGGCGGCCGAACCCCTTCCGAATCCGACCCTGACCTCGCTGCGGTCGCCCACCGGACACCCATCGACCTTGGCAGGCCACCAGTCAGGACACCTGGCCGACCACCAGTCGGCGGCCATGTCCGGCCACGCGTCCGCCTTCCCCGACCAGCAACCGTCCGTCCCGCGGCACCAGCCGCAGTTCACCAACCGCGCGGAGATTTCGCGTGCCAACCGAAAGCAGGTTTCATGACTGATCAACTCGCCCCCGTGGCCATCGGAGAGCACCTCGTCGGCCCGAACCAGCCCGTGTACATGATCGGTGAGATCGGCATCAACCACAACGGCGACGTCGACATCGCCAAGCAGCTCATGGATGTCGCCGTCACCGCCGGTGCGCAGGCAGTGAAGTTCCAGAAGCGCAACCCCGAGGTGGCCGTTCCCGAACACCAGAAGTCGAAGATGCGCTCGACCCCGTGGGGCGAGATGACCTACATCGACTACAAGCACCGCGTCGAGTTCGGCATCGACGAATACACTGAGATCGACCGCTATGCCAAGGAAGTCGGACTGCAGTGGTTCGCCTCCCCATGGGACACCGACTCCGTCG
This sequence comes from Brevibacterium sp. JSBI002, assembly GCF_026013965.1. Taxonomy (NCBI): domain Bacteria; kingdom Bacillati; phylum Actinomycetota; class Actinomycetes; order Micrococcales; family Brevibacteriaceae; genus Brevibacterium; species Brevibacterium sp. JSBI002. Next base: position 2,829,437 of record NZ_CP110341.1, read on the forward strand.
ACTTCCTCGAGAACCAATTCGATGCTCTGACCTACAAGGTGGCCTCGGCCTCGCTGACGGACTTCGAACTGCTGCGCGCGATCGCCGCCACCGGAAAGCCCGTCCTGTGCTCCTCGGGCATGTCCGATTGGGAGACCCTGGACACGGCCGTCGAGGTCTTCGACCGCGACAGGCTCGTGCTCATGCACGCCACCTCGACCTACCCGCTGCCGGCCGAAGAGGTCAACCTCAAGGCCATCCCGGCCATGCGCGAACGCTACGGAGTTCCCGTCGGCTACTCCGGGCACGAACTCGGCCTCGAGATCTCGTTCGCCGCAGCCGCACTGGGTGCCGTGACCATCGAACGTCACATCACCCTGGATTCCTCCATGTGGGGATCCGACCAGTCCGCCTCGATGGAACCGCGCGAGTTCGCCTCCCTCGTCAAGGGCGTCCGCGTCCTCGAAACCGCATTCGGCGACGGAGTCAAGCGCGTCATGCCGGGCGAGGAGTCGAAGATCGATTCCCTGCGCAAGGTCACTGCCTGACCCACAGCAGTCACCCGGTCCGGACCCGAACCTGAGCGTTGATTCGGCGCCATCACCTCACCGAGGTGGTGGCGCCGTTCCGCATTCCCTCACCGAGGCAGTTTCATCCGGATCCTTCGCCGAGGCGCCGTTTCGCTGTCAGCGGCGACGTTTGAGGCGGCGGACCCTCCACCAGATTCCGTGCCGAACCTTCTCGGCGAGCACGCGTGCTTCTTCACCGGCAGTGCGGTTGTGCACGGCCTCAAGCGCTCGATTGCTTCGCACCGTCTCGTCGGACAGTCGAGCGATCCGTGCGTCCAGCTCCGCAGTTTCGCTGCGCTGGCGTTCGGCCTCGGCCTGTGCATCGTCACGCTGGGTTTCGAGCGCCTTCATCTTCGTCTCTGCTCGCGCTTCGACCTCACCGATGGCTCGTTTGCGGTCCTGATGGGCCTTGGCGAGGTCCCGACCGGACCGAACCAGTGCGCGGGTCTGCTGGGCCGCGACCTCGTCGGATTCGGCGATGGCCGCCACATGGAACTCTTCGGCACGGATATCCTCTGCAGTGCGCAGGCGCTCGTCCCCTGTCCGGCGTTCGGTGCCGTCGGCTCTCCAAGACCCGTCATCGGTCGGAGGACTGGTCGAGCCGGCCCCTGCATGCGGCCGCGCCGAATCGCTGATACCCGTCCGAGTGCGCGACCGCACCGAGACTCCGACGCCGGCGAGATTCTCCGCAGTGATGTCGGCGAATCGTGCACGGGTCTCGGCCAGGTCGGCCTGTAGGTCAGCACCGCGCGCATACGCATCTTCAAGTGCCGCGACCATCCTGTCCGCCAGGGCGTCGGCCGCTTGGCTGCGGTCCCCGTCGGACTCCACAACGTCGGCGTCCACACTCATGCCTTCCTCACCGACGGGCACCACGAACTCCGGATGCCCGATGTCGGCGGCGAAATAGCCGAGCTTCGCATGCAGATCCACGGAGATCGGAATCGACCCGACCCCGAACGGAATCATCTGCGCATGCCCGCGCCCACCGAGCACATACGGCACGGACGAGAAGAACTCGACACCGGAGAAGAACCTGACGTCATGACCGTACAGTCGCACCTCTTCGCCTCCGGCCACCTCGGTGACAAGCCGACGCGAGACCTCCGCATCGTCCGGGTGGAACGGAGTGCTCAGCACCCTCCACCCCTTTCCCACGAGGATCCGAGCGGCACGCACGGTCGCCTCGTGGATGGTGTCGGCATCGAATCCTGCGGCGATCTGCCGGGGGTGGACGAGCATCTGAATGGCCACGGTCTTCTGCTTCGGGTCCGGTCGCCGGTCGGCCAGCGGTTCGTACAGGTGGTCAAGAATCGTCGTCGGGCAGGGCTGGTACGCGATGCGATCCGGTTGGCCCAGAAGCGCGCCGATCGTCGTCATGCTCCCGGTGTTTCGCAGCCCGAAGAACGCCGACTGATCGAGCACCTGCCCCACATGGGAGCGCATGAGGTCATCGAACTCGGGTTGTCCGGGGAACCTGTTGTCCCCGAGCGCGTAGACGATGAGGGGCACCTCGAGTGCGGCGAGCGCCTCGGGCGAGATCTTCCACTGCCACCCGGACAGGCGGTTCGGGTTCGTGTCCTGGAGGAACAGTCCTCCCCCGCCGATCACGACGGCATCGGCGGTGGCGTTGATCCGGGCCACAGCCGCCTCGTCGACTTCGCGCCGCAGCGCCGCCGCCGAGGCGAACGTGAAGTTCGGCTCCCCACCAATCGTGCCCGTACCGCCCAGGACCCGGAAGGCATCCCTGACGACCGGGAACAGGGCCTTGTCGCCGAAGTTGCCCCAGGTCGGGATGTCGAAATGGAAGAGTCGCAGGCTTCTCATCGGCCAAGACTAGAGGCGGCGGACGAACCCCAGATGAACGTCAGCGAACATTTCCGGACACCTGCGCGCAACTTTCTGTTCTCCTCCCACCCCTACGATCGATCGGACGCGTACAGCAACCGAGAAGACCGCGGAAGGACCACATGCCCAAACCAGTCGTCAGCGTCGTCATCGCGGCGAAGAACGCCGAGGAGACGATCGGCGGAAGCCTCAAGGGTCTGGTCAACCAGAATTTCGCCGCCAACGAACTCGAGGTCATCGTCGTCAACGACGGTTCGACCGATGACACGGCCGGGGTGATCGCCGACTATTCCGATCGGCTCAATCTCATCGAGATCCACAACGCCGAATCGCGCGGGGTCTCCACCGCCCGCAATGCGGCCCTCGAAGCCTCGACCGGTGCGAACATCACCTACCTCGATGCCGACGACTGGTACGCCCCGGGCCACCTGCGCTCGCTCACCGACGCCATCACCGGACTCGGCGTCGACTTCGTGAAGACGAACTACCTCATCGTCAACGGCTTCAACCGGAAGCTGCGCCGCGCACCATGCGCGAAGCACAACACGGCGCTCAACCCACGGGACCACATCCTGCCCCACGACGCCTCGACGATGGTCGACTTCCCGGAATGCTGGACGGGCATCTACTCCCGGTCCATGGCCGATCGCGGACTGCTCGAATTCAACCCTCTGCTGCGCACCTGTGAGGACCGCCCCTGGACGTGGCGCCACCATCTCGAGGCCGATTCCTTCGCCGTCGTCGACACGGCGGGTCTGTGCTACCGGAAGGGCAGCACCACCTCGTTGACGGCGATCTTCGACGAGCGCCAGCTCGACTTCATCCCCGCCTTCCGGTCGGTCTTCGCGATGCTCGAGGCGAACCCGGAGTTCCGCCGCTTCGAACAGAAGGCCGTGCGCAACTTCCTCTCCATCCTCTACTTCCAGATCTTCAACCGGGGATCGTCGATGTCGCGGACCGTGCGCGAACAACTCAACCTCGGCGCGGTCAACACCCTGAAGAACATCGACAACGACGTCATCGACCTCGCGCTGACGAACTACGGCGAACGCCGACTGCCCGTGATCGAACCGATCGTCAGGAGGGCCCGCTGATGACTCAGATCATCGAGATCTCCACCCAGTACCAGCTCGCGAACATCTCCGCTCTCATCCGCGCGGGCCGCCTCGGCGAGCCTAATCAGCGGCGGATCCTCGTCGTCGCGAACAATTCCTTCGCCCCCGAACTCACTCCGGCCGCCGATGCCATGCCCGGGTCGACCGGGCTGCTGGCCGACTTCGATGCGATTGTCGACTGGAACGCCACGATCTGGCCCAACCATCCGAAGGCCTTCGGCATCTCCGGTGAGCGCGCCCCGATCATGGAACGCGCCCTGCGCCGGGAGTGGGACCTCGCCGATCACGAGGAGCTCGAGCTCATCGTCGAGTCCCTGCCCAGTCATCCCGCCGGAGCGCTCACGCAGATCTTCGCCACCGCTGATATCAGCGTCCATTCCGATGGGCTGATGAGCTACGGACCGATCCGCAATCCGCTCACACTGCCGCAGTGGCAGCGGCTGAAGTCGATCTACTATACGGATCTGCTGCCCGGCATCACCCCACGTCAGCTGGCCGAACACAATCCGGAACGAGTGGTCCTGCCGACCGCCGATCTCGCCGGGGTCATCGACGAGATGACCGCCGAGGTGGCCGATGAGCTGGCCAGCGCGCATCTCGATGCCCCCATCGAGGGCAGTGCGCTCGTGCTCGGGCAATACCTCGCCCAGCTCGACCTCATCACGGCCGAGGAAGAGCTCGATCTGCACTTCCAGATGCTCGATCAGGTCAAAGCCGCGGGTCTGACCACGGTGATCTTCAAACCGCATCCCACCTCGGCGCGGACCACGACCGGACCGCTGCGCCGACGCAGCGAGGTACTCGGCCTCGACTTCGTCCTCGCCGATGTTCCCCTGCTAGCCGAGATCGTCGTCTCCGCCACCCGACCCGAGCTCGTCGTCTCCTGCTTCTCGACCGGGCTTGCGACCGCCAAGGGTCTCTACGGGTGTGCGACCGCTGCCGTCGGGACCACGAAGCTGCTGGCCGCGCTCGCTCCGTATCAGAACAGCAACCGCATCCCGCTGACCATCGTCGATGCCCTCCACTCGGGTCGGTATGTCCTACCGGGCGACCTCGCCGAGGCGGTGACGTCGTCCCGTGCGACTGTCGGGTCGGGTGGGGCGTCGCGTGGGACTGTCGGGTCGGGTGCGGCGCGGGACCTCAATCCACTCATCGACGCGGTCACGTACTGCATGCAGTCGGACTCCGCCTCGGACCTGCGGCAGAACGCGATCGATTTCCTTTCAGGAGCGGTCGGCGGTCCCGATATGAAGTACTTCAAGCGCAAACGCCTGACCAAGCTCGATCTGCCGGGACAGCAGGAGATCCCCCTGCACAGGAAGACCCTCAGCATCGCCAAGCAGCGGCTGGTCTCGAAGGCGAAGCGCACCCAACATGTGCTCAAGGACTACGGCATCACCGTCGATCCATCGAAGCTGAGAAAGAATGGCTGAATTGCTGATGGCTGAGAAGACCAAGGCGAACCCGAAGAAGGCCAAGAAGTCGGGTGACAAGGCCGTCAAGAACGAGGCGGCCAAGAGCGGCGGCGCGAAGAGCGGATCGGGGAAGAAGAGCACCCGAATGGCCTCGGTGGCCTTCGTCGAATCCCCGCTGCAGTTCCTCTCTGCACTCGAATCCCATGAGCCCACGGAGGATCTGCTCATTCGGGCTCGGGCGAGCGCGAAGGGGATGACATCCTTCCTCGACGCATTCGACCCGGCCTGGCTGCCGAAGAACGTCCGTCTCGAACGGGACGGGGCCAAACCGGGACTTCTGCGCAAGCACACCTTCGATCGGATCTACCTCGGCGATGCCTGTTCGGGTGAGGTCCACAAGGCATTGGCCCTGGCGTATCTCGAGCGGCGCATGCCCGAGGTCGTCATCCTCGACGACGGCCTGGCCACGTATTCGGCGATCGAGATCCTCACCGCCAAGCGCGGCCCGCTCGTCCGCCCCCGACAGAAGCTCAAGGCTTCGCGCACGGTCATGGCCGCGCACGTCGCCGACCGGCTTCGACACCTCGCCACCGTGGGCAAGCTGCGCTGGCACACGGCGCTGCCGGTGGCGAAACCGCTGCGCAAGGCGTTCCTCAAGTCCGGCGGCGAGATCACCCGCCACCAGTTCGAACACCTGCAGACTCTGCCCACCGGCGGCAGCCACCCGCGGGACAACCCGGTCATCGGTTCGTCCCTGGCCGCCGACGGACTCATCGACGCCTTCGCCTACCGGGCGTGGGTCGATGACATCATCGATACTCACGGATCGATCACCTATTACCCGCATCGGCGTGAGACCGAGGAGTTCCTCGCCGATCTCGCCCAGGACGAGCGCGTCAGGATCAAACATCTCGGCCTGCCCATCGAGCTGCGTCTGATCAACCTGCCGCCGGACTCTACGATCCGCAGCCTGCCGTCGACGGCGGCGGTGTCCCTGGCCGTGCTCAATCCGGACGTGACCATCGATGTCACCGAGATCCCCGCGAAGTGGTGGACCGGGGCCTCACCCGATAGTCTGCGAAAGTCCCTCAACGCCCAGTCGGTCAAGGCAGATGACGATTCCTGAACCAGGCGATCCCCACTACAGTGGGCCGATCATGCCGCCGCCTCTCTCCGTCGCGCCGCCACGGCCCTCACACCTGACCGAGCGCACCCGCGCGGACGGTCAGTCGTCGCAGTCGACCCACCCGGACGGGCCGGTGCTGCCGCCTCGGCGATCGGCTGGGCTGGCTCCTGTCCGCATCCTCTCGGTCTCCGACAGCGAGTCGTATCTCAAATGGGCGACGCAGCTGCTGAGCAGTCTGCCGGATGTCGAGGGGCGAGTGTTCCTCGTCGACAATCCGATTCTGCCGACCGATGAGCAGATCGCCAACGCCGTCGCCGGCACCGATTGGGAACACCGCGAGGTTCCCGTCATCGCGCGAGCCGACCTCGCGCAGGTCATCGCCGATCACTCCCCCGATATCGTCCTCGGCGCCGCCACCGGCCCGATCGTCGCCCAGGTCTTCCTCACCGCGCACACCCGCACCGACCGGCCGGCGTTGGTCTCGGGACTGCCCGGAATGGGTCTGCCGGCCAGCGGAAAGGGGATGAATTATCGCAGGCTGATGGACGCGTTCATCGCCCATTCCTCCGCCGAGGTGGCCGCCTACACCCAGGCGAGCGCACGATCGCAGGTGCCCTGCGAAGTTCTGTTGGCGCGCCTGCCGATGCTGCGTTCGGAAGGCATTCCGCAGCTGCAGAACTCTGGCCCGGAGGCGGTACCTGACACTCTCGTCTTCGCCCCGCAGGCGAAGGTTCCGGCCGAGCGAGTCGACCGTGAGGCGATCATTGCGGCCCTGGCCGAGTTCGCCGACAGGCACCCGGATTCGACGGCGGTCATCAAGATGCGGTCGCGTCCCGGTGAGTTCGAGACTCACCACGAACAGCATTCCTACTTCGAGATCCTGGACGACTTCCGCACCCGCCGAGTGCCTGGAGCGGAACGCATCGAGCTCGGGTATGGTCCCCTCAGCGACTTCCTCGCCGACGGCTCGGCCCTGGTCACTGTGTCCTCGACTGCGGCGCTCGAGTCCATCGATCGGGGCATTCCGACCCTGCTCATCTCGGATTTCGGCTTCAATGCCGAGCTGCTCAACGAGGTCTTCGAAGGCTCGGGCGCCACCGGCACATTGGCCGATGTCGCTGCCGGGTCCATCGGGTTCCCTGACCCGAAATGGCTGGCAGAGAACTACTTCCACGCGCAAGATGGACAGCTGCGCCGAGACCTCGGGCTGTTGGCCACCCGCGCACAGGCCGGTCAGCTGCCGAATCGTCGGTCCGCACTGTTCAAGCAGAAGCGGATGCTCATTCGAGCCGAACTGCGTACCGTCACACCGGCGCCCGTCGTCAGCGCCTATCGCAAGCTGCGCCGCACCCGCTGACAGCGCGAAAGCTCGGCCGCACCCGCTGGCAGACTCGCGCCCGCGCCGATGCAAAAGACTGATCTTCGAACCTAGGTCGTTATCGGATACGCCCGCTCAAACATAGGTCACTATCAGATACTTCTGGCGCCGGAGACTATCCGATGCTGACCTAGATTTTTGACCAGCGGCGAGCAGTTGCGGATCGGCGTCCTTAAGTGATCCAAATGGTCACAGAAAACTCAGGCGGACGTGACCATTCATCCCACCCAAGCGGAGGTCGAGGAGGCGGGCAAGCACCCAAGCCGCCGGAAGAGAGGCAAGCTAGCGGCGCGAGAGGCCGGTGACGCTCAATCCCGGTCGTCGGGGACTCGGCTCGTCTCCTCCATGGGAACGACCACCTCGGTGTCGGGGGCCTGGTCCTTGAACACCCAGGTGCGGTAGGCGTAGAAGCGGAAGATCATCGCCAGTCCGATGCCGATGACATTCGTCGAGATGTTGTAGGTGAGCTGGTCGCGCATATCGAGCAGGTACCACGTCACACCGAGGGGGATGACGGTGATGATCATGCCGGCGAGGTTGACCACGATGAACAGGACGATGCCGCGCATGTTCGAGTTCGTGGTCCGGTCGCCGTAGGTCCAGAGCTTGTTGCCCATCCACACGACGATCATCGACAGAATCGTCGAGATGATCTTCGACTTGATCGGGCTGCCCTCGAGGAGGGCTGGGATCGGACCGAACCCGTAGGCCAGAAGGTTCGACAGGCCGACGTCGACGATATAGCCGAGCCCGCCGACGGTGAGGAACTTGAAGGCTTCCACCGCCAGGCGCCGGAGACGGTCCGAGAATGACTCTTTCATAACTGGCACCAGTCTATGGCCCTAGGATTCGGACTTACTGGATGCCGCGCTCGACGACGTCGCCGCGTCACGGTCGGGGCCGGTTCCGCTACGTGCGGATCTGCTCATGGTCCGGTTCCGCCGCCACATGGCGATCGCGAGCACGACGGCCAGGGTCAGTCCCAACGCCGGCCAGAACGTGTACCGGAAATGGTTCGCCGGCACGATCGGGAAGTACCCGAAGACGTAGCACAGCGCCGAGGCGGCCAACGTCGTGATCTCGGGCCAGAAGGATCGTCTGTTGACCGTTTCCCCTCGCCGCTGTCGGTGTGCCCGATAGCCGAGGCCGAGCACCACGACGGCCACCAGCGTCCAGAACCAGGGAGCGAACAGCATCGGGAACGAGCCGAGAGCGAAGTCTTCGACATAGGGACGGACGATGTAGTCGGCCTTGGGATCGCCCTGTTCGATGCCGGCACTTGATGCTTCGCCATGCCATTCGGCCGGCCAGTACTCGACTCCGGAGGTGAAGAAATAGTAGGAGAATACGGCGGCGCGGTACTCGGCGTAGCGCAGCGGGTGAGTGATGACATGGTGAAGCCACAGCTGCTTGAGCGCGTCCTGGTGAGCGATCGGCGAGAAGTTCTCTCCGCTCTCGCCTTTGCCGTAGCAGTTCCAATACGAGTCCCAGATCTCGCCCTTCTCCAGGCACTTCTCGCGAGCCGAACTGATGTGGTCGGTGAGTTCCTTCGGAGCCCCGGACTTCTTGAGTTCGGCGTCCGGCACGGAGAACATCACGTCGTCGAGGAAGATCTGTGAGATCTGGCCGGTCTTCGTCACTCCCAACTGCGCATCGATGACCACATCGGTGACTTTGACGCCTCCGCCGATGAGTCCGAGCACGATCAGCGACGAAACCGCCGTCAGCAGAAGCGGGCGTCCCTTCCTCGCGGAAGATGCTGTCGGCTCTGAAGTCTCAGGTGACTCGGAGACCGTCGTGGCTGAGTCTCCCGAACGTCCTCGACGGTTCCGCCACAGCCGCATCAGGCACCATCCGCCGTACACGGCGATCGGCACGACCGCGAACACCGCGTTCTTCCGCACTCCCACCGCGTAGACGAGGAGGGCCAGCGCCGGAAGCCACAGCAGCCATGCCTTCGGGACGAAGCGGGTGATCATGATGAGGACGACGGCGAGCAGGATGGCCACGGCCATCTGCGTGTCCTTCCACAGTGTCGTCATCTGGGACACGACCCAAGGCGTGATCATGATGGTCGGTCCCAAAAGCGACACCCACCTCGGCGCTCCGGACCGGTGGACGAGCACGCCGATCCCCCACGCGGCCGCGGCCAGCAGGCCGACCTGCAGCAGGAGCAGACTGCCCGGATCTCCAGTGATGTCGATGAGGATTCGCCACACCGCACTCATCACCGGCGGATGCCAATCGGAGTACGGGATCTTCCCGGTGGCCTGCAGGTACTGATTGGCGATATCGACGTTGACCCGACCGGGCCAGAACAGGCGCAGGAAGACAAATGACCATGCGACGGTGAAGAGAGCGAGCAGCAGGTCCCATGCCAGCGGGGACGTCAGCCACCTGCGAATAGCAGAACGACTCATGAAGCGAAGCGTGCCCGCACCTGCCGGCTCGGCTTCATCCGTGCTGCGTCGGCAAAGATCTCTGCCGCCGGAGCCGAGAACTCTTCGTCCGCGGGACCGGTCTGTCGCGGAGCCTGACGCTGAGTGACGGGTCGACCGGTTACGGCCGGCAGGCTGAGGTAGACCAGCCGGGAGGTCTCGCGACGAGCCCTGCGCAGACCGTCCAAGGTCAGGCCGACGCTGCCGAGCAGGAACGCCAAGCCCATGAGCGCGGTGGCGAGGATTGCGGTCGGGAACCTCGGTACGAGCCCGGTCTGCCAGAATTCCCACACCACGGGCAGACCGAAGATCAACGACAGGGCGGCGAGCACGGCAGTGAGCGTGCCGTAGAACAGGCGGGGTCGTTCGTGGCGGACGAGCGCGGAGATGAGCCCGAGGATGCGGAACCCGTCCTTGAAAGTCGAGAGTTTCGACTCGCTTCCGTCGGGTCGGTCACGGAAGTCCACGGCCACCTCGGTGGTGGGAAGGCGCAGCGACATCGTGTGCACGGTCAGCTCAGTTTCGATCTCGAACCGGCGGCTGATCGCGGGGAATGACTTGACGAAACGGCGGGAGAACACGCGGTAGCCCGAGAGCATGTCGGAGACTTCGGATCCGAAGAGCCATCCGGTCAGCCGGTTGAACATCTTGTTCCCGGCTTCGTGGCCGGGACGGTAGGACGTGGTCTCCTGATTGTCCTGGCGAACACCGAGCACGTGGTCGTACGGGCCGGAGATCAGGGTGTCGATCATGTCGGGAAGGTGGGCCGCCTCGTAGGTGTCGTCGCCGTCGATCATCACGTAGATGTCGGCGTCGATGTCGGCGAAGGCGCGGCGGACGACGTTGCCCTTACCGGGGACGTTCTCCCTGCGCACGATGGCACCGGCTTCGGCAGCGCGCTGGGAGGTGCGATCGCTCGAGCAGTTGTCGTAGACGTAGACCGTGATGCCCGGGACGGCGGCCTTGAGGTCGCCGACGACCTTGGCGACGGTGATCTCCTCGTTGTGGCAGGGAACGATCGCCGCGATCCTGCTCGATTCTTCGTACATTCACCGGTCCCGTCGTGGAGCTCGTCCGCCCGCCGGATACACCGGGCAAGCGAACCTATTGATCACCCACTGCTACGCCCCGGACATGGACATCGGGTTACGTCGGAGGAAAATGCTGCTGGATTCTGCCCCGACTTCGACCGCCGTTCACCGTCTCGTCACCCCCTGTCGCCGAGGCGGTCATCGGCTTCCGCCCCACGCCCCCAGTGAGTTCTTCGTCACGATCGACTGCCTATGCGTCCTTTTATGACATCCCATGACGACGCCGAGGCGGTTCCTTGTCATCCTGAATCGTCGGCCCTACTGGACCGTAGACCGACCCATCCCCAAATCTCTGCCGTCCACCACCGTGCGCGGCATTCGTCAACCACACGAGGAGGCGCCTGTGATCGAACTGCGCGCACTGCGGAAGGTGTTCGGACAGACCGTCGCCCTGGAGGAGATCGACCTCTCGGTCCCCGCCGGAGAGATCCACGGCATCGTCGGCCGCTCCGGCGCAGGCAAGTCCACGCTCATCCGCTGCCTGACGGGGCTCGAGTCCCCCACCTCCGGGACGGTGTCGATCAACGGCGTCGACCTCACGAACCAGTCCGGTGCCGGATTGCGCGAAGCCCGTCGCAGCATCGGCATGGTCTTCCAGCACGTCAACCTCCTCGACTCGAGCACGGCGCTGAAGAACGTCGCCCACCCGCTCAAGATCGCCGGTGCGCCGAAGGCCGAACGCCTGGACAAGGCCCGTGAGCTCCTCGAGTTCGTCGGCCTCGGCGACCGCGTCGACAACTACCCCTCCCAGCTCTCGGGCGGGCAGAAGCAGCGCGTCGGCATCGCCCGAGCCCTGGCCGCAGAGCCGAAGGTGCTGCTGTGCGATGAGCCCACCTCGGCGCTGGATTCGACGACGACGGATCAGATCCTCGGTCTCATCCGCTCGCTGCGCGACCGTCTGGGCATCACCGTCCTCATCATCACACACGAGATGTCCGTCATCCGCGAGATCTGCGACTCCGTGACGCTGCTCGCCGACGGCCGCGTGGCCAAGACCGGGAAACTCGCCGAGGTCATCGCCGAGCCCGGATCGGTCCTGGCCAAGGATCTCGTCCCCCTGCCTCCGGTCAGCATCGATGACGGGGCGAGCCGCCTCGTCGAAGTGTCCCTGGCCGGCACTGATCTGCCTACCGTGCTCACCGCCGCACGGAATGCCGGAGCGAGCGCCGAGGCGATCCTCGCCGGTGCCGTGGAGACGATCGAAGGCCGCCAGGTCGGTCGGCTGCGCTTCTCCGTCGACTCGGCCGAGCAGGCGAAAGAGCTGATCAGCGCTCTGAAAGCCGATGGAATCTATGCGGAGGAGGCTGCCTGATGAACGATCCCACATGGTTCGACAACCCGGCGATCACCGATCAGATGTGGCCGGCAACCATCGAGACTCTGCTCATGACGGCCTGGTCGACCGGACTCGCCGTGCTCTTCGGACTGCCCTTGGGCATCTGGCTGTTCACCGCTTCGAAGGGCGGGCTGAACTCGAACCCGGTCGTCTATCGGGTGCTGTCCTTCATCGTCGACATCACGCGCTCGATCCCCTTCATCATCCTCATCATCGCGCTCATCCCCTTCGCCCGATTCGTCGTCGGCTCAGCACTGGGCTGGCAGGCGACCGTGGTGTCGCTGACGATCGGCGCGATCCCCTTCTACGCCCGTCTGGTCGAGAACTCGCTGCGCGAGGTCTCCGAAGGCAAGATCGAAGCCGCTCTGATGATGGGGGCCTCAAATGGGCAGGTCGTCCGCCAGGTCTACGTTCCCGAAGCGATGCCCGGTCTCATCGGAGCAGCCACGGTCACCTCGGTGACATTGGTGTCCTACACCGCGATGGCCGGTGCCGTGGGCGGCGGCGGCCTGGGAGCGTTGGCGATCTCCTACGGATACAACCGTTATCAGGGCGACACGATGATCGCGTGCATCATCGTCCTCGTCCTCATCGTCACGCTCATCCAGATCATCGGCGATCGGCTGGCCCGCGCGGTCGACCACCGGTGAGCCGCCTCGGCGGCGTCGATCACGTCCGGCGCGGCGACGGAACTCCGAGTTAAGTGTGCTCAGATTGTCCGAATCGGCGACGAAACCGGCAATCTGCGCACACTTAACGGCCACCATTGCTCATCCCTTTGCACAGCACACATCACACATCAAGGAGAATCATGAAGACCAAGCTCATTGCGATCGCGGCCAGCGCGACCCTGCTGCTCTCGGGCTGCGGACTCGTCGGCGGCGGCACCGATTCCGTCGGTGAGAAGGACGGCGACATCACCAAGCTCACCGTGGGTGCGACCCCGGTGCCGCAGGGCGACATCCTGCGCTACGTGGATGAGAACCTCGCCGAGGATGCCGGCCTCGACATCGAGGTCACCGAGTACACGGACTACACGCTGCCGAACAAGGCGCTCAACGATGGCGACATCGACGCGAACTACTTCCAGCACAAGCCGTACCTCGATTCCGAGGTCGAGGGCCAGGGTTACGAGATCACCGGCTTCAAGCCCATCAACCTCGAGCCCTTCGCGCTGTTCTCGAAGGACATCAAGGACGTGGGTGACATCCCGAAGAACGCGAAGATCGGCATCAACAACGACCCGTCGAACCAGGGTCGCGCGCTGAAGATGCTCGAAGACGCGAAGCTCATCACCCTCAAGGACGGCGTGGACGCGGTCGATGCGAAGCTCTCTGACGTCGAGGACAACCCGAAGAACGTGAAGTTCGTCGAGGCCGACGCCGCACAGCTGGCTCGCACCCTCGAAGACGTCGATGCTTCGGTCATCAACGGCAACAACGCCCTGGAAGCCGGTCTGAGCCCGGCCAAGGACGGCATCCTGCTGGAGAAGGCCGAGGACAACCCGTACGGCAACTTCCTCGCCGTGCGTACGGAGAACAAGGACGACGAGAACATCAAGAAGCTCGACGAGCTCCTCCACTCCCCCGAGGTGAAGAAGTTCATCGAGAAGAAGTGGGCCGACGGCTCCGTCCTCCCCTCCTTCTGACCCTCTATTGCTACCTGACGGCGGCCCAGCAACCTCGCGCGAGGTTGCTGGGCCGCCGTCAGGTAGTTTGGGGCGGAGTTGGTGGGTGTGCGCCACCGATCAACGACGTCCGAGCCCGACGACGGACGACACTTCTTGCAACTCGGCGAAGAGCTTCTTCACAGTCACGAGCCAGACCGCTGACGCTTCGTCCAACAGACGATGACACAATGCGAACAGACGGAAGAACTCGCCTCGTCACTCAAGGGGGAGAACATGAGCACGATCGGAGTCATCGGTGTCGGCGAGATCGCCTCGGCGATGGTCGAAGGGTTGAGCACGGGCACTGCGGCAACAGAGAACGGCGGTGGGCCCGAAACCGGACTGCGGTTCGTGCTCTCCCCGCGCAATGCCGAGCGGGCACGGCATCTTGCCGACACGATTGAGACCGCCGAGGTGGCCGAGAGCAACCAGGAGGTCGTCGATCGCAGCGACCTCATCGTCCTTGCCGTCCTCCCTCGGCAGGCTGCAGGCGTCCTCGGCGCCCTCGACATTCCGGCAGAGAAGACGTTGGTCAGCGCAGTTGCCGGGATTCCGACGGGCGAGCTCTCAGCGCTCCTCCCCCACGATCCGGACATTGTGCGGATCATCCCGCTCCCGGCCGTCCGTGAGCGCAAGGGAGTGACGGCGATGTTCCCCGCCGACGGCGATGTCGAGGCCCTCCTCGACCTCCTCGGCGGATCGGTCACGGCCGCCGACGAGACGAAGTTCAGCACCCTGTCAGCGGTGACGGCAACGATGTCGGCACACTTCGCGTTTCTGCAGACGATCACCGCATGGCTGGTCGACCGGGGGTGGGAGCAGGCCGATGCCGACCACTTCATCCGAGGCCAGTTCGTCGGTCTCGGCACCACGCTCGACCAGTCCGAGGCTCCGATCGCCGATCTCGTCGCCGCGCATGAGACTCCGGGCGGACTCAATGAGCAGGTCAACCGGGACTGGATGGACGACACGAACCGCGCGAACCTAGCAGCCGCACTCGACCGAGTCTTCATTCGGGTGACCGGGGACGCCTGAATTCGGCGCGGCAGTTCCAGGCGGCTGCTGGCGCTCGCGAGCGGGTCTCTATACTCTCCCTTATGCTGCGAACGTCTCCGATCACCGTCTCTATCACCCGCACCGTTCAGCCCGGTCAGCACCGCCGGTTCACCGCCTGGGCCCAGGCCGGGCAGGAACTGGCTCGCGAACGCGAGGGCTACCTCGGATCGGGTTGGGTGCGGACGAGCCCGGACTCCGATGAGTGGCATCTGCTCTATCGTTTCGCCGATGAGAAGACCCTGCGGGCCTGGGATGATTCCGAGGACCGCCGTTGGTGGATCGAAAGCGCCGCCGGACTCGTCGAGACCACCCGCGTCGAACACCGCACCGGTATCGAGGGCTGGTTCGAACCGCAGGGTGAGGAGACCCGGACGATTCCCGAATCCGTCGTCCCACCTCGGTGGAAACAGGCCGTGAGCATCTTCTTGCCGTTCTTCCCCCTCAGCCTGCTCTCGACGTTTCTCCTCATGCCCCATTTGCACAGTTGGCCGACGGTGCTCGCTGTGTTGCTGAACATCTGCATCCTCACACCGCTGATGACCTACATCTTCTTGCCGATGAGCACCCGTCTACTCCGTCCATGGCTGCAGAAACCACGACGCTAGGCACGACAGACCCGCCCATCTGCTACCTGACGGCGGCCCAGCAACCTCGCGCGAGGTTGCTGGGCCGCCGTCAGGTAGTAATTGAGATCGCAAAGGGTCAGAAGAGGCCGGTGATGTTGCCGTCGTCGGTGACGTCGATCTTCAGTGCAGAGGGTTCCTTGGGCAGGCCGGGCATCGTCATGATGTCGCCGGCGATGACGACGACGAAGCCGGCGCCGGCCGACAGCCGCACGTCCTTGACCTCGATGATGTGGTCGGTCGGCGCCCCGCGCAGGCTCGCGTCCGTCGACAGCGAGTACTGGGTCTTCGCAATGCAGATCGGCGCGTCCCCGTAGCCCTCGTCGGCGAACTGCGTGAGCTTTCGTTTCACCGCGGTCGGCAGGTCGACGTCTTTCGCCTGGTAGATCCGCTGGGCGATCGTGCGGATCTTGTCCTCCAAGGGGTCATTGAGCTCGTAAGAGTAGCGCGGCACCGCCCGCTGAGGGCGAGTTCCGGACGAATCGTGCGGTTCTTCGGCTCGATTCTCATCACGAATCGTCCGGAACTCGCCGTCAACACCGGCGGCGGCCTCGACCACTGCCTCGGCCAGAGCCAAAGCGCCCTTGCCGCCGTCGGCCCAGTGCGTCGATTCGACGGCCGCAACCCCAAGACTGTCCAAGTGCGCGATCGCCGCGGCCATCTCCTCGTCGGTGTCCGTGGGGAATCGATTGAAGCACACCACCGGAGTCAGTCCGTAGATCTCACGCAGGTTCCGACAGTGCAGCTCGAGATTGCTCATCCCCTCCAGCACCGCACCAACATCAGTCGAGTTCACATCCTTCACGTCGACCCCACCGTGGTACTTCAGGGCCCTCAGGGTCGCGACGACGACCACGGCCGAGGGCCAGATCCCGGCGGTGCGGCACTTGATGTCGAGGAACTTCTCGGCTCCGAGGTCGGCACCGAATCCGGCTTCCGTGACGACCCAGTCCCCCAGCGCCAGCCCGGCCTTCGTGGCCAGCAGACTGTTGCAGCCGTGGGCGATGTTCGCGAACGGTCCGCCGTGGATGAAGGCCGGCGAATGTTCCAAGGTCTGCACGAGGTTCGGTGCCAGAGCGTTGCGCAACAGCGCAGTCATCGCGCCCGCCGCCCCGATGTCGGCCACGGTGATCGGTTCCCGCCCCCTACTGTGGGCGAGCACGATCCGTCCCAACCGTTCTTTGAGGTCGGCCAACGAGGTGGCAAGGCAGAACACAGCCATGACCTCGCTGGCGACGACGATGTCGAAGGCATCCTCGCGGGGCACTCCTCCGTTGAGTCCGCCGAGTCCGACGACAACTCCCCGCAGTGCTCGATCGTTGAGGTCGACGACGCGGCGGAGATGGATGCGCCGCGGGTCGACGTCGAGGTCGTTGCCGAAGTGGATGTGGTTATCGAGCATGGTCGCGGCGAGGTTGTTCGCCGCCGCGATGGCCGCGAAGTCGCCGGTGAAGTGGAGGTTGATATCTTCCATCGGCACGACCTGCGCGTATCCGCCGCCGGCCGCCCCGCCCTTCATTCCGAAGACCGGACCCATGCTCGGCTCCCGCAGCGCGAGCACGGCCTTGCCGACCTCGGGCTTCGACCGCGCGAGTTCGTTGAGTCCGTCGGCCAGGCCGATGCTCGTCGTGGTCTTTCCCTCGCCGGCAGGGGTCGGGCTCATAGCGGTGACGAGGATGAGTTTGCCATCTGTGGCGGTTTCGGCCGCCTGGTCGAGGATGTCGATGGGCACCTTCGCCTTCGTCCATCCGTGGGGAATGATGTCCTTCGCGTCGAGACCCAGCCCAGCGGCGATGTCGACGATGGGATCGAGCTCGGCGCTGAGCGCAATATCCATATCTGTGGTCATAAGGCCATCATGCCCGTTCCGCGAGATTTTGTGACCATCACCGACCCGAGAATTCGCGCAATGTGCACTCAGTTCCGCCCACCGCAACATCAACCTCGCCGAGGCGGCCCGCCGCCTCATCGCTCGACGGGTGAGAGTCGTGTGCGCGAGGATGGACACATGCGCGCATTCGACGAGCTCGTCACCGAAGCACAGTCCGCCGATGTCACTGGCTGGGGATTCGACTGGCTCGACGGACGCGCCACCGAGGAGCGTCCTGCGTGGAGGTACTCGACGCTGCTCGCCAGGCGGCTGTCGACCGCGACCGCGGCCCTCGACATCGACACCGGCGGCGGTGAGGTCATCGACGAGGCTCCGGTGCTGCCGCCGCGCATGGCGGCGACCGAATCGCACCGCCCCAACATCGCCGTGGCCCGCCATCGGCTCGGTCCGCGTGGCGTCGACGTCGTCGAAGCCGGACCGCACAGGCTGCCGTTCGCCAACGGCAGCTTCGACCTCGTTACCTCTCGACATCCCGTGAGTCCCACGTGGTCGGAGATCAGCCGTGTGCTCGTTCCCGGCGGCACCTACCTCGCCCAGCACGTCGGTCCGGCATCGGCGTTCGAACTCATCGAGTTCTTCCTCGGGCCGCTGCCCGAGAACCGCCGAGCCCGGCATCCCCAGACCGAAAATGATGCCGCCGAGGCGGCCGGGCTCGCGGTCGAAACGCTGCGCAGCGCACGCTGCCGCATGGAGTTCTTCGACGTCGGTGCGATCGTGTGGATCCTGCGCAAGTGCCCGTGGTGGGTGCCCGATTTCGCGGTCGCCGACTACCTTCCGCAGCTGCGTGAACTCGACACTCAGATGCGCGGGGGCGAGTCCTTCGTCGCTCACTCGACGCGGCACCTCATCATCGCATCAAAGCGCTGAGGCAGCCCCGCGCTAAGACACCGAGTCCCCGAGGCGCCCCGCTCGATCACGAAGTCGAAGCGCCACCCACTCGGAAGCGTTCCGGCACCTCGCCGGCCCCTGTCGCGAGGTCGGCCGCGAACTCGCCGAGCAGCGGTGCGAACTTCGCCCCGTGCCCCGAACAGGCCGAGACGATGACGAGACCGTCGACCTCGTCGATGACGAAATCCTCGTTCGGGGTGTTCGTGAACAGGCACGTCGTCTCCGCATACGGTTCCGGAATGAGTCCCGGCAGGTTCCGCTTCGCATAGTCGATCATCCGGGTCCGCATCTCCTCGGTGATCTGTCCGTCCTGGTCAAGAGCCGAATCGATGACCTTGCCACCGTTGAACTGCGCGAACTTCTGCCCCGCGAAGCCGGCATCCCGCCCGCCGGGCAGTCCGTAGGTGAACAACTCACCGGATTTGTGGATGAACGTCGGCCACGGCGTGCTCGGCCGACCGTCCTCATCGGCATCGCGGTAGGGCATGTGGAACGCCTGCTCCTGCCGCACTTCGAATGTCGGCAGCGCCTCAAGAAACGCTTGCGGAAGACCAAGATCGCCGAGGAGGTCGGGCAGCCACCCGCCCGCCGCGACGATGACGCGGTCACCTTCGACAACGTCCCCCGTCGCCGAGGTGACACTGAAGCCGCCCGCGCAACGTCGGGCCACCTCGGTGACCGTCCAATCGGTGAGTATCCGAGCCCGACCGGTGTCCACCGCTCGGTCGAGCATGGTCGTCACCGAGGTCTCGGCATCGATGACGCCGGCGTCGGGGTGCCACAGAACTTCGGTATCGAAGGCGAACTGCGGCCACCGTTCTGCGGCGCGTGCGGGATCGAGGATCTCGTACTCAACGCCGACCTCATCGAAGATCTCGGCGAGCAGATCAGTATGCCGAGCGTCGCCGAAGTCGAGCGCCCCCGTGCGAGTGATCAGCTCAACTCCCGATTTCGACTCGAGCTCATCCCACAGCTCACGAGCGCGCACCACGAGTTCGGTGTACAGACGATCCGGGTAGGCGTAGCGGAAGATGCGGGCCGAACCATGGGAGCTGCCGCGGTCGTTGGCCGGAGTGTGCCGTTCGAGCACCGTGACGTCCTCGCCGCGCGCGGTCAGGGAATATGCGGCTGCGGCACCGGTCAAGCCCGCTCCGATGACGATGTGGTGGGTCATAGCAATGCTCCTGTCGAGTGGGTGACGACGGTCGGCCCGGCTTCCTCGTAACTACTTCAACTTGAGGTCGGTCACGCAGGTGGGCCCATCGCTTCTCGTGGAGAAATCGGTCGTACCGGTCTTGCCCTCGGCGGTGACCTCGATGGTACCGGTGATGCCGGACGGCACCCAGAAGCCGACGAACCCGTTATCGAAGGTCGCCGTCGACTCATCCACCACTGCTTCGCCCGTCTTTGAGTCTGTGATCACCACATCGACGTCCTTCCCGCTCAACTCACCGAGACAGGTCGTGAGGCTGTGGTAGAAGCAGTCGTGCGTCTCATCGACGAAAGGAGCGATGGAGACGTAGCTCTTCCCTTCCGGCAGTGCCATCGTCGCCGCTTGCTGTCCATCGGTGAGAACAAGTTCGTCACGCTGGACCGAGGCCATGAGGTCGGTGGGCCTCTCGTCGACAGGCAGGCGATCGAGTTGATCGATGACTCCTGTGACGTCTTCGTCGGCCAGATCGAGACCCGCAAGCAGCGCTTCGGCCGAACCCGGCTGCACCGCCGCGGACTCTCCTGATGCAGCGGATGACCCGCTACCCGGCCCTGGAGCCGAACACCCGGTCAGTGCTAGAGCCAAAGCCGTCGCACCCAACACGAATTGCGTCGTTCTCATATATCTCCCCATGTCACTACGGGTGCAGAGCACCTCTGTCGTCTTGGCAAGCATACCCTCAAGGGGTATAGGGTGATCGTGGCGGGCCCAAGGAATGGGATGCCCTCA
This sequence comes from Brevibacterium sp. JSBI002, assembly GCF_026013965.1. Classification (NCBI taxonomy): domain Bacteria; kingdom Bacillati; phylum Actinomycetota; class Actinomycetes; order Micrococcales; family Brevibacteriaceae; genus Brevibacterium; species Brevibacterium sp. JSBI002. Next base: position 2,849,801 of record NZ_CP110341.1, read on the forward strand.
AATGCTCTCATCTTCCGCCGAGCGAATCCGACGCGATCGTCTCACAGAATCAGGAGACCACTCATGAAGAAGCTCACTCCGACCATTCGATTCACTGCAGTCGCCGCAGCACTCGGACTGGCACTGGCGGGTTGCTCAACTGCGAATGACGACACCCGAGGATCCGGCGGCGAGGACTCCCACGGCCATCACGAATCCGCCTCGAATGAAGCAGGCGGGGCCGACCACGAAGATACGGACAGCAGCGAATCCGGACACGAATCGGGTGGCCATAAAGGGCACGCCGCCGACGGCGGCGACCCACCGGAGGGCATCAAGAAAGCCGCCGACCCGAAGTTCGATGTCGGCGACACAGTCGTCCTCTCCGCCGACCACATGCCGGGAATGAAGGGCGCCGAGGCAACAGTCTCCGGCGCCTTCGACACCACGACCTACTCAATCAGCTACACGCCGACCGACGGCGGCGACCCGGTCAAGGATCACAAGTGGGTCGTCCACGAAGAGCTCAAGGACCCGGGCAAGGCACCGCTGAAGAAGGGCGACAAGGCCACCGTCAACGCCGATCATATGCCCGGAATGAAGGGTGCCGAGACGACGATCGACTCAGCGACGGACGAGACCGTCTACATGGTCGACATCAAGACCGATGAGATGGAGATGAAGAACCACAAGTGGATGACCGAGAGCGAGCTGAAGGCCGCAGACTGACGGGGTCTACTTCTGCTCCGGCAGCATCCCGGCCGCATCGACAGCGCTGCGGACGATCTCATCGAGCCCGTACTCGGCCTTCCAACTCAGGAGGGCCGAGATCCGGGTGACGTCGGCGACCAGCGCCGGCGGGTCACCGGCGCGACGCTCGCCCATTTCGGGGACGATGACACGGCCGGTCACCTCGGCGATGGTGTCGATGACTTCCTTCACCGAGGCGCCGGTCCCGGTGCCGACGTTGAACACGGTCTCCGTGGTGCCGCCGGCCTTCATGTAGTCGAGGGCGGCGATATGCGCCTCGGCGAGGTCCTTGACGTGAACGTAATCGCGGATGCACGTGCCGTCAGGGGTGTCGTAGTCGTCGCCGAAGATGATCGGCGCCTTGCCGTCCTTCAGCCGCCCGAGCACGATCGGGATGAGGTTCATGACGGCGGTGTCGGCGAGTTCGCTCCAGCCGGCACCGGCGACGTTGAAGTAGCGCAGCTTCACGGCGTTGAACGTGGTGCCCCGCATCTGCGAGGCGGTGATCTGGTTGTCGATCATCCACTCGCCGATGAGCTTCGTCTGGCCGTACGGGTTGATGGGGCGGCAGTCGAGATCCTCAGGCACCATGTCGACATCGGGCATGCCGTAGGTCGCGGCTGAGGAGGAGAAGACGAGCGATTCGATGCCGGTCGCCTCGACGGCGGCGAGGATGTTCGTCAGTGCCCCGATGTTCTGCCGGTAGTACATGACCGGCTCCTCGACGGATTCGCCGACCTGCTTCTTCGCCGCGAAGTGGATGATCGAGTCGACGCCGTGTTCCTTGATCGCGGATACCAAGCGTTCCTCGGCGTCGGCTGCGGCGAGGTCGAGGTTAACTACGGGCAGGCCCTCGACGCGAGCGTCGATGCCGGTGGAGAAGTCGTCGACGACGAGCACATCGTCTCCGCGTTCGGTGAGCAGTCGCACCACGTGCGAACCGATGTAACCTGCCCCTCCGGTCACCAGAACTGCCATTGACCGCGTCCTCCTTCGTCTCGTCGACACGTCGGTATCAGAATACGCGTTCAGGGGTCCGAGATCAGATTCGGCCTGAAAATCCAGTGGACAAAGCGTCGGAATTCGCCTTCGCCCTGGCCAGACCGAAACCGGCACTGTCACAGTGGGAACGCTTTGCTGGTCATCGGCATCCTCGCCGGAGGGCTCATCGTCATCGACCCCGAGTTCATGGCCCTGATGATCCACCGGCCCGAAGCCCGGCTGACGAACTACCTCGACATCGGTTGAGCGCAGCGATGGGCGTCGTCGCCGGCGCACTCGGCTCAAGCTTCGACAGCGACATCGACCTCAAAACTCTCACGCACGCCCAGCGGCTGCGTTCCCGCGTCTATATCGCCCAGGACGATGAGTCAGGCACATCCTGACGGGGGTTACGCGTCATCTGCGGCAGCGTTATGGTGGTCATAGACTCCGGGTCAACGCGAAACCGGAGAGAACAGGAGCAGAAATCATGACACAGTCAGTGACAGTTCCCGACCCCCACGGCTCAGAGAAGACCACTCGCGAGAACGCCGAGCGCGGCTTCATCGCCTCCGACGCCCTGACCAAGAACCTCCAAACGGTTCTGGTCGACTTCATCGCTCTGAGCCTGACCGCCAAGCAGGCGCATTGGAATATCGTGGGCACGAACTTCCGAGACCTGCACCTCAACCTCGACGAAGTCACGGACATCGCCCGTGCAGGCAGCGATGAGATCGCTGAACGCATGCGTGCCCTCCACTCCGCTCCGGACGGTCGCCCCGCGGTGATCGCCGAACAGACAGGGCTGCCGGAGTTCCCGAACGGAGAGATCAGCACCCACGACGCCATCGACCACATGGTCGCGTCGATCGAGGCAACCGTAGCGTCGATGCGTGACTGCCATGACGAGGTCGACTCGGCGGATCCGACGACCGCCGACATCTTCCACAGCTACATCGCTCAGCTCGAGCAGCAGGCCTGGTTCATCAGCGCAGAGACCCGCACTCCCAAGTGAGTCGGTGCGACTGAGCAGCCGCTCTGGTCTTCGGGCCGCCTCCCCTTCCTCACGGTCGGGCAGGCGGCCCTTCGTCGTCGAGGCCCGCCACCGGCATCATCGCCCGTCGATGATGCCGACGAGGTGTTCGGCAATGGCCAGCGCCGAGGTGGCTCCCGGGGACGGCGCGTTCCTGACGAACAGTGTGGCTCCCGCCCGATCGATGACGAAATCATCAACGAGTGTTCCATCCCGATTCATGGCCTGCGCGCGGATTCCGCGGGTGGCGCGGTGACCGTCGGCTGCGGCGAGCGAGGGAACGTAGCGGGCCGCCTCGGCGACGAATCTCTCGATCGAGAGCACCCCGGGCAGCTCACGGGCAGCGGTGGCCATATTGGCTGCTGCGAAGCGCCAGAATCCGAGGTCGGCGGCCACGGCCAGGGAGTCGGGGATATTGAGGCCGAGACCTCGGTAGCCTTCGCGGGAGAACGAGAGGAAGGCATTGGGGCCGATCATCAGACCGCCATCGATACGTCGGGTGACGTGGACGCCGAGGAAGGGATATTTCGGGTCCGGGACGGGGTAGATGAGTCCGTTGACCGTGTTGCTGTATGCCTCGTCGAGGATGAAGTACTGCCCGAAGAACGGCACCACGGTGGGAGTGCGCTCCTGTCCGGAGCGAGCGGCGAGGCGGTCGGACTGGAGCCCGGCGCAGACGATGACGTGGTCGAATTCCTGGGCGTCGACCGGGGTGCGGACGATGGCGGTGTCACGGGTGGGGCCGCCTCGGTGATCGATGTTCTTGACCGGGGTGGAGAAGCGGACGCGGCCGCCGTGGGCGCGAAAGTCGGCGACGAGGGCGTCGGTGAGGCCGGGGTAGTCGATGATCGCGGTGTGAGGTGAGTGGAGGGCTGCGAGGCCTTCGGCGTTCGGTTCGATATCACGCAGGCCGTCGCGGTCGAGCAGGGCGATGTCGGGGACGCCGTTGGCCAGGGCACGATCACGGATGGCTTGAAGAAGTTCGACTTCTGTGTCGTCGGTGGCGACGACGACCTTGCCGCATTCGTCGAAGGCGACATTGTGGTCGTTTGCGAAGTCGGTCAGGAGCGAGACGCCCCGGCGGCAGAGCGTGGCTTTGAGGCTGCCTGGCTCGTAGTAGAGACCGGCGTGGACGACTCCGGAATTGTGGCCGGTCTGGTGGGCGGCGGGGTGGTCTTCTTTTTCGAAGAGGGTGACGTCGGCGGAGTCGTGGCGGCCCTGGATCTCGCGCGCGACGGCGGCTCCAATGATGCCGGCCCCGACAACTGCCCATCGTATCTTCTTCGCCATGCCTCAACTCCTTCGTCGAATGCCGTCTCTCCTGTCGGTTGAGTCGACTTTAGGCGAGGGCGAGGTGTCTTGCGCGCCCCGTCCACACCGCGGGAGTCGTGACCCTGCCTGTCACCGTACGGTCACGGACGGATTTAGCAGTCACCCGACCGTGTCTCAATCCATGACATAAACGGGCGTACGCAGTGACTCAACTATGACTATGGCAAATTTCAGTTCGTCAGATTGTGCTTCTCCTAGCAAGCCTTTCACCTGCAGATTCATAGAATCACGCAGAAACGAGTCTTGCCGCTGCGGACATCCGTACCAGCCATCAGAACCTACCTCGGCGTAACTATAACGACGAGGTAACTTTTCGTGTGATCTACTGATTACTTTTTGATTACTCCGTAACGTTGTGAGCGTCCTGTCAGGAAACTGCCTGTTTCCGTCCAGGCGGCGCCTGGGCCTGATCAGGGTCTGAACGATCTGGAGAACCATGAGAATACTGAGAGGCCGGCCCGGAACCGGTCGAAAGGTTGCAGTAGGCACAGTCGCCGCCGCGTCGGCGCTGGCTCTGACTGCAATGACCGTGTCCCCTGCGGCGGCCGCTGGCCGACCCGACAACGGCCCCCAACAAGACGCTGAGGCGTGGGGCCAGCTGATCCAGTCCGAGCTTCTTGGCGGACAGCTCGCCGACGTGGCTTCTGCCTACAGCAGCTCGCCGGGCAGCACCGAGGCCTCCTCGACCCCGCTCGACGTCGAAGCGCTCAACGCACTGCGGCTCGACCTCGGCGAGGGCCTTTCACTTCCGCTGGTTAGTGACGCAGACGGTGGCGGATTGCTGCACCTCGGCAACGCCGGTGCCCTGAATGCCTACGGTCACGCACCGCAGTACAACGACGCGAAGGCCAGCGCCGGCGCCGTGGGGTCTGACGGTTCCCTCAACCTCGACGACATCAACAATGGCGACTACGGCAATGCAAATGTCGACCTGACTGCGGTCCTCGGGCAGCTCGGACTGGACGGAGTCACCGATCAGGTCGTCGACGACCTCAGCCTCGAGCTCGGCGCGATCGCGTCGACTGCCAACAGTAACGGCACGGACTACACTCCGGAGTACGTCGTTGCTGACGGCACGCTGACCGTTTCGAGCCCTGCTGTCGAAGGCATCTCCGACGCACTCGATACCGTCGTCGACGGAACAGGCGGCACCCTCGAAGAAGTCATCGGAGACGAAGGCCTCCTCAATCAGCTCGCCAGCATCGGACTCGATGTCGACCTCGGCCGAGTGGGCCGAATCGCCATCGGCGGCGACAATGCAAAGGTCTCGGTTGAAGTCCGCGACGCGCTCAACAGCGTTGTCGAAAACGTCGTCAAGGAGAAGCTCGAAGACAAGTCCGGAATCGTCTCGATCGATCTGGCCTCGGGCAAGATCGCTATCGACCTGGCCAAGGTCGTCGAAGGTGGCAACGGCGAAGACCTCAACGGACTGGATCCGAACACGCAGGTACTGACTTCGGATACGATCTCAAAGATCACAACCGCGGTCGCCGACGCACTCGGGGAGCTGACAGGTACTCTCACCGACACCCTCACCGATGCGCTCAACAATGTGCATCTCAAGATCGAGCTGCCAGCAGAGATTCGAGCCCTCCTGCCGCTCGCCAAGGGCGAGATCGTCATCGACGCCACGCTTGGTCAACTGGCTGGCACTGATGACACTGATCCAAAGATCTCGACCACGCTGGATCTGCTCGGCATCATTCCGTTGGGCGAACTCCTGAATCTCATCACCGAGCCGGTACTTGACGCTGTTCTCGGGATCACAAAGCCGGTCATCGGCGGAATCCTCGAATCCACTGCCGAAGAGGTCTCGGGGGCCGTCACTGGCGTCATCGACCCGGTCCTCAGCTCGCTCGATCCGGTTTTCGAAGCCCTCAATGAGGTCGTCGATCTCACGATCAACGAGCAGTCACCAGTGCCAGCCAAACCGGAGGGCGCTAGCGCTCAGTCTGCGCTTGACAACAGCTACGTCGACGGCGAAAACGGCGACGGTTTCACCGTCAACGCCGTGAGCCTGGAACTGCTTCCTGCAGCGAATGCCATCGACATCAACCTCGCGTCGTCCTCGGTGCGTGCAACCGCTGAGGCTCCCGAGGAACCAGGCGATGACGATGTGAACACCAACGCAGCAGCTTCTGCAGCCGCATCAGCGACCGCTGATGACGACAGCAATGCCGCCGCTGAAGCAGCATCGGAAGCCGCCGCAATGGCGGATGCCACCACGGCGGCCTCCGCAGCAGCAGAGGTTGACGCGACCGCTGCCGCCGATTCGGCTGCGACAAAAACGGCCTCCTCCGACACCACGGCAGACGCCAGCTCCGATGAGAACGCTTCGTCGACCGCAGCGTCAGAAGCCGCCGCCAATGCCGACAATTCGGATTCGACGAATGCTGACACTTCAGCGGCCGCCGATGCGGACCCTGCGGCAGCAGCAGCCGTCGCATCCAACGCAACTTCGTCTAGCGATGCTTCGGTAGCGGCAGCCGCCGATGCCGATGCTGGCACCGACCCCGACGCCGCGACCGACCCGGATGCTTCGGCAGCCGAGGAAGCCGACACGAACACCAACGCGTCAGCTTCCGCAGCAGCTTCGGCCCAGGCGGATGACGACAACAACGCAGCAGCCGAGGCGGCAGCAGTAGCCGCTGCCGACGCTGACGCGAACGACACCGCATCCGCAGCAGCCAACGAAAACGCTGAAGCTGCCGCAGAAGCAGCAGCCGAACAAGAAGCCTCCACGACGACATCAGCCGATGCCACCGAAGAGGCCAACTCATCCGCACAGGCAGCAGCCACAGCAGCCGCCAAGGCAGACAACTCGGACGACACTAACGCCGCCGCAACTGCAGAAGCGGACGCCGATCCTGCCGCATCTGCCAGCACGGCAGCCACGGCAGACTCGTCCAGCGAGGCTTCTGCAGAGGCAGCCGCTAACGCCGATGATTCGACGATTGCCGATGCGTCTCAGGACACCACGGCTGATGCGAATGCCTCCGCATCTGCTGCGGCTTCGGCTCAGGCGGATGACGACAACAACGCAGCAGCCGAGGCGGCAGCAGTAGCCGCTGCCGACGCTGACGCGAACGACACCGCATCCGCAGCAGCCAACGAAAACGCTGAAGCTGCCGCAGAAGCAGCAGCCGAAGAAGAAGCCTCGACCACGGCATCGGCAGATGCCACCGAAGAGGCCAACTCATCCGCACAGGCCGCAGCCACTGCAGCCGCCGATGCGACTGACGAAGATACCGCCAACGCCGACACCACAGCGGCAGCCAATGCCGACTCGGCAGCAGCCGCATCGGTTGCAGCGAACGCGGATTCCTCGAATGACGCGTCAGCTGAAGCAGCAGCGGAAGCCGATGCTTCGGCAGCCGAGGAAGCAGACGCGAACACCAACGCGTCGGCCTCCGCAGCAGCTTCGGCAGATGCTGATGAGGACAACAACGCAGCAGCCGAGGCAGCGGCAGCAGCCGCCGCGGACGCTGACGCCAACGACACCGCTTCTGCAGCGGCCAACGAAAATGCTGAAGCCGCCGCAGAAGCAGCAGCTGAAGAGGAAGCCTCGACCACGGCATCGGCAGATGCCACCGAAGAGGCAAACGCATCGGCACAGGCTGCCGCTACCGCAGCGGCCGATGCCACCGATGAGGCCTCGGCAAGCGCTGACACCACCGCAGCGGCAGACGCCGACACTGCGGCGGCCGCAACCGCGGCCGCCAACGCTGAAGCGTCGAGCGCAGCCTCGGCGGAAGCCGCTGCCAACGCCGACGGAGCTGAGGCCAGCGCTTCCACCGACGGTGACGAAGCAAACGCTTCGGCCGACGGCGGCGCAGCCAGCGCTTCGGCTGACGGTGACGAAGCAAACGCCAGCGCTTCGAGCGATTCCGAGAAGGCCGCCTCGGCGAACTCCTCAGCTTCGTCGAACGCCGGATCGTCGTCCGACAGCGGATCACATGCCGGTTCAAGCACCTCGGCCGGTTCGAGCACGAACGCCTCGGGCAATGCCGGTGGCGACCTGCCGCGGACGGGTGCCGACGGCCTCCCGGCCATGGTCGGATTCGCCGCACTGCTCCTCGCCGGCGGCGCAGCAGCGGTGTGGGCAACCCGCCGTTACCGCTCCTCGGGCGGTAAGCACTGAGGGTGACCCAGCTCAGTCACTGAGCTGACGCCACAACGGCGGGGTCGGAGTGAGAACTCCGGCCCCGCCGTTTGCATGCCCGTCGTTTCCTGACCGCTGACAACGGGCTGCGGCTTCGACCGCAGGTCAGGGATCGCGGGGAGCCCCGACCCCAACGCACGAGACCTACAACCCGCGCCCGGCCTCCCACGGCTCTTCCGAGGCACCGGTGATCAGGGCGTTGACCGACATCGCCTGCGCATCGGTGAACGAGGCGATGTAGTCGACAACCGCCCGTGCTCGACCACGCCTTACGATCCCGGCCGCGCCCTCCTCCCCCAGCGCTTCGGGGTTGCGCGCGTACAGATCCGAATACTCCTGCGTGGCCGCCTCGACGGAATCGACCAGACGCCGGGGAATCCGCGTGACTTCATCCGGGTCGAGCAGCCACTCGTGGAATCCCTCGACCAAGGACGCGATGATCCGCGTCTGCCCACGCTGATACACGGCCAGGTCAGACCGTTCGAGCACGAACCGCGAATGCACGAACTTCAGCACCACGACATCGTGCCAAGCCTCCTGGCTCAGCCGCACGTGACCGCTGCGGATATGCGGATCCGGGTCGACGACGATGGAGGCCTGCAACCGGTCGATCCACCGCCGGGTGAACCCGGTGACCGCCCGGTCCGCTTCCAATCCCCCGTCGTAGGGGACGCCGAGGAGTCCCTCGACGAGATCCCGGTTGACCCGCTCCACCGACTCCCGGAACGCCTCCTCCGAGGCAATCCACGGGTCCTTCTCCCCGATGTGTCGCCGTATTGCTTCGAGGGCATGGCCGGGACGGCGCCGATCCAGCTCGGACGAATCGAGCGCCGCCAACTCGCGATGATCGCGCAGCCACCGCCCAAGCTCAGCGGACACAGCCGTGTACTGCAGCACGTTCGACCGGTAGAAGTCGTCCAGGTCGTGCACCGCGTAGGCAATGTCGTCAGCGACGTCCATGACCGCGCACTCGAGCGTCTGCTGATACTTCCCGATCGCCGGGAACGCCGAGAGCACGTCCGCCATCTCTTCGACCTCAGTGTCGTAGGCGGAGAATTTCATGGCGCCCTCACTGACATCGTCGCCGACTCCGCGTGGCATCCGTGCCGCCGACGACGCCCGGTCGCCGGTCCATTCCCCGCGCTCCCACGGGTATTTGAGCACCGCGGCCCGAATCGCACGTGTGAGGTTGAGACCGCGCGCCGTGGCCTCGCAGCTGTCGAGGGCGGTGAGGATCCGAAACGTCTGCGCATTCCCCTCGAACCCGTCCTCGAGGCGCAGCACCTGCCGCGACACCCGGTCGAGTTCCTTCTCGCCGAGGTGGCCGAACGGAGGGTGCCCCAGATCGTGGGCGGCCGCGGCCGCCTGGACGACAACCGGATCACACCCGCCTAGGCGGTTGACCGTTTCCCGAGTCCCTTCGTCAGCGTTGTTCAACGTGATCGCGATCGACCGGGCCACCGCGGAGACCTTGAGCGAATGCGTCAGCCGGTTGTGGATGACGGTACCGGAACCGGCCTGCGGAATGACCTGGGTGACCGAAGCCAGGCGGGAGAAGAACGGGGAGAACCGGATCCGTTCGATATCGACGCGGAACTCGTCCTCTCCGGGGCGGGCCTCCTCGGCGACATTGCGATCGCGACCTCCGGACAAGTGAAATCTCTGTCGTTCCATGAACTCAGACTACCGATTCCGCACCCTGAAGACCCTCTATTGCTACCTGACGGCGGCCCAGCAACCTGGCGCCAGGTTGCTGGGCCGCCGTCAGGTAGCAATAGGGGCCCTTGAGACTCAGTTCACAGCATCGTATGGTGAGGATACCTGTAGGAGGTGGTCACGATGACCGGAGTCAATGAAGATTTCTACCAGCCAGCGACCCAACCTGGTGACATCATCGAAGTCAAGGACGAAGAGACCGGCGAGATGGTCAAACACATCATCTACCTCGACGAGTTCGGCAACGGCACGAAGACGCGACCGCTGACCGAGGACGAGCTCAAAGACCTCGACAACGTCTGAGTCACCCCTCGCCGAGGCGGCTCCCCCACTTACCGTCCCACCGCCGATTCGTGTGGTGCAGGGCAGGGTGAGCCGCCCGGCGAGCGGGCTGGTTCACCACCGGGCGCGGACGGTTTCGGTCGGCCCATCGACTTCCGTGAAGCCGGCGTCGACGACGCTGACCTGCTGGTCGTTCGCCGCCCACGCGTCCTTCGTCGCAGTCTGCACGCGCAGGCTGAAACCGGACTCGCGCCAGCGCTCTCGCACGTCGTCGGGCATCTGCTCGAACGCCAGCTGCGCGGCGTGTCCGCATTGCGCGGCGGCCTTCCCGGTCGTCAGCGTCAGCTCGGGTGAGAGTTCGATGGTCACGACCGCCTCGGCGGCGGGGATCGAGGATTCGCCCTCATCCGGGAATTCGGTGCCGCCGACCTGCAGCTTCTTCAGCTCATGCGGCAGGGGTTCGACGGGGCCGGGTGCGAAGACGAACGCCTCGGCGGGAGCGAAATCGTCGGTGCCGCCGAAGGTCACGCTCACGCACCCGAGTGCCCGTGCGTCCTCGAGTTTCTTCCCGTCGCCACGGCGCACGACCTTGCGGATCGCTCCGTCACGCCAGTATTCGACGGCCTCATTCCAGTCCCCGCCCGGCTGTGAGCGCGGATCGTCGAGGAAGGTCACGACAGCACGAGAGGTGGCCTCGAGGACATCGATGTGGCGAGCGATGGCGGTCTTGGACCGGCGCACGACGATCGGCAGTGACCAAGGGATTTCGTGGTCGGTCTCGTGCCTGCGCATGTGTTCGGTCAAGGGTTGGCTCCTACAATGTCTTCGGCGGTGAAGGACTGGTGTCACAGTCCCCCTGTCATAACAGCGTCGAGCGGCGGATATTCCGGATCTTCGCAGGTGAGTCCTACCGTGGCCGCCGCCGCTGGCCTCGCTAAGCTGGGAATCAATGCCGCCGACCAAGAATGAGGCTGATGATTCCCGGCGTGACCGTCGACCCCGCGCTCACCGAAGCGCTGCTGGCCACCATCCCTGCCGACATCGTGGCATCGATGTCGCCACAGATGCGCGAGGTCATGGCCGTCCAGGCCACTCGGGCCGACGAGTGCCGCCGAGCCGGCGAGGCCTGCGCCGCTGCCGCCGGTGACCTCTCCCCTGCCGCTCGATCCTTGGCCGCCAAACGCGCCGAATACCGGACCGAACGCACGCTGTGGAACGAAGGTGGCCCAACCATGGCCCGCACGGATGATCACCACATCCGCACCGCCGGGATCGACGTTCCGATCCGCATCCATCGCCCCACCTCCGAGGCGGTCCTTCCCGGGCTCGTGTTCCTCCACGGCGGTGGGTTCAGCCTCGGCGACCTCGATACACATGACCGGATCATGCGCGTGCTCGCCGCGGCCGGCGGCTTCGCCGTGATCGGAGTCGACTATTCGCTGTCGCCGGAGGTGAAGTTCCCGCAGGCACTGCACGAGTGCGCCGGGGTCGTTGACCACCTCGCCGGCCACGGTGAGGATTTCGGCATCGACGGCGCACGCCTGGCCATCTCCGGGGATTCGGCTGGGGCGGTTCTCACCCTCGGCGCAGGTCTGCTTCTGCGCGATGAACCGGAGACCATCGGGGCGAGTCCCGCGAGCTTCTCGGCTCTGCGCGCCCTCCTGCCCATCTACGGCAGCCACGGTCTCATCGACTCGGCCAGTCGCAGGCTCTACGGCGGCGACTGGGACGGCATGGGCATCCACGACCTCAGCAACCTCCTCGACGACTACCTGCCGACCCCGGAGGACGAACGTTCACCGTTCGTCGCGCACCTCACCGCCGATCTCTCCGGTCTGCCCCCGGTGTTCGTCGCGGCCGCCGGGCTCGATCCGCTGCGCGATGACAGCCGGGCATTGGCCAGGACCCTGCAGCGGGCAGGCAACGACGTCCGCTTCGAGGAGTATCCGGATGTGCTCCATTCGTTCCTCCACTTCGGTCGGATCCTCGACGACACAACCACGGTGCTCCACAACGCTGCGGCTTTCGCTGCACACCATCTGAACTGATTCGTGCGGTCGGCGCCCAGCGGGCGCGGACGAAACGGGTTTCCGGTCAGCGGCCCGTGACCTGGTTCCTTCGCCCAGGGCTGCCGTGAGTGCCGTCACCAGGGTGGCCCTGGCTGCTGTGACTGCTGTCAGCAGGACGCTCCTGGCTGCCGCGATCCGAACGACCGCCTCCCCTCGGCCGTCGGAACAGCACGTCTGCGTCACCGTCGGACTGCCGTTGCCGCTCGCGTTCGATCTCGGCGTCGAACTCGGCGCCGAGGAGCAGCGAGAGGTTGACCATCCACACCCAGGCGAGCCCGACGATCACTCCCCCGATCGACCCATAGGTGACGTTGTAGCTGCTGAAATTGTTGATGTAGAGCACGAAGCAGGCCGACACGGCAAGCAGCACGAGCAGCGCGACGAACGCACCGAGGCTGACCCACCGGAACCTCGGCTGCCTGACGTTCGGGGTCACGTAGTAGAGCAGGGCGATGAGCAGCATGACGAAGAAGACGAAGACCGGCCATCTGACCACGTTCCAGATCAGCAGGGCAACCGCGCCCATTCCGATGAGCTCGCCGAGCGTTTCGGCGATGGGCCCGGACAGCACGAGCAGCAGCCCCAGAGCGGCCAGGACGGTAAGCGTGACCACGGTCATCAGGAGCATGAGCGGCTTGAACTTCCAATACGGTCTGGTCTCCTCGACCCGGTAGACAGCGTTCAGGGCACGACCGAGCGCGCCGATGTATTTCGACGACGACCAGATCGCCAGCAGCAGGCTGCCGATGAGGGTGACTCCGGCCGCAGACGACTCGGTGAGTTCGACGATGAGCGGGCGGATCGCCGTGGCCGCCTCGGCCGAGACTCCGTGGACCAGGGAGAGCACCGCCTTCGTGGTCGACTCGGCTTCCCCGACCACGCCGAGCAGCGACACCATGGCGAGGATCGCCGGGGCAGCAGAGAGCAGAGCGTAGAAGCTCAGCCCGGCTGCTCTGTCGAGGCACTCGTCGTCGAGCAGACGCCGAAGAGCGCCCTTGACGATTCGCACTCGATTCAACCGTGGCCCGGCCCGTCTCAACGCTGTCCCACTCTGTAGTCCTTGGCCGCGTGGATCATCGCATTGAGAGTCGCGATGACCGGCACGGAGAAGAAGGCCCCGGCGATGCCCGCCACCGCTGCTCCCGCTGTCACCCCGAGGATCACAGCCAGGGGGTGGATCTTCACTGTGGGCCCTGTCAGCCACGGCTGCAGAACGTGGCTTTCGAGCTGTTGGACGACGACGACGATCGCGAGCATGATCAGGCCGTGCACCCACCCGTTGAAGAGCAGCGCCAAGCCGACCGCGACCGCTCCGCCCACGATCGCTCCGACGAACGGCACGAAGGCACCGAGGAAGACCACCATGGCGATCGGCACCGCCAAGGGGACGCCGAGGATCAGAGCACCCACTCCGATTCCGATCGCATCGCTGGCCGCGACGACCAGCTGGATCCGAATGAAGTTCGTCAGCGTCTTCCAACCGGCCTCACCGGCCGCGAAGATCCGCGCATGCGCCTTCTTCGGCCAGATGTTGACGACCCAGGTCCAGATGCCGCGCCCGTCGATGAGCGCGAAGAGGGTGACGAACAGGATGATGATGACGCCTTCGATGACATGAGCCGCCGTCGTGCCCACCTCGGCGGCACCGGAGCCGAGACCGGCGGCGTTGTCCTGCAGCCACTTCCCCGAGGAATCGACGAGGTCGTTGAGTTTGGCTTCGGTGATTCCGAACGGCTGCGTGGCCAAGAGCTGCTTCGCCGCGTCCAGGGTCGTCGCCACCTGCTTCTGGATCTCAGGTATCTCACTTCTGATCTGAAAGGTGATGAGGAGGACGAGCCCGGCCAACAGGCCCAGGACGACCACCCACACGGTGACCACCGCCAACCATTTCGGCCACCGATGCCGCTGCAGGAACGTCGACATGGGGACCAGGAGGGCAGAGAGCACGAGCCCGGCCAGGAATGGAACGACGATCTGTGCGACCTGCAGTGCCACGAAGATCGCGACTGTGATTCCCGCGATGATCACCAGCAGGTATCCGGTGAAGCGGGCACCGAGTCTGAGTCCCTCGGGTATCGGGTCATCGCGATTCGGAGGCGCGTTCAATGGACCTTCTGTCATGGACCAACACTAATGCCGCGAGCCGCACAGTGGGTGGACCATTCTGTTCTGGCCCGCCGGCGCGGGCGAGAACGGGGCTCCGGTCAGCCGCCTCCGAGGAAAATCCGAAGATGTACTAAAAGTGAATTACTACGGTATTCCGATGACCAGATTGCGACGTTGGCCCTACACCTTTGCCATGGCGCTCGCCCTCCTCGTCGGAGCGGCCGCCGTGTTCTCGTCCCTCTTCCTCGACCTCCCGCTGCGGGACCCCGACGGCTTCCTCGGTCCCTCATACATCCGTCTGCCTCTGCTGATTCTCGGATTCATCGGCGCCGGGCTGATCGTGGAAACGGTGAGGCGAAACGGGTGGCGAAATCTGCCGACGTCGGTCGTCGACATCGCAAAGAAGGAGTGGAATGCCCACCGGCTGCTGTGCATCGGTGCCGGGCTGCTGAGTTTCTACGTCTGCTACGTCGCCTACCGCAATCTCAAGAGCGTGCTGCCGGTCTACCGCGAGGGCACCCTCTTCGATGAGCAGCTGTTCCGCCTCGACCATTGGCTCGTGGGCGGGAACACTCCGGCCGTGCTCCTGCACGAACTTCTGGGCACCGGCATCGCGGCGAACCTGCTGTCGATCGCCTACCTCGCCTACCTGCCGCTCATTCCGATCAGCCTCGGCGCGGTCCTCGTGCTCAATCGCAGACTCGCCATCGGCGCTTGGTATACGACGATGTTGAGCCTCAATTGGGTGCTCGGCACCGTCAGCTACTATCTCCTGCCGTCGGTCGGTCCCGTGTTCAGCCACGCCGAGGTCTTCCGGGCGCTGCCCGACACCGGAGTCAGTGAGCTCCAGGAATCCCTCATCGACACTCGCCTCGACTACCTCAGCAACCCGATCGGAAGCGATTCCATCCAGGGTGTCGCTGCGTTCGCTTCGCTTCACGTCTCCGTCACCTTCGCCGCAGCACTGTTCATGACGCTGACGAAACAGCATCGCGCCGTCCAGGTGTTCACCTGGATCTTCTTCGGTGTGACGGTCGTGGCCACCATCTACTTCGGATGGCATTACATCCTCGACGACATCGCGGGCATCGGCATCGGCTGGGCGTCGGTGGCGCTCTCCGCATGGGTGACCGGGCACCGCCGAGTTCGCCGACGGCCGGTCGCCGCAGCCTCCGAGCCTGATTCCGCGCCCGCCGCGAAGCCCGCGGATTCTGTCTCACGCGCCGCCGGGGCTATACTGTAATCACCTGCGAACCCGATTTCGGGTTCCCTGCGTCGTCAGGACGCCTCGTCTCTGCAGCTGGGTGATAGCACCCGCGCATTTCCGAAGCCGTTTTCTCTCGGCGATCGAGAGCGCCGACAGCGCTCATTCCATGACCGGAAGCGGCTGCCTGCCACCTATTCACGGCACCGGCACGCCCTCCGGCACGTCGAAGGGCCATCCCATCACTACTTCACAGACACGCACCAATCCCCGCAGCACCCGCACCCACGGAGGCAGCAACCGGAACACCAACACAAGCAGCACCGGCAATCGCGCGAAGAAAGCCGCCTCGGCGCCCACCTCGTTCGCCGACCTCGGTGTTCCCGCCAAGCTCGTCGACTCCCTCGACCGTGAAGGCAAGACCCAGGCCTTCCCCATCCAGCAGGACACTCTGCCCGACACGCTGGCCGGCCGTGATGTGCTCGGCCGCGGAAAGACCGGGTCCGGCAAGACCCTGGCGTTCTCCATTCCGCTCGTCGCTCGCCTGTCCGAATCCGGCAAGGGTTCGCAGAAGTTCCGCCATCCGCGCGGGCTCGTCCTGGCTCCCACCCGTGAGCTCGCCACGCAGATCACCGAGGTCATCGATCCGTTGGCCAAGGCCGTGGGCCTGCGGACGACGACGATCTTCGGCGGCGTCAAGCAGCGTCGCCAGGAGGTCGCACTCAAGGCCGGAGTCGATATCGTCGTGGCCTGCCCGGGTCGCCTCGAGGACCTGCTCCAGCAGGACATCCTCACGCTCGAGAACATCGAGGTCACCATCCTCGACGAGGCCGACCACATGGCTGACCTCGGGTTCCTGCCCGGAGTCACCCGAATCCTCAACCAGACCCCGGCTGAGGGACAGCGGATGTTCTTCTCCGCCACCTTGGACAACGACGTCGACAAACTCGTCCGTCGTTTCCTCCACAACGAGGTCCTCCACTCCGTCGATGAGGCGACCTCCCACGTATCGGCCATGACCCACCACGTGTTCGAGGTGTCGGTCGACGACAAGAACGAACTCGTACACAAGCTCGCCTCCGGCACGGGCCGCCGCATCCTCTTCACCCGCACGAAGCACCGGGCCAAGCGCTTCGCCCGCCAACTCACGGCAGCCGGTATCCCCGCTGTCGACCTGCACGGCAATCTGTCGCAGGGTGCGCGCGACCGCAACCTCGCCGCGTTCACCGATGGTGAGGCGAAGGTGCTCGTGGCCACAGACATCGCCGCCCGCGGCGTCCACGTCGACTCCGTCGAGCTCGTCGTCCACGTCGATCCCCCGACCGAGCACAAGGCGTACCTGCACCGCTCCGGTCGCACCGCACGTGCCGGCAGCGCCGGTGACGTCGTCACGGTGATGACCGCCGAAGAACGCAAGGACACTCAGATCCTCCTGCGCAAGGCCGCCATCAAGGCGACCCCGCAGAAGGTCAACGCAGAGTCCCCCGAGGTGACCGAGCTCGTCGGTGAGATCGCCGAGTTCGTCGCCCCGCAGCCGAAGGAACCCGTCCAGCCGCGCAGGAAGACCGAACCTTCCACGTCGAATGGTCGTTCATCCCGCCGTCGCCGAGGTGGCCGTGGCGGACGCGGCGGAAGCTCGGGTCGCGGTGACGCCGGCAACGGCGGCAGCGACCGCAGCCGTGAGAACTCGGGCGCCACCGGTGGCGGTCGCAGCGGCGAATCGCGTCGCAGCGAGAGCGGCGGCCGCGGCCGGGGCGCCGGGCACACCGGCGAAAGAAATCGTCGTCGCGAGAACTCCCGCGGCGGCCGCTCCGGCAATGGCCGCTCGGGCGGTCAGCGCGCGGAATCTTCGGGTCGTCAGCCGAGCAGCCACCGCGCGTCCGAATCCCGCGGCACCAGTCCCGAGACTCGTCGCCGCAACCGCACCCGTGCCGGAGGCTCGCAGCAGGTCTACTCGACCAGCAGCTGACGTCCTCACAATCCAGTAACCCTGCTTGGCTACTACACTTTGGTGTAAATGCCGACTGGGCGAACCAGCTGTGAGAGGAGTCTGCCGATGAGCCACGACCGCGAGTCCCTCACCCTCGTCTGGTTCCGCGACGACCTGCGCGTCGAGGACCACGAGGCCCTGACAGCGGCCTGCGGCGACGGGCAGGTGATCGGCCTCTGGATCAGAGAGTGCCGCAGCGACGACGGCCTGGGCCCACGCCCGTTAGGCGGGGCGGCCCGGTGGTGGGCGCACGAATCGCTGCGCGTCCTGGAGACCGAACTCGCACAGCTCGGCATCCCGCTGCTCTTCGCAGCAGGCTCGGCCGCCGACATCGTCCCGCAGGCGGCTGCGGACCTGAAAGTCGATGCTGTGCGCTGGTCGCGCCGTTATGCGCCGGCTGCACGTCGCCTCGACGCGCAGATCAAGACGGACCTGGCTGATGCCGGTCGTGCCGTGCACTCCCATACCGGCGCGCTGCTCGTCGAGCCTTGGACGGTCAGCCCTCAGGGCGGTGACTTCTACAAGGTCTTCACGCCGTTCTTCAACGCTGTGCGCGATCGCAGCGTCGGCGACAGCCTCCCGGCGCCGCGCACACAGAGTTCTCCGACGAAGGCCCAGCGACAGGCTTTCGCCGGGCACTCCTGGGTGCGCGACCTCGACGATCTCGGTCTTCTCGACGGGACCGACACGGGCTCGGGCAGCTTCGCCTCGGCGAGGACTCCACAGTGGTGGCGGACGACCGTGGCCGGGCATTGGAACCCCGGGTGCAGGGAAGCGGCCCGTGAGCTCGACTGCTTGAGCGACGGGCTCGACGGCTACGCAGATTCTCACGATGTCCCCGCAGACCCTGACAGCACGTCAGGCCTGTCGCCGCGACTGCGCTTCGGCGAACTCTCCCCCCGCCAGCTGCTGGCAGCGGCCCTGGACATACCGGAGGTGAGGGACGATGATCGGCAGGCTTGGATCCGGCAGCTCTACTGGCGGGAGTTCTCCTGGCACCTGACCTATCACCTGCCGGCCGTCGAATCCGAACCGATGCGACCTGAATTCGCGTCCTTCCCCTATGAGGACGACCCCGAGGCACTCGACCACTGGTGCAGCGGCACGACCGGGATCGACCTCGTCGATGCCGGCATGGCTCAGCTGTGGCAGACCGGATGGATGCACAATCGAGTGCGGATGGCCACGGCGAGCTTTCTCACGAAGAATCTGCTGATCCACTGGTGGCACGGCGAGCAGTGGTTCTGGGACACGCTGGTCGACGCCGATGAAGCCAACAACCCGGTCTCGTGGCAATGGGTGGCCGGGTGCGGAGCCGATGCGGCTCCATATTTTCGGATCTTCAATCCCGAACGCCAACGTGAGCGTTTCGATCCCGACTACGAGTACGTGGGCAGGTGGTTGGGCCGCGGTCCGGGCGGTCTCTCTCGGGCGGAACGCTCGCAGGGTGATCTCGAGCCGATCGTCGATCTCAAGGCATCGCGCCAGGCGGCATTGGCCGCCTATGACCGGATGAAGAGTGGGGCGAAATGAGCACGACGAACGGACGCAGGATTCTCATGGCCGGGTGCGGAGACCTGGGCACACGGCTGGGCCTGCGACTGGTCGACCAGGGGCACCGGGTGATCGGACTGCGCCGACGCGTCGCCGAACTGCCCGACGCCTTTGAGACGATCAGTATGGACCTCTCCGGATTCGGAGCTCCCGGCCGCGATAGGGTCGATGCCGCGGACCGCAGCGATCCGCGACTGGACGCACTCGATGCGGTCGTGATCACTCTGACTTCGGACGAACCGACTCGGACCGGATACGAACGGGCCTACCTCCACGGGCTGAGAGGTCTCGCCCGCGTGCTCGGGTCACAGCCGGGCCGAGTCGTCCTGGTTTCCTCCACGCGTGTCCTTGCAGAGGACCCGACGCGTGTGATCACCGAAGACGCTCCACTTGCCCCAGGGTCCGGGCCGGGTGAGGTCCTCGCTGCGGCCGAGTCCGAGGCGGCCGAGCTCTTCGACCACCTCACGATCGTCCGCCCGGCTGGTATCTACGGACCTGGCCGCACCCGCCTCATCGACTCCGTGCGACGCGGCCAGCGGTTCAACCATCAGCGGTGGACGAATCGCATCCACCGAGACGACCTCGTTCGCGGCCTCGAGCGCTTGGCACTTGGCTCGGAACCGCCGGACCTGGTCCACGCTGTCGATTCGCTTCCTGCTCAGATGGGCGACGTCGCCGCCTTCATCGCCGGCCGCCTCGGCGTGCCCGTCCCCGGCCATGCCGACGACGAGAAGCCGAGCGGCAAACGGATCGACGGAACTCGCTTCGGCTCGCTCATGGGCGAACTCGGCTACCCCACGTACAGGCACGGCTTCGCTTCGATGCTGACGACAGCCCCCTGATCATCACCAAAACCGGGAAAGTTCAGGCTCGGCGCCGCGCCTCGGCTGCGATGTTCTTCGCCATGGCGGGAAAGATGAAGCGATGAAACGGGGCGACGAGGGCCCAGTAGATGCGGCCTCGCACTCCAGTGGGGATGAAGGTCGCCGTCTGGTGATACTCACAGCCTTCGACTGAGTCTGTCAGAGCGAATTCGAGCCACGCGTGACCGGAGACCTTCATCTCGGCGCGCAACAGAAGACGAGAGTTCGGCTCCAGCTGTTCGACTCGCCACCAGTCGACGGGATCGCCGATGCGCAGGCTGTCGGGCAGCCGTCGGCCCCGGTTGAGGCCAGCGCCTCCGACTGCTTTGTCCCAGATCCCACGAATCTTCCATGCCAGCGGCCACGAGTACCAGCCGTTGGTCCCACCGATCCCCTCGATCACAGGCCACACCTCGGCGGCGCTGACACCGCTGATCGTCGTCGACCGTTCATCGGTGTAGATGCGCCGGCCGGACCACTTCGGATCGCTGGGCGACGGCTGGGCCGCCTCGTCGAGCTCTCCGGCGTCGGCGTCCCAGTTCGTATCCACGGCACCTTCGATTTCACGGCGCAGGGCGAGTCGGACGGCGTCTGCGAACCCGATGAGCCCGGACTCGGGCGGCGGAATGACCGCATCGACGTCCTGATCCGAGGCCACAGCATCCTCCTGCAAGGATTGCACGAGCGGCAAGGTGAGGCTGAACGGCAGCGGGGTGACCAACCCGACCCAGATGCCTGACAGCGTCGGTGCGGGAAGAGGCAAAGCGATGACGTGGCGGGGCTTGAGCCCTGCGACGGCAGCAAAGGTACGCATCACGTTCGCATAAGTGAGGATCTGACGTGAACCGATGTCGAAGGACCGGTTGACCGCCTCCTGCACATCGGCCGCGGAGAGAAGATAGTAGAGAGCGTCACGAACCGACAGCGGCTCGACGCGGTTGGACACCCAGTCCGGTGCCGGCATCCAGCGCAGGGTCGTGGCGAGGTGGCGGATCATCTCGAACGAAGCCGATCCGGAGCCGATGATGATGCCGGCGTTGAAGACGATCGCGTCGACTTCGGAGTCGAGCAGAATCCGTCCGACGTTCGCTCGTGAACGCATGTGCTTCGAGAGCTCACGTCCTTCCGGATGGAGCCCTCCGAGGTAGACGATGCGGCGTACGCCGGCAGATGCGGCCGCGCTGGCGAAGCGCCTGGCCGCCTCGGCTTCGGCTGCCTCGAAGTCCCCGCCGGAGCCCATGGAATGCACCAGGTAATAGACGGTATCGATGCCGCCGAGGCTGTCATCGAGACCGCCACCGGTGTCGAGGTCGACGGTTCTCACGTCGACATCGGCTGCCCATGGAACCTGCTTGAGCTTCTCCGGTCGCCGCACCCCGACCCGAACCTGGTGCCCAGCCTGCAGCAGTCGGGGCACAAGGCGACCGCCGATGTAACCGGTCGCCCCGAGCACGAGCACGCGCCGCGGGGTGCGGCTTCGGCGGATGACTTCGTCGCCGAGCGACTTCGGGTCGGGCGGGGTCGAGCGTTTCGTCGGGCGATTCATCAGGGGATCCTTCCGGCCTGCCGAGATCGGCTGTCACGGACCAACCATACACATGTAACCCATTGAATCCTGCCGACCATCGTATAGCTGCTGCTCAGTCCGCCAGCGCAGCGCCGACGTCGTAGCGGAGGATCGCAGCAATGCCGTCGCTCATCGGATCGTGGCTGAGACCGATCTCAGCTGAGGACAGGATAGCCGCGGAGACGATCTCCGCTTCTCCTGCTGAGGCCTCGGCATCATCGAGCAGAAGGACCGCCACCGCTCCGCGTTCCACTGCCTTTTCGACTTCTGCTCGCCCTTCGACCGCACGGCCGTGAGCTTTGCTTT
Source organism: Brevibacterium sp. JSBI002 (assembly GCF_026013965.1). Taxonomy (NCBI): domain Bacteria; kingdom Bacillati; phylum Actinomycetota; class Actinomycetes; order Micrococcales; family Brevibacteriaceae; genus Brevibacterium; species Brevibacterium sp. JSBI002. The sequence goes on from NZ_CP110341.1 coordinate 2,871,695, forward strand.
CGCCCAGACGCTCCGAGTTCTCAGCCTCTCGTTCTTCGGCGAGCCTCGTCACCAACGTCCTGATGGCCACGTCAATCGCCTCTTCGGCACCTTCGTCTTCATCGCCGCCCTCGGAGATCTCGTGAAGCATCTCCTCGGCTCGTGCCGACAGCTCAGCCTTGACGGCGGTTCTGCCCTGCACCTCTCCGGCCAGAACGAGTGCGTCCGACGCGTGGTCTGTGATGAGACGGTCGACGAAGTCGGCGACGCTACGTGCATTGTCCTTGATGATCTCGTCGACACGGCGCCGGATCTGGTTGTGCGAGTATGCTCCTCGCCGCGGCTTGTTGATGTCTTCGTCGTTGTCGCCGGTGACGTGGACCGACTCTTTCTCGGTGCGTTCGCGATCCGGGGTTACGCTCAGCTCACGAATGGCCGCTCCGTCCTGGCCGGCGATGACGAGGACGACATCGAACTGTCTGCACTCCTGTCGGAGGAAGGCTCCAAGCTCCGGCGCCTCGCCGTAGTGGGCCGAATCTCCTTCTCCCAGCGCCGCGTCCCAGTGTTCGTCCAGCAGAACTCCTTGTGAGTTCGCGACGATGGTCCGACCGTCTGTGTGCACCTCGGTGGGTTCGTCGGCGAGGACGATCGCATCGATGGACTCGAGGAGAGACTCCTCTGCCCCGCTTTCGGACAGCTGGTCTCGCAGCTCCGACCACCGCAGGCGCAGCTGCGTATCGGCATCGGCTGATGGGGTTCGTCCTTCAAGGTAGACGGTGGCATATGGCCCGCCGCTCTCGACGACCGTGCGCAAGTGATTGTGGTTCATCCCCTGTTCCTCCTCAGCGTCTGTGGCTGTCTGACCTGCCCCGCGGGCTCGCCGCGCTGAACGCGGTGTTCTCAGCGTGGCATTGTGGGGAGACCGCTGTAAACAGTCTTGACAAACCGGGGTCGGGCACTTATGGAAAAAGTCAGGCCAGCTCCGGCTTCTCAAGTGACACAATGGGAATATGAACACCGATAAGAACACCGAAACGATGATGCGCGCCGTCAGTCAGCAGACTTTTGGAAGCGCCGACGTCCTCGGAATCACCGAGATCCCACGACCGAAGCCCCGCACGAACGAAATCCTTGTGAAAGTCCACGCTGCGGGTCTCAACCCGACCGATTGGAAGCACCGTTCCGGCCACGGCTTCGTCGACGATCTGCCATTGGTGCTCGGCTGGGACGTCTCGGGAGTAGTCGAAGCCGTCGGCATCGGCGTCGCGACGTTCGCGCCCGGAGACGAGGTGTTCGGCATGCTGTCGTATCCGTTCGGACTCGGCTCCCACGCCGAATACGTCGCCGCCCCGGCCAGATTCTTCGCGTCGAAACCCCGATCGGTCGACCATGTGCAGGCGGGAGCACTCCCCCTCGCCTCTCTGACCGCTTGGCAGGCGCTCGTCGACAACGCCGGCTTACAGTCCGGACAGCGTGTGCTGATTCACGCGGCCGCAGGCGGCGTCGGGCACATAGCCGTACAGATCGCGAAATCGCTGGGCGCATACGTGATCGGAACCGCGAGTGCGGCGAAGCACGGCTTCCTGCGCGAGCTCGGCGTCGATGAGGTCGTCGACTACCGTACCGAGGACCTAACCGAGCGAGTGCAAGACGTCGACGCGGTGCTCGACACGATCGGCGGTGACACGGCAATGCGCTCCCTGCACACGCTTCGGAAGGGCGGCTCTCTCGTGTCGCTCATCCCTGTCGGCTCCGCTGATCTCCTTCGCGAAGCAGATCAGCTCGGAGTGCGAGCAGTTCGAATGCTCGTGGACTCCTCGCGCAGCACACTGGAAACCATCTCCGGGCTCGTCGACGACGGTTCACTGCGTGCCGTAATCGCCGGCACTTTCCCACTCTCGAAGGCAGCAGAAGCCCATCGAGAGGGCGAGACCAACCGCACCACCGGCAAACTCGTACTCACAATGGACGAGTAGGCCAAGCGCAATCGGGTCAGTTCCTCAGTCGAAGCGGCACTGTGCTCACTGCCGCGACGCAGGGCCCGGCACCTGTGCATCGGTGTCGGGCCCTGCGATCACGGAAGTCAGTAGTGTGCTGGCGGATCGCTCGCGGGGAAGGACTCTTCCTCCCACTCATCGACCAATTCGTCCTCTTTCTCCTTCGACGCGGACTCCGTGCCGGGCTTTTCCGCAACATCATCCCTGGCTCCCTCGGGGGCCGCTTTCGGATCCTTCTCGTCTTCGCTGAAATCGCTCATCACGCTAATCCCTTCTCTATCGAGTGTACGAACCTATGCTGACACTCTTTGGGCCAACTGGGTAGGGGTGCGGGCATATTGGCATGAGGCATTACGGGGGTGCCGCTCGGCAGAGGCCCCACGTAGACTGATCACCTATCCGCGCTCTCCAGCGAAAGGTGACCAGAATGCCAACCGACGACAACAGCACCGAAGGCAACACATCAGACAGCATGCGCAAAGCTGCGGAGAACCTCGATCACGAGGCCGGAGGTGCACCGTCATCCGAGTACCTCGACAAGGTCGATCCCGACGACTTCGGCCGCAACGATGAAACCGGCGAGGATGAGGACCGCGACGAGGATGGAGCCTCCGACGATAACGCATCAACGATCGACTCGCCCTCAACGGATCGCTGACGACCTTCAGAGCATCGTCGGCTCACAACACAGTTTGGGGCGGATAGCACCTGTTTGAACAGGCGCTATCCGCCCCAACCTGTGCCACAAGCCCTCAGAACTTCGGCACGTCGGCGATCAGCGCCCGCGTGTATTCGTGCGATGGATCCTCGAGCACCGAGGCGGTCGGCCCGTAGTCGACGATCTTGCCCTTGTTGAGCACGGCAAGATTGTCCGCGATATGCCGCGACAGCGCGATGTTGTGCGTGACGAAGAGCATCGCCAGCTGCCGTTCCTCCCGCAGGCTCCGCAGCAGCGCCACGATCGAGGCCTGCACGCTGACGTCGAGCGCCGAGGTGATCTCGTCACAGACCATGACCGATGGCGCGTTGACCAGCGCACGTGCGATCGCTGCCCTCTGCCGTTCACCGCCGGAGAGGTCACCGGGACGTCGGTGATAGAACGTCCGTCCCAGCCGCACGGAATCGAGTGCTTCCTCGACGGTGGCTTTCCGGCTCGCGGCTGTCCCCTGACCGCTCATCTCCAAGGGCACCGTCAGCGACTGCCCGATCGACCGCCGCGGATTGAGCGAGGAGAACGGCGACTGGAACACGTACTGGATGCCCACGCGCTGCTCGTTCGTGCGTTTGCGCGTCGACCGTGCCAGTTCCGTGCCGCGCAGTCGAACAGATCCCTTGTAGTCGTCGTTGAGCCCGGCCACGCACTGCGACAGGGTCGTCTTGCCCGATCCCGATTCGCCGAGCAGCATCGTGCACTCCCCCGGCTCCAGGGTCAGGTTGATCCCGTCGAGGATCTGCGCCTTCCCGTAGGCGAGCGCCACATCCTTGACCTCGAGCAGGGGGGCATTCGCGGCACCTTCGTCCCGCTCCCCCGCCGAGGCGGCTTCCCCGTCCCGTGCGTCACCGTCGGATCCGTGCTCGCCCGAATCAGCGGATGCGCCGGGCTCCCCCGTCGACACGAGGATATGTGTCTTCTCGTCGGCCTCGGCGACGGCTTTCGCTTCCGCGGCCCCGTCGCCGATTGTCTTGCGTCCGGCAAGATCGGGCACAGCCGCCATGAGCATCTTCGTGTAGTCGTGCTGCGGACGTTCGAGCACTGCCGACACCGGGCCCTCTTCGACGAGGTCGCCGCGCAGCATCACAGCCACTCGGTCGGAGATGTCCTTGATCACCGCCAGATCGTGGGTGATGTAGAGACCGGCGACATTGTTCGCCACCGTCATCTGTCGGATCGTGTCGAGCACGACCGACTGCGTGGACACGTCCAGGCCAGTCGTCGGTTCGTCGAGGATGAGTACATCAGGGTACATGGCGAAGGCCATGGCGATGCCGATGCGCTGCTGCTGACCGCCGGAGAGCTGATGGGGCCAGCGTCGCTGATAGGCACGATCCCCGGGCAAGCCGACGTCAACGAGCACCTCTGAAACGCGATCAGCTCGCTCACGATCCGAGGCTCCGAAGTCGTGGATGTCGAGGACCTCCCGGATCTGCTCGCCCACACGCATGGCCGGGTTGAGCGAGAGCGCGGGATCCTGGGGGATGTATGCGATCCGGGATCCGCGCAGATCGCGCAGGGCCACCTCGTCGAGCTCGCCGACCTCGAGGTGGGTGGCGTCCCCGCGCGGCCAGATGCTTACGGACCCGGATCCGAACTTCAGGCCCTCCCGGAAGTGTCCCATGCAGGCCAGGCCAGCCGTAGTCTTACCGGAACCGGACTCGCCGACGAGTCCGAGGATCTCTCCCCGGGACAGGGCGAAGTCGACTCCGTGAAGGATCTCGTCGCCGGCGTTCGTGAGCACACGCAGGTCGGACACGCGCAGGACGATCTTCTCGTTCGGTTCGTTTGCATCATCATGGCGAACGGTCTCTGTCTTCTTGCTCATCAGGCCTCCACTGATGTCGATGCGGTGGCTCGGGCGAAGGAGTCCGCGAGCAGGTTGGTGCCGATCGTCAGCAGTGCGATCGCGATGACCGGCAGCAGCACACCCCAGGGTTGGATGGACAGGGCGATGCGGTTCTCGTTGATCATCAGACCCCAGTCGGCCGCGGGCGGCTGCAGACCGAGTCCGAGGAACGACAGGGAGGCGATGTAGCCGATCGAGTAGGTCAGGCGCAGTCCCGCCTCCACGCTCAACGGCCCGGTGATATTGGGCAGGAGCTCACGGAAGAGCACCTTCCACCGCGGCATCGCGTACATCTCCGCCGCCTTGATGTAGTCCTCGGTGATGACGCCCAGAGTCGCCGACCGTGCCACGCGGGCGATGCGCGGGGCGTGGGTGAGGCCGATGACCGTCACGAGCACCCACCCCTGCGGTCCCAGAACTGTGATTGCCAGGAGTGCGAACACGAGCTGCGGGATGGCGAGGAAGACGTCGTTGATGCGCATGATCACAGCGTCGAACGTCCCGCCGACGTACGCGGCGAGCATACCGATGATCGCACCGACGACCATGCCCAGTGCTGTGGCCAGCGCACCGTAGATGATGAGGGTGAGGCCACCGGCAAGGAACCGGGAGAACACATCGCGGCCGAGGTTGTCCGAGCCGAACAGCCCATAGGGACTGAACGGCTTCGTGACGAATTCGGTGGCGGTGTTGCCCGTCGCCCAGGGCAGCAGCAGCGGTCCGCACAGGGCGAGCGCGACGACGACCACGGTGATGATCAGGCCGATCTTGCCCTGTTTCTGCGCGAGCACCCGCTTGTAGAAGGGAACGTAGGTGGTGGCGGATTCCTTGGGCACCTCAGCGGCATCGGTGGCCGCGGACTTGAGGTCATCAAGACTGTTGGCGTCGGTGCTCATGCTGCGCTCCTGAGTTTCGGGTTGGTGAGGATGCCGACGACATCAGCCGCCAGGTTCACCACGACGTAGACGGCGGCGACGAGCATGGAGATCGCTTGGACGACCTGCACGTCACGGTAGGTCACCGCATCGATGAGTGCTTGGCCGAGTCCCGGATAGCGGAAGAGGAACTCGACGACGACCACGCCGCCGGCCAGCCAGGCCAGCTGGATAGCGACGACCTGAGCGACCGGTCCGAGAGCGTGCGGCACGGCGTGGCGTACGATCACGCGTTTTTCCGGGACGCCCTTGAGCCGCGCCATTTCGACGAATCCGGAGTCGAGGACTTCGATCATCGTCGCCCGCATCATCCGAACGATGTAGGGGGTGACCACGAGGATGAGCGTCAAGGTCGGCAGGATCACCTGTTCCGGCCGGTTCCACACAGGTTCTCCCGGCGGGGCCAGGGTCACGGCAGGCAGGATCTGGAACACCGAGGTCGCGAAGATCGCGATGAGGCCGATGCCGATGACGAACTCGGGCATGGCCGCCAGCACCAGCGAGATTCCGGTCATGGCCTGGTCGCGACGCTTCCCGCGGTGCAGGGCCTGGTAGACGCCGAGGCCGATGCCCAAGGGCACGGAGATGATCGCAGCCAGTCCCATGAGGATGAAGGAAGCCCCGATCCGATCGCCGAGGAGGGCCCCGACCGATCCTCCCGTCGCCGAGGAGGTTCCGAAGTCCCCGACGAAGAGTCCTCCCAGCCACGTGAAGTACCGCTGCCAGGCGGGTTGGTCGAGTCCCAGCTGTTCGTTCAGTGCCGCGATGCGCTCCGGGGTGGCTTGTTGGCCGAGGATCGCCCGTGCGGCATCGCCGGGCAACAGCAGGGTGGCCCCGAAGACGAGCAGGGAGACGGCGATGAGGATGAACGCGGAGAAGAGAAGCCGCTTTCCGATCACTTTTCCGAACATGTCAGACCTCTCCGATCCATACGCGGTCGAATCTCCAACCGCTCAGGGACGTCCCGTGGAGTTGGGGACGAGCCCTCCGACGTATTTCTGGAAGGCGTCGACCTGGTTGGCGAAGCCCCATACGATGTATCCGCCCTCGTCGTAGAGCATCTTCTGCAGCTCGTGCTCAAGGTCTCGCCGCTCACCGGCGTCGGGAATGGCTCGAGATTTGTCGAAGACCTTGTTGAACTGCGGGTCGTCCCAGTGGGTTTCGTTGAACGGCGATTCGTCCAGGGCGCAGGAGATGACCTGCGGCATGAAGTCGCGGGTGTACCAGAAGTCCTGGGCGAAATCCCATTTGAGGTAGCCGTCGCCGAAGAACGTGGTGGCGTCGACCTTGCGGATCTTGACTCGGATTCCGGCGTCGGCGGCCTGCTGGGCGAAGACCTGGGCGGCTTCGACGGCTCCGGATTGGATGGGGGCGGTGACGAGTTCGACGTCGAGTCCGTCGGGGTAGCCCGCCTCGGCGAGGAGCTTCTTCGCTTTGTCGAGGTCCTGTTTGCGCTGCGGGAACTTCGGGTAGTTCTCGCTCAACGGCCCGAACATGTCGTTGCCGACGGTGCCATAGCCCGAGAGCACCTGTTCGATCATCTGTTCGCGGTCGACGACGAGGCGGAAGGCCTGCCGGACCTTGACGTCGTCGAAGGGCTTCTTGTCCACCCGCATGGTGAAGGGCAGCCACATGCCGGTCTTCGAGTTGAGGATGGACATGCGCTCATCGGCGTCGATGACTTCGACGAGGGCGAGTGGGATTCCGGCGATCGCGTCGACCTGGGTGGACAGGAGGGCATTGATGAGGGCGTCATCGTCGTTGAAGTTGAGGATCTCAACCTCGTCGAGGTACATCTTGTCGAAGTCGAAGTAGTGCTCGTTGGGCACGAGCACCGTCGACTGGGCGGCGGTGAAGGATTTGAGTTTGAACGGTCCCGAGCACACCGGGTTCTCCGGGTCGTAGCCGACGGGGACGATGGCGGCGGTGTACTCGGCGACAGCGTCTTTGAACAGGCCGTTGGGTTCGCTGAGTCGGAACTCGACGGTGCGATCGTCCTTCGCGACGACTTTCTCCAGCATGGAGAAGTTCGCTGCCGCGGTCTTCGGGTCGTCGGGATCGTTGATCCTCTCGAACGTGAACACGACGTCTTCGGGGGTGATCGGTTTGCCGTCGGAGAATTTGAGGCCCTCTTTCAGTGTGCACGTCCACACGGTGGAGTCGGAGTTGGCCTTGATCGATTCGGCCAGCAGGGGCACGACTTGGGCGTCGTCGTCCCAGCCGTAGAGGGCATTGTAGAGGTTGACTGCGCGGCAGACGTCGCCGTTGTTGACGGGGATGTGGGCGTCGACGGTATCGGCTGAGTTGCCGCCGGTGATCCCGACGCGCAGGGTTCCGCCTTTGACGGGGTCCCCGGCATCGGCGGCGCCGACCGTTCCGCCGCCGCAGGCGCTCAAGCCCGCGACGCCGGCCACGGCCAGGCCTGCCCCCAGCGCTTGTCTTCGGTTCGGTGTACTCATGTGCCTTCTTCCTAGGACGTCGATTCGGGTCGGCCGGCAGCGGCGAGCCGATCTGACTTCGGGTGTCGGGTGTCGTCGGTGGACGCGTCATTGTTGAGGATGTGAGCGGCGAGGTAGTTCTCGAGCATGGTCAGTGCCTCGTCATCGGTGATGGGCATGTGCTCGGTGGTGCGGGCAACGCCGAGGCCGTCGATGAAGATCGACAGGGATTTCACCATCAGTGGGATGTTGCCTTCCCGGATCTTTCCCATGCGCTGGCCGCCGTCGATGACGGTGGTGATCATGTCCATCCATTCGCCGTAGACGGCGGTGAGGTTCGCACGGGCGCTTTCGTCGGTGGCTGCACGGGCCCAGCATTGGAGCCAGATCGACCACACTCTCCGGATCTTCGGGTCAACTCCGGCATGGATGCGTGCGAAGTGGCGGAGCACACCGATGGGGTCGGCGGAATCGTTGAGGTGGCGGGTCTCGGCGATGACATCGAGGGAGTGGCGCAGGGCCGCCTGCAGCAGCTGGTCCTTCGTCCGGAAGTGATAATTCACCGCCGAGGCGGTCATGCCGGATGCGCGGGCGACGTCGTCGGTGCGCACTTTGGCGATGCCGAGGTCGGCGTAGAGCTCCCAGGCCGCGGCGATGATCGTCACCCGACTGCGGGTGCCCTTCGACATCCAGTCCTGCGTGGGTGCGACCGTGCGTGGTTTTACGGTGTCGTTCTGCCCGGGAATCGTCGGAATATCGTCGTCGGCGGGCGAATCGGAGACAGGAACGATCCCTGAGGTGGGTGCGCTCCTCCCTCGCCGAGGCGGCCCTGCCGTTCTCCCGGTCGTGAGCCAATCGGTGCTGACCTCGGTCAGTTCGGCAATCCGTGAGATCTCTTCGACCCGGAACTTCCGCACTCCGGCCAGGGATTTCGAGAGTTTGCTGGCGTCGAGCCCGATCTGTCGGGCGATTTCGCTGTGGTTGATACCCGCGCTTTGGATTGCGTCACGGACACGGTCGGCCAGGGATGCCAGTGTGCTGTCAGCACCGTTACTTTTCGTGACCACCACTACAGTTTGCACTTAAGTTGCGATTTCGGCAATAGACACTGACGGATTTGATAGTTTCGAGTGGCTCAGCCACAGGGGCAGCCAGAAGCGAACGTTCGATTTGGGCCATCGACCAGGGCCCTCACATTTTCAGAATCCACGCGCCTCCACAGATTCACACAACGGCAGATGTAGCATAGTAGCTTGCGCGAGTTGCCCCGCGACATGTGAACACTGCTCTGGAGCCAAGATGACTGAATTGCCCGCAAAGACAGTCCCCAACCCAACCGGGATTGATGTCAGCGTGGTCATCCCTGTGTACAACTGCGAAAAGTACATCCAGGAAACGGTCGAATCCGTAAGAGCCCAGGACATGCACGCCGGATCACTAGAAATTATTGCTGTGGACGACGGGTCGACAGACGATTCACTGAACATCCTCAACAAACTGGCTGCGGACTGCACCGACCTTCACGTCCACTCGACCCCCAACAGCGGGTCTGCTGCTGCGCCCCGTAACTTTGGACTCGAACGAGCCCGTGGCCGCTACGTTTTCTTCCTCGACGCGGATGACAAATTCTCCCCAAATGCACTCTCCCGGCTGACCGAGGTCGCGGACAGCACAGGCTCAGGGGTCGTACTCGGCAAGATGGGACTGTTCGGCGAGAAGAGGGCCGGCAACGTACCTTCGACTGCTTTCGGTAAGACACTGTTAGCCGTCGATTTCATCGATTCCAAGGCACATTCGACGCTCGGAGCATGGAAACTTTTTCGCAGGTCGATCTTGATGGATAATGACATCCGATTCCCGCTCGGCTACAAGATAGGCGAGGATCAACCGTTCACGATGAAGGCCTATCTTCACAGCCCGCACATTTCGATACTGGCTGACCAGGTCTATTATTGGCTCCGAGGCAGAGACGACGGAACTAATATCACCGCAACTGGTCAGCCTCCGCGTAAGCATCTCTGCCGAATCCTCACGCTCATTAAGACGATCGTCGACAATACCGAGCCAGGCGAGCGTCGTGACCATCTACTCCGGCGTCCGATCATCGGAGCAGCCGGGGTCAAGTCTGTGTTCGGAAAGAAGATGCTTACCGCTCACGACCGAGCTGAACGTGAAGCCATGGTGAAGGAATTCCGCGAAGTAGTCGCGCCCCTTTGGAGCTCAAACATCCGTGACCACGGCGTGCCCGAGTCACAGATCCTGGTGGATCTTGCCGTTCGCGGCGACATCGACGAAATTGAGACCGTCAGTCGTCTTTTGGCGCACAAGAAGACAGTCCCTCTCAGTTTCGATGAGGAACACGCACAAATGGTCTACCAACCCCGCGCTGGTGACAGTGTGGGCGACCTGCGAGCCAGGCTCCACCAATCACTCGAGTCGATTACTTCGACGGCAGACGGGATCATTATCCGGGGCGAGTTCGGAGTCGCCGGCTTAGACCGCGCTCCTGACAGCGCCCACATCATCTTTCGCCACCGTAAGCTAGGAACAAAGATCACGTCTAAGATCGACACGTCTCGGGCATACACTCGAAGTTTCGGTACCCGAGTGAGATTCTCGACCGATGTTCAGATTTCGAGATTGGCCGACTCCGGTATCTGGGAAATATTCATTAAAGCGAAGTGGTCATCAATGGTGGTCCGTGAACGTCTCGGGATAGCCCGGGCAGCAGGGATGGATACTGCTCCGATCATAATCGGCGACCCGCTCGAAGGCGTCGTGTTCTTCGATCAATCTGACGGACTTTCCGTCGACCTGGGGCCCACTGAGAAGCATCTCGATCCCGTCAAGAGACATGAGCTGCACGTCGTTGATCAGTTCGAAGTCGGACGTTCAGTGGTCTGCGTGATCAGCGGCCCGGTTTCGAACATGAAGGCCGCGTCCTATCAAGCAGACAACAAGTCCAAGTCAAAACCTGCCAGATTCATCGTCCATTCAACTGACCAAGCGTCAATAGTCATCCCTCGCTCAGCTGCAAAAAAGCAGGGCTGCACGATCGAGTTGAAAGATGCAGAAGGGAATTCAGTCGAAATAGCACTAACTGAGCTCAGAGACTGAGAACGCAATCTTCTGAGGACGAATCAGCTCCTGAACAGAACTGGCCGCAACCACCCGTTTACGCATCGGCCGTCGTCTGCGCTGTCTGCCAAATCTCGGGACGCACTATCGCTTCAATCCACGCTTCAGTCGAGTCCTCACACTTCGCAGGAGCGACTGCGGCTGTGTACGACCGGACTGTTTAACGGACGGTTTCACTGCGTTTGCGGCAATCTTGTCCTAGTAGAAGCCATACGATCGACGAAGCTTACGTCGCATGTTCTCTTGGTATTGCGGCTCTTCGTAATTGAGAGTGTAGATCGATGATTCCAGGACACGGCGAGTCGCTGCGCGGATAGACGCCGAGGTCTTCCGATGATGGGAAGTTCTCACACAATCCATCCGAAAGACCTCGACGTGGCCAAGCCTACTTTCTCGACCCCTGACCTCACGACATTCTGCCGACTCGACACCCTCGATCTGACCTGCACCGGCCAAAACATCACCGGGCACAAGGCGATTCTGGAATGCCGGCCCAACACCGCCGATGACTGGTGCCGTCGGTGCGGTGGCCACGGGATCGTTCGCGATACCGCCGTCCGCCGTCTGGCACACGAACCTTTCGGCTACCGACCAACCACGCTTCATCTTCGCCGACTCTACAAATGCGTCGAGTGTGGCCGCGTCTGGCGTCAAGACGCCACAGCCGCGGGGCACCACCACGAGCGAAGATCTCGCGAACCAGCCTCGACTGGGCGTTGGGTGCCCTCGTCATCGATCACGACACCGTCTCCGTCATCGCAGCGAAACTCGCAGTTTCCTGACACACCGCGAACTCCGCCGTCCTCGCTGAAGGCCACCGACTGTTGATCAACGACCCAGCCCGGTTCGACGGGGTCAGCGTCATTGGTGTCGACGAGCACGTGTGGCGGCATACCCGGCGTGGTGACAAGTACGTCACCGTCATCATCGACCTCACCCCAATCCGCGAGGGAACAGGCTCGGCACGTCTGCTCGACATGGTTGAATATCCGCTTTATTGGGGGCCGTCAATCGTGGGTTCGGGGGCCGGACGCCTGATCAGATAATCGTGTGGTTCGGGGCCAGCTATGGCGTGCATGGGGGCCACTGACGTATAAGCTCCTTCCGCCGCGTGTATAGGGCACGCGGCAGAAGGAGAATATTCATGGTACGCAAGATCAGAGCGAAGCTGGTTCTACAGCTTCGGGCCGAGGGGCTCTCGGGAAGAGCTATTGCATCGTCTCAGGCGATGTCCCGTAAGTCTGTCACCCAAGTCCTCGATGCCGCGAATGCTGCCGGCCTGAGTTGGGATGATGTCAAAGACTGCCCCGATGGTGAGGTGTACAGTCTGTTGTTCCCGGGCCGCGGCGACCATCACAGTGTGTTCGCCCAACCCGACTGGGAACGAATCCATAAGGAGATGGCTCGGGTCGGGGTGACGCTGAAGCTCCTCCATGGCGAGTATGTCGATGCATGCGCTGCTGCTGGTGATGCGGCGATGAGCTACGACCGGTTCTGCCGCACCTATCAACGTCATGTGCTGGTCACTGGCGCCGCTTCCCGAGTCGGTCACAAGGCCGCGCAGACGATCGAAGTCGATTGGTCGGGGCCGACGATGCGACTGTATCCGTCGGGGGCGAGTCAGCCTGTGACCGTGTATCTGTTCGTCGCGTGTCTGCCATTCAGCCGGTACGCGTTCGTGTATCCGAGTCTGGATATGAGCCAGGATTCCTGGTTGCGGGCGCATGTGGCAATGTTCACCGCTTTCGACGGATCGACGCCGAGGATCGTGCCGGACAACCTCAAAACCGGAGTGATCGCTCATCCCCGCGATGGTGAGGTCGTGCTCAACGATGCTTATCGGGAAATGGCTGCCCACTATTCGGCGGCAGTGCTTCCGGGCCGGATCAGAGCACCGAAAGACAAGGCGAGTGTGGAGAACACTGTCGGGCATGTGGCCACGTGGGTGATCGCGGGACTTCGGGACCGACGGTTTGCTTCGCTGCCGGAACTGGCATCGGCGATCGAGGAGCGAGTCGCAGCCTATAACGCCGAGCCCTTCCAGAAGCGGCCAGGTTCCAGACTCAGCGTCTTCACCACCGATGAGCAGCCACTGCTGAGGCGATTGCCGCAGGTTGCCTACGAGATCAGCCGGTGGGTCTACGGGCGCCGGGTGGCCAGGAATGGGCATGTCAGTTGGGCGCGGAACTATTATTCAGTGCCGTTTGCCCATATCGGCGCCAAGGTTGATCTGCGAATCACCGATCGCAGTCTTGAGGTCTATTCCGGCCATGAGAGGATCACGACGCACCTGCTGCTACCGGTAACGGCAGCGAATGAGTATCGGACGAATGAGGCCGACCTGCCGGTCGGCGAGAAGTACCAGCTGTGGGACAAACCGCGAGCCCGCCAGTGGGCCGAGCGGATCGGTCCATCGGCACTGGTTGTCATCGATCGCATTTTCGAGTCTGTTCCCATCGACGAGCAAGGACTCAACCCGGCCCTGGCGGTGTTGAGGCTGGCCCGCCGTTACTCTGCTGAAAGGGTCGAGGCGGCCTGCCGGATCGCTTTGGCCGGTCCGGTGAGGTCCCCACGCTATGCGCATGTGAACCCGATCCTGGTCACAGGGCAAGACCACACCAGAGCCGACGAGGCTCAGCCTGTCGAGCACGGCGGTTACGTTCGTGGAGCCTCCTACTATGCAGGAGGCCGACAGTGACGGCGATCGATACAGAAACCAAGCGCAAGCTGCGCGAGATGGGTGCGACACCTTTGCTGGAGGCACTCGAGTCCCAGGACGAGGACCTGACTATGGGAATGAGCTTCGATGAACGCCTGCAGTTGATCGTCGACGAAGCCCACTCGAGGTTCAACCATGCCAAAGTTGAAGGACTCATCCGCCGGGCCGGACTACGATACCCGGCAGCGGACCTGCGGCAACTGTCCCGCGTCGATGAGAGAGGACTGGATCAGAACGTGATCGCGCAGCTAGGAACCTGCGGCTTCATCGACCGCGGCCAGAACGTCGTGTTCCAAGGATTCACCGGTTCGGGAAAGTCCTATCTGGGATGTGCTCTAGCAAAACGAGCCTGTCAGCACCGGATCCGAGCTCACTACATTCGCATGCCTGATCTGGAAGAGGCCTGGGCACTAGCAAAGGACAAACCGCTGGGCACGACGAAGTTATTGAAGAAATACGCCGCGTTCACCGTCCTCGTCATCGACGAATGGTTACTCGATCCTCCCGATGAGGCTATGCGCAGTATGCTGCTGGAACTGCTCGAGCGCCGCTACGACACGGCATCGACGGTGTTCTGTACCCAGTATGCGAAGAAGGACTGGCATCAACGACTGGGGTCTGGAGTCCACGCGGATGCGATCATGGACCGAATCGTGCACAACACGATCTGGGTCGAGACTGGCAGTCATAACATGCGTGAACATGCTGCTCTGAATTCGTGAGAAACCGTCGGTGGGTGGCTGGTGGACCCGATAGTCCCGGCTGCTGGCCCCCACCGGCAATATCGGTGGCTCCCAAACGCACGATCGACTGGTCCCCAAAGCTTCAAATACTCACATGGTGGCTGGCCGTTCGAAGCAGGTGTTCAAACAATGGTTGAAAGACCGACCGAAAGACTGGCGTGAGGGCATCGCCGTCGTCGCGATGAACGGATTCTCCGGCTTCAAAACAGCCTCAGCTGAGGAACTGCCCGACGCTGTCGAAGTCATGGACCCCTTCCACGTCGTCAAACTCGCCGGTGATGCCCTCGACGAGGTACATCGCCGAGTTCAGCAAGAGACAACCGGCCATCGCGGACGAGCAAAGGACCCGTTGTACCGGGCAAGAAGAACTCTGCACACGGGCAGCAGCCTACTCACGACCAAGCAGCAGGAAAGAATCGCGAAGCCCTTCGCTGACCCGAACTTCACCGAAGTCGAAGTCACCTGGGCCGTCTACCAAGACATTGTCAGCGCCTACCGAACCGCGGACCGCAACGAGGGCAAGAGACTCTTGCAAACGGTCATCGACGCCCTGACAACGAATCTGCCATCCGAACTTGTCGAGCTCAAACGGTTAGGACGGACCTTGAAGCGTCGAGCTGCAGATGTGGTCGCGCTCTTCACCCGACCGGGTACGTCCAATCGCCCGACTGAAGAGATCAACCGCAGACTCGAACATCTCCGCGGGTCCGCGCTGGGATTCCGCAACCTCACGCACTACATCGCGAGGTGTCTGCTCGAGTCCGGCGGATTCAGGCCGGTTCTACACTCTCAATCACGATGGGCCACTTTAGAGTCCCGGAAGCCGAGCCGGTAGTCGCTAAGCCGCGCGTTCTCTCCCTGCCCGGAAATCTCGGGGTCGAAGTTGATGGCCTGTCCACCCACTCGCCCGGAGGAACGTATTGCGGTGGACGACGTCGACTCCGAGCTCGTCGAGTTCTCGCACGCTATCGGATTTCGAAGCGGGTTCGACCAGTCGGGCAGCGACGAGTTGGAAGAAGACTTCGTCATCGACGATGACGAATCCGAGGCGAGTGTAAACACGACGGATCGTGTCGATGAGGCTCCCAGACCGGCTGGACTTCACGACTGCTGATGTCAGACGGGGCGTGTCTGCTGTGCCGAAGTCGAGTGTGCCCTGCCCAGCGTCTCGGAGTTTGGTCTTGCCAGCTTCGACGAAGGCCGGATCACGACGAACTGGAAACAGGCCCTGGCTCGACTGACCGTGGTCTATCCGAACCGGACGAATCCCTACTTGTAAATCATGCCCGAACACAAACAATTTGACAGGCTCACCAGACGCGGTAAGTACCTTGCGGACGAATGGGCTCATTTCTCCATGAAACGGCGCCATATATTTGCGCAATCCTGAGGGCTTCAACTAACTGACCATCTTTAAAATCAGTCCTGACCCTGAAAACAACCCTCACTTAAGTCAGGAGCTCCCGTTAGGCACTCTCAGCCTCTGCAATCAGGCTTGGTTGACTGCAAGTGAAGATTGGGAGTGCAGAAACAATCCACAAATGCACGGTGTTCGTTCTCAGTCTTGCCCTAAGCTCAAGAGGCTCGCAGTTCGAAATAGCCGCAGCACCCGAGCTCACCCCGACTGCTCCGCATGCTCGTATTCCGCAGCCGTCCTGATCTTAGGGAGTTGCCCCACATTCATGGCAACACGGTCCTCGGAGATGAACAACGTCCAGAACGGCGGCCGCAGGCCCGCATGGTCGCCAATTCGCACACGCATGACGGACCCGGTTTTGCGGAAATGCAGAGACGCCCTCCCAGCCGATACGCGCAAGAGAGCCGGGTGACCGGTGAAAGTGTTCTTCTTCGCACTGGTTGATGTGTCCAGCCCGAGAGTGCAGGTGACCTCGCCTTCGCCGTCGTGGACTCCAGCCAAATCCACCTTAATGAGCCCGTCAGCATCGTAGCTCACTCGAACTGGTGTGAGCCGTCGTATTGCCTCTTGTTGGCCTCTGGGAACAAGTGTGGCCGTGCC
The DNA here is from genome assembly GCF_026013965.1 of Brevibacterium sp. JSBI002. Lineage (NCBI taxonomy): Bacteria > Bacillati > Actinomycetota > Actinomycetes > Micrococcales > Brevibacteriaceae > Brevibacterium > Brevibacterium sp. JSBI002. Next base: position 2,888,222 of record NZ_CP110341.1, read on the forward strand.
ACCGTCATTTGGATACAGCACGTGAAGTTGACCGTCTGCGACTGTTAGCGAGGCGGCTACGCTGGACCGAACGTTCCTGTGCGTTACCGCACTGCCCAACGCAATTCGGACTTGCACGTCCCAATATCCATCATCCAGCCGCGACCCGAATGCGATGCCTGCGGGATCAATCGAAGCTCGCACACGACCGCTAAGCACCGGCGACCCGTCAATGTGATCATATACCGACGTCGACAATGTTGTGTCGGCCAGGTAAGTCAGTTTGCTCGACCGCGATCTAACCGCAACGTCGCCTGTCGCACCAGCGATTTCGTTGGTCATCGATAGCTGCTCGACAGAAAACACTGATTCGAGCTCTGGCGACAAGACCTTGTCGATCTGACCGCCTCTATGCCCCAGTGACAATCGGCGACCATGCGCACTAGTCCACTCAACACTCGCCTCAACGTTTAATACGCCATTTTCCCAAGAGACAGTCTCGGTGGTCCCCCACCCCGCAATGGTCACGTCTTCTTCACACAATCGCTCGAGCAGATCCAGTCGGCCGAGGCCTAGCAGTGCAGCACGCAACGCCACGGAAACACTCAAAGATTCGTCGAATCGCTCAAGCCCAAAGTCTTCACGGATCTGGCGTGATTCGGCAAAGATCATCCGGCGACTGTCTTTGGACCGGTTGAGGAATCCTACGTTGAAAGCCCCTAGGACACGTGCACTGTACTGCGTTCGCAGGATCTGCTCGCGCTGGTCCTTCAATCCCGGACTGCTGAGATGTCGGACTGCTGACTCACATACCTCGCGGAGCATCTCCCAGTAATGCTTGGTGTCTTTGTCGAACTGACTCGTGCCACTTCCTTCAACGGTTACCCAGTGGTAGAAGGGAACACTGGCCATGCGCGACATTACTTTGGCATGTTTGGCGACTTCGATGTTGAACAGGACGTCTTCCCAAAACACCATTCGGCCTTCAGGAAATCCAATCTTGTGCTTACGGAGAAGCTGTCGCCTATAAAGTTTATGAGGATTCATCGGAATCAAAGCGTGTGGGCCATTTCCGCCCAGCACCTGCGGCTGGTCCTCGCGGTAGACATCGACGCCCCAGGTCGGATCATCCGTGCGGGACTCCTTGCCAGACAGCACATCCGAATTGTTGCGCACCGCAAATTCGTAACCTGCTCGCAGCGCATCCGGGTAAAGCTCATCGTCATGGTCCATAAAGAGCACGTACTCGCCCTTAGCCATTTTGATCCCGATATTACGTGGCTTGGATGGCCAGCCGCTGTTTTCGATCCTTGTCACCGAGACATTCGATCTTTTGGTCTTTTCAGACTGCAGTCGCTCAAACGTATTGTCGGGTGACCCGTCATCCACAAAGATGATCTCGAATTCGTCGGCCGAGAGCGTTTGCGCATCCAACGACTGCAACAGTCGACTCAGACCTTGGGGATCGGTCTTATACGTTGGAATAATAATGGAGACTTTATACACATTTGAAAGCATAGAGGCCGTGGCTCCCTTTAATCTTGAGTCGCGTCTTGAAGATAATCCCGCAACGCATCGTCGGCATCTCGCGGAACGAACCCGGTCGCCGCAATCTTCTCAAGAGATAGCCGACTGTTCAGCGGGCGGGGTGCTGCATGCTTGCCAGCAAAATACTCTGCGGTGGAAACGCCCGTTACGCGCCCAGGATCGTGCCCGGTGATTTCGAACACACGCCTCGCGATTTCAGCCCAAGAGACATGAGGGCCCCCATTCGTCAGATTGTAGATTCCGTATTCAGGCCGAACAGATAGTAGATGCATGATGCCAGCTGCGATGTCGGCAGTAAATGTGAGTCTTCCGATCTGGTCCTGTACAACCGACGGATCAACACCGCGGCCGGCGAGCGACGACATCGTGCGCACGAAATTATCGCCGTCGCCAATCACCCAGCTCGTGCGCAGAATGAAGTGACGCGGAACCTGGGCAACCACAGACTCGCCCGCAGCCTTTGTGTGTCCATACACTCCCAACGGCGCCGGCGCATCGGTCTCAGTCCAAGGCAAACTTCCGGAACCATCGAACACGTAGTCGCTTGAGACATGCACCAAGGTTATGCGATGTTCGCGAGCCACGCTCGCAAGGCGCGACAAACCCGTGACGTTTGAGTCCCAACAAGCCGCCCGCCCCCCGGAAGTCTCGGCCTTATCCACAGCTGTGTACGCAGCAGCGTTGATCACGGTATCGTATTCACTCCAGCTAACAGCATCAAGAGTTTCCGGTTTCGTCAGGTCAATACGTGAACGATCGGCAAAGTCGGCGTCGGGCAGTGCTTCACGAATCGCACACCCCAGCTGTCCATTCGCGCCAATCACCAGAGTACGAAGTGGTTTGAATGGGGAGACGTCTGCGAGTCGCGGGTGAGTCAAATCTTTTGCCGATCGTTCCGACTCTGCAAGTGGGATCGGCCACTCAATGGCAACGGTCTCGTCCTCAAGATTCAAGAACGTGTAGGCCGCGTTCGGACTCCAATGGTCGTTCACTAGATAAACGTACGCCGTATCATCTTTTAGAGTCTGGTAAGAGTTGCCTACGCCGCGCGGGACGAAGATTGCAGTGTCCGGTCCGATTTCAGCGGTGAACACGGTGCCAAACGACGGCCCTGCACGCAGATCCACCCATGCACCAAAAATGCTACCGGTAGCGACCGAAACGTACTTGTCCCAGGGTTCCGCATGGATGCCGCGAGTAGCGCCACGCTTATCATTGAACGAGATGTTGTTCTGCACCGGTCCGAAGTCCGGAAGCCCCAGCGACATCATCTTCTCTCGTTGCCAGTTCTCCTTGAACCAACCACGATTATCGCCGTGGAGCGGTAGGTCGATCAGGACCATACCCGGGATGGTCGTCTCACGAACGGCCAGCTGTTTAGGCACGGGCCACTCCACTGTGTCGCTCATTGCCCCTGTCCCCTGTACCTAGCCTCAGTCGCCCTCTTTTGGGGCTCCCACCAAGCGACGTTTGCCCGGTACCATTCGATCGTCGCTGAAATCCCATGCTCAAAGTCCTGGAATGAAGGCTGCCATCCCAATTCCGTTCGCAACTTAGTCCAATCGATGGCGTAGCGAAGATCGTGGCCCGGCCGATCCACCACGTGGTCGTATTCGTCAGAGGGTTTGCCCATCGTCGTCAGGATCAGCTCGAGGACCTCTTTGTTATTCTCCTCGCCGTCGGCACCGATCAGGTAAGTCTCGCCGATACGGCCAGCTTCCAGAATCCGCAGAACCGCGGATGAGTGGTCATCCGCGTGAATCCAGTCGCGGACATTGAGACCTGCTCCATATAGTTTGGGACGATCACCCACGAGGATATTCGTAATCTGCCTGGGAATGAACTTTTCCACATGCTGTCGAGGCCCGTAATTGTTGGAGCAATTCGAAATCGTGGCACGCACATCAAATGACCTCACCCACGCGCGAACCAGCATGTCGCTACTCGCCTTGGATGACGAATATGGAGACGATGGCGCATACGGAGTCGTCTCTGTGAACCGAGTCGGATCGTCGAGTTCCAGGTCGCCGTATACCTCGTCAGTGGAGATGTGGTGGTAGCGCGTCTCGTGGCGGCGCACCGCTTCAAGCAGCGTGTACGTACCGACAATATTTGTGTCGAGAAACGGCCTCGGGTCGTGCAAGGAATTGTCGTTATGCGATTCGGCGGCATAGTGCACAACCGCATCGTTCCGACCCACTAGCTGATCGACAAGATCGGCATCACAGACATCACCATGCACCACGCTCACACGGTCAGCCGGAAGTCCGTCCAACGATGCGGCATTCCCTGCATACGTGAACTTGTCGAGCACAGTCACAATGCAGTCGGTCTCGCGAACTAGATAGTGCACGAAGTTCGAACCGATGAATCCGGCTCCTCCAGTAACGAGAATCCTACGGGCCAAACTATGCCTCCTAGTACATTAATTGCGACTTGGCTGTGCGCCGAAAGTTCATGAACGCAGACTGTTCCGTGATCCCGAGTCTACCGAGCGTGGATAGCTATACTTCCAACAACTGATTGAGATAAGTGCCATACCCGCTTTTAACGAGAGGCTGCGCTAATTGCGCCAATTGCTCGCTGGAGATCCAGCCGTTGCGCCAAGCCAATTCCTCGACGCAGCCAACCTTGAATCCTTGTCGTGCCTCGATGATGCGCACATATTCCGCCGCCTCCATCATTGAGATGAATGTACCGGTGTCCAGCCAAGCTGTGCCTCGGTCCAGCACCTTGACCTGCAAAGTTCCACGACGCAGGTACGCATCGTTGACAGACGAAATCTCGAGTTCTCCACGAGCCGACGGTTCGACAGTCTTCGCTATCTCCACTACGTCTTGATCATAGAAATACAGGCCCGGTACCGCATACTTACTCTTAGGGTGCGGGGGCTTTTCCTCGATCGACAAAACCTTGCCGCCAGAGTCGAATTCGACAACACCATAAGCAGTTGGATCTGCTACGGGATAGGCGAACACTTGAGCGCCAATGATGTCGTGGTTCTTTTTCAAAGCGGTGCCAAGCCCAGTCCCGTGGAACAAGTTATCGCCCAGAACTAGAGCCACGGACTCTCCACGGATAAACTTCTCGCCGATGATGAACGCCTGAGCAAGACCGTCCGGGGAAGGCTGCTCCGCATAGTCAATTGACATCCCCCACGAAGAGCCGTCGCCTAAGAGCGCCCTGAACTGTGCATTGTGCTCGGGTGTCGTGATGATGAGGACGTCGCGGATTCCAGCTGCCATGAGAGTCGCCAGTGGATAATAGATCATGGGCTTGTCGTAAATCGGCATGAGTTGCTTCGAGATGCCTTTAGTAATCGGCCACAGGCGCGTGCCCGAGCCTCCAGCAAGGATGATTCCACGCATGGCTCTCCCGTTCATCGGGTAGTCAGTACCACTCTGTCTTTACATCACGGTATCGTACTCAAGAGTTCACGAAGATTTGAACTAGTCGACACATCGCCGATGTCGGCCCAAGCGGCGACTGGAGGCAAGCGCGACGACCGGACATCGATCGGGAGATTACGGGCATGTATTATTTCAAGGGTTGTTCGCTCACCGTTAACCAGCTGTCCGCCTGATAGATCTAACGCTAGGAGTTTACGTGGCCCAACCGTTGCTCGTGACGCACCTGTCGTGGGAACGGGTTCTCCTGCATATCGATATCGAAGCAGTTGGAGCCGACCCAAACGAGTTCTACCTCACCCCGAACAATCGCCCATACAAGGTGCTCTATCCGGTTTCGGCCGAAAAGACGGGGGACGATCAGTATCGACTGACTATCAATATCACGCAGTTCAACGGGCGACGCCAAGTGCCCAACGGCACCTATCACGTCGTCAATGGTCCGGTTCCCAACGAATATATCGGCCGTGAATCAGAGTTCGAATCGGAACTTGAACCCGAGTACGACGTCGCGGGCGACATAGCTTATTATCCTTTGGAACGAATTCTCGAGCTCGATGACGCCTCGCGTTCGTTTCTGTACAACAACAATCGATCGTCCTACGCAGTCAACTTCGCAGTCTCAGACAACGAAGACGCTCCGGGTTTCATCATACGAACCTATGCGTTTGCCCGTGGAGGCGCGAAGCCGTCCGGGTTCCGAGCACGGACCTCATCCAAGTTGAAGAAGCGTTGGACAAAGCTCAAACGGAAGACGCTCAAACGCGTATACAAGGCGGGCCAGTCATTCCGTAAGGACGATGGCAATCGGATTCTGTTCGCTTCTGAGGCCCGTCCCAATATGCAGGGCAACCTCAAAGCAGTACATGACAGAATGGTTGAGCGTGGCCTTAAAGAACAGTTTGAGTTCGACTATTCGTTCAGGACCCAGCACTCTGCCACTCGCCAAAATGCGCTTGCGCTGGCATGGAAGGTCGGTCGAGCAAACACCGTCCTCATTGACGACTACTTTGCAATCCTCATGGACATCGGTGATCGGAAGAGTCAGCGCATCATTCAGTTGTGGCATGCCGGCAGCGGGTTCAAGTCAGTGGGATTCTCCCGGTTCGGTAATTATGGCTCTCCAAAGTTCAACAACGCGCACCGAAAATACACCTATGCGATCTGTGGCTCACAGCACCTTCGCGACGTATACAGCGAAGTCTTCGGCATGGAACGCGAATCGATCATCTCTACGGGGTTGCCTAGAATCGACTACTTCCTCGAAGAGGGTCGCGCCGACAACGTAAGCAAAGTGTTCGACAGCGATTACCCTGCAGCTGTCGGCAAACGCAAGATTCTGTTCGCGCCGACCTTCCGAGGTCGCGGCGCTGGTGACGCACACTATGACTACTCGCAGTTCGACTTCGACAAACTCTACGAAGCGATGGGGAACGATTCTGTATTTCTTTTCCGGCAGCACCACTTTATCGTGGACCCGGCGCCTATACCGGACGAATACACCGATAGGCTCATCGACGTCTCCGCTTTCCCGGATTCCAACGACCTACTGTTGATATCGGACCTGCTGGTCACGGACTATTCGTCGATCGTGTACGAGTACTCACTCTTGGAGCGGCCGATCGTATTGTTCGCATACGACCTGGAGCTCTATTCCGCAACACGGGGAATGCACAAGGACTACCGTGTGGCGGCTCCGGGCCCAGTTGCTGAGAACTTCGATCAGTTCCTAGCACTAATTAATGATCGTCACTTGGACGCCGGTGCGACAGAAGAGTACATGCACGAAAATTTTGATTTCGCTGACACACACAATTCGGACCGAGTAATCGATAATCTAATTCTTGGCACCCCGACACCGGAAGGATCCATCGAACAAACATGGCAAACATCGCAGTAATCTTCGCCGGAGGTGTCGGTTCGCGCATGCAACGAACCACCCGTCCCAAGCAGTTCCTCGAGATCCACGGTCGACCAGTCATCGCACACACCCTGGAGAAGTTTCAGGACCATCCGGATATCGATGCGATTGCCGTGGCGATCTTGCCGGAGTACGGCGAGTATATGCAACACATTATCGACAGGTACGACCTGGACAAGGTGCGTTGGATCGTCGACGGCGGCGCAACAGGACAGGAGTCTCGGCACAGGGCACTTCAGGTTGTCGCCGAAAACTTTGACTCCGACGACCTCGTCCTTATCCACGACGGCGTCCGGCCACTCATCGATGAGGATCTCATCACTCAAAACATCGCCGCCGGTCGCCAGTTCGGATCCGCTATCACCTGTACGAAGATGACGGAAACCGTGACGGTGGCCAAGGGAGACGGCGTCGGAGACGTTATCCCGAGAGATCCCTTGTGGAGCGCTCAGGCCCCACAAACGTTCAAGCTGGGCGAGGTTCTCGCAGCCTATGATCGCGCGGTTGCGGATGGTCAGAACGATTCGATTGACAGTTGCACCCTGATGCACGGCTACGGCCACTTTCTTCATCGTGTCGAGGGACCCCGCACGAACATCAAGATCACCACGGCGTCTGACTACTACATCTGCCGAACTTTCCTCACCCTTATCGAGGACAGGGAGGCCTTCGGTGGCGAATGATGTGACCGTCTTCGACCTGGACGTGTTTCAGAACGATGTGAGAACGATCGCATCCTCACCGCTGGAGTGGGAACAGTACCGAGGGCAGAACATCGTCGTCACAGGAGCTGCAGGGATGCTCCCAATCTATATTGTGGGCACACTTCTCGCCGCCAACGATCTACATGGGCTAGATTTGAATGTCACCGGTATGGTAAGGAGCCCTGATAAAGCCAGGCTTAGATTGGGCACTGCGCTCGATCGTCCGGACTTCGAGTTGCAAACAGTCGATGTCATCGATCGGATTCAGTTCGACAAACAGTTCCACACCGTTTTCCACGGCGCCTCACCCGCGCGGCCTGCTCTGCACAAAGGTTCACCCGTTACAACGCTCAAGGCAAATACGTTGGGCACGATTAACCTTCTAGATGCCCAAGCCGCAAAGGGCGGCGGTTCGTTCGTCTTGTTGTCCTCGTCGGAAGTGTACGGCTCGGTAGCTGAGGAAGGGCTCATCAGCGAAGACTCATTGGGGACTCTACAGCACTTCAACCCACGAGCTAGCTATTCTGAAGGCAAGCGCATCGCAGAGACTGCGCTTGCGGCCTACCAAGAGGAGTACGGAATTCGGGCGCTAACCCTCAGGTTCGGCCATATATTCGGTCCGGGCCTCGCATTGGATGACGGCAGAGTCCAGGCGGACTTCTTAGCCGACGTCGTCCACGGTAGAAACGTTCGCATGATGAGTTCCGGCGCCGCCATGCGTACATATACATACGTGGCTGATGCTGTACTCGGCCTCTTCTTCGCGCATCTAATCGGTGACGATCACGCATACAACGTTGCCAATCCCGCCGGAAATATCACGATTCGACAGCTTGCAGAAGCCTTCGCTGCAGCCCGTCCTGAGAAAAGTCTAAACTTGGAATTCGCCAATCCCGATGACGATCGTGCATATTCTCCCGTAACATCGCTCGGTCTATCATCTCAGCGTTTGAGCGCCCTCGGCTGGATCCCGCAACACTCACTAGCGGAAGGCATCAATCGGACGATCGCCTCCTACGAGGAAAGTTGAGCTGATCAATGGCAAAGTTCCGAATCCTGTTACTGACCAATCGCGACTCAGACAATGTCGGCGATCAGATCATCGAGGGCAGCGTTCTCTCGATCATCAAGGGAATCATGTCCAACCTTGGCCTGACCCCTGACGAGTATTCGATCAACAGTCGAGCCGCGGGCATAGTCAGCAAGAAATTCTTGAAGACTGGCGATCCGAAACTGCTTGAAGACGCTAAAAAAGCCATTTCCAATGCGGATCTCATCATTTTCGGTGGAGCTCCGCTGTTCAATTACAAGTACCAGAGCTTTTACCGTCGCACTATCACGACACTCGAGTTGGCAAATGAGTACAATGTTCCAGTTATCTTCTCGAGCATCGGAGTAGAGTCTTACGATCCTGACAATCCCAAATCTCAAGCGCTCAAGGCCGCTCTGGAATTGCCCTGCGTTCGTCAGATCACCACGCGCGATGATCTGGAGTCACTACGGAAGTACACTGAAAGCACAGATATTCCAGTCGCACGAGTAGCTGATCCAGCTGTTCTCGCGGATATTGTGTATCGGGATGTCGCAACTCCTCGCACGCTACCGGCCGTGGGCCGTGCCAAGACCATTGGATTGGTTGTGACCCGTGCTGGGATATTCGCAGACAACGGCATCTCCTGGAACGAGAGCAAACAGCGCCGCTTCTGGCTCGACATAATCGCACAACTGACTGAGCGTGGATACGACTACCGCCTTTTCACTACAGGCCATTTTTCAGATGAAGTATTTCTTGACGCGCTGTTCCGCAAAAAGAAGATTCCCGCTCGCAACGTAGTCTTCACCGTCAATACTCCTGACGAATTGGTCCAGGAGCTAAACGAATGTGATGGGGTCATTGCGTTCCGTCTGCACGCCTCTATCACTTCTTTCGCCTACTCGGTACCCTCCATCGGGCTATCTTGGAACTTTAAAGTCCCTTACTTTTACGATTCAATCGGATATTCCGAACGTGCTTTTCCGCCGGAGCAATGGAACGCCGAAGCAGTCATCCCTGCTCTCGAACGAGCTATGGTATCCGGGATCGATCGGGACGAGGAATTCCTCACGTCCGTGTACAACACGTTGTTTGAAGGGATCAAGAGCGTCATCGCACCGGACAGTTCTTTCGAACCGTACAGCTATGAGCAGCTGAAGACAAAGCTCCCGCCTCAGCCGGCCACGACCGCCGCTCAGTACAAACTCCGCAGTCAGATCAAATTCCGCCGGACCTACGAGAACTACCAGCGCTACTACAGGTACTACTTGGCTGCGGAGCGGCGAAGGCGCGAGCAGGTGTCGCTCCGGCGCCGGCTCTCACAATCCGTCATCGGACTGAGTTACAGGCGGGTTCGAAGGCTTTTCCGCAAGCTATTCGCGTAGAACTTCGATTCGGGCGGCGTTGCTATACCGCGAGGCGTCAGGGCATAGGCAGTGCCTCGGTTACTGAACCAGTCTGTGATTGCTAGGGAACGGTATGAGCATTTCTGGTATTCATTGGGGTTATTGACGAGATGGCCAACAATATCCGCGATATCCGGCTATGTGGACGATCAACTTCTCACGACGATCTGCTCGGGCCGATCCGCGATCGTTCTCTTGAGGAGGTCACACGTTTGCCGTCATCTGGGTGTACGCTCGTACGCATCATGACAGCTACTGGCTGCCAGACACTTCGACGTTTCAGATCTAGAATGACAATTTCTATAAGACAATCTCGGCAGTACTTCGTCGGCGATAGCCTGATTTCGAGCTCGCCTATTCCTCGAATTTTGCGACCAACCCCGTCGACTGCGCAAAGCCCATCTGATCTGTGTTTCAGCAGGGCCTTCTCAATATGAACCCAAAACGTGCTGAGGTGACAAGAGAGTCTGTCGAATGGGAGAACGCGGGACCAAGTGCTCGTTCGGATCGAGAACCCTTCAGTATTAAATTTCACATATGTCACCGTTCTCTTCTCCACGCTACATGCCCGTAGTATTGACTCGAGAGTCACACTAAAGCTTGCTCAATGGTTTGCCTCAGCCTCGAAAGGGACATCGAAATGAGCCTGATCCGAAAGACTGCTCTATGGGCTCTGAAATCATCCGCTTGGAAGAATACAAGCAAGTGGATCAGAGGCACAGAACGATGGAACCGCCTCGAAGACGAATATGACGGCAGCTATGTCAAAGCCGAAGTCGTCGTCTACTTCGGCGACCGCAGCTCGAAATTCTACCAACTCGAACAGTGGATCCCGGTCCTCGAGGAGCTCCATAAGGAGCACAGGGTCGTCATCGTCGTGCGAAAAGGTTCAGCCTTGACCAGCGTGCTGGAAACCACTCACCTCCCCGTGGTGTTCAAACGAAGGTTCGATCCCCTGCAGACCTTCTACCACGCCAATGACTTCAAGCTCGCTCTGTACGTCAACAACGGAATGACGAATTTCCAGTCGCTCAGCTTTGCTCCGATGGTCCATGTCCACGTCAATCATGGTGAGTCCGACAAGCTGAGCATGGTGTCCAATCAGGCCAAGGCCTATGACAAAGTCTTCATTGCCGGCGAGGCCGCTGTGGAACGACACCGCAGGGCTCTCATCGACTTTGATGAATCCCAGCTAGTCCGAGTCGGCCGGCCCCAATTGGATATCGAAAGGCCGCTCGAGCTCGAACCTTCGTCGGCCAGGACGATCATGTACGCGCCCACATGGGAGGGCGAAAACGATGCGAACAACTACACTTCGGTCGACCTCTTCGGTCCGCAGATCGTCGAGGCCGTGCTCCGAATCCCCGATGCGCGTCTGATCTACAAACCCCATCCGCGGGTCGAAACGTCCAAAGACCCGGAAATGGTCGAAGCGAATGCGCGGATCCTCGAACTCATCGAGGCAGCCAACTCGCCCATTGTCGACGGGACTCTGCAACACCAAGTGCTCATGCAGGGAGACATCCTCGGCATGTTCGACACTGTCGACCTGCTCATCACCGATATCTCCAGCGTCGGACTCGACTTCCTCTACCTCCACCCGAACAAGCCGCTTGTGCTCACCGATCGCCGCAATGACTCCGAAACGCTCAATGCCGAGGCGCCGATCAGCCGTGCCACTCCCCTGATCAATGAATCGACGATCGACAGAGTCGAGTCGCTGATCAGCGAGATGCTCAACCATGATTCGTCTGTCGAAGTTCGGCACGAACTCCGCCGCCACTATTTCGGTGACGGCGAGCCAGGTTCGTCGTCCGTCCTGTTCACCGAGGCAGTGTCCAGGCTGATCGCCGATCGAACCGTCGCTCTTGAGAGCTTCCACACTGAAAGCGTCAACGCCGAAGCCGACGACGAATAGCCGCGATCGGACTCAGCCAGCGGGTCATCGCCGCGGTCAGCGCGTCACCAGAACAGGCAGACGCCTGAAGCTCGAATTACTTCCGAGCTCTGACCGAGAGGTTCCCGTGCTTCGTCGAATACCATTCGCGAGCCGCCGCAGACGTGGCACGGAATCGCTTCGGAGTGCTGATCCTCCGCTTCGACGTCCACAGGTCCTGAGACCGCCGGAGAAAGACGTCGAACGTCTCATCCGCAGACTCGGAGAAGCTCTCATCGTCTACATCGAAGGCGAGCACCGTTCTGTGCCCGAATCTGCGGAATGAGATCTCAGACAGTTCATTGATGAAGAACGTGCTGAGTTTCCTACCGGCCGCGACCAGTTCCAGCGTCTCTGCAATCGACTGATGAATACCGTCGATTTCGAGCTCAATTCTGGTGCCACCCGCGATCGGGGTGCAGGTGAGTTTCTTGGCTTCGATCGACTGAGCCGACTTCGTGTCAGCGCTGTCCGGCAGGTTCGTCAACCGCAGCTCTCCGAGCGCCTTCTGCCAACGTCGGTACCCGGCCTCGGGGAGATAGCGGTCGACGGACTTCACCGCTGCACGACGCATGGGTTCGACTTCGCCGGATTCCAGAGAGACGAACCTTTCGATCTGGTCGGCCAGTGCGTCAATATCGCTCCACGGAGTGATGAAGCCGTTAACGCCCTGGTCGATGAGGTCTCGCGGACCGTAGGTGATGTCGTAGACGATTGGGACACACCCGGCGCCCATCGCCTCCAGCAGGGACAGCGGCAGGCCCTCGCTCGTGCTGGTCAGTGTGGAGAACGATGCCGATGTCAGTTGTTCGTGTACATTGATGACGTACCCCGGCAGTTGGACGCGATCGTTGAGGTCGAGTTCATCGATGAGAGCTTCCAGCTTTGGTCTCGCGGGTCCCTCCCCGAGCACGGTCAGGGAGACTGCGATTCCACGGTCTCGTAGCTTTGCGACAGCTCGGATCGGGTGCTCAATGCGTTTGAGGTCGATGAGGTTCGCGACCATTACTGCGTTCCCCATGTCTCTCTCCATCGGCGGATCAGAGACGACTGATCCTTGCGGGAGTTCCCCTGTCAGCAGTCTGATGTTCTCGCCAGAGAAGCCCATGGCGCGAATAGCTTCGGCCTGCTGCTGTGTCTGCACTCCGACGATGTCGAATCGGTCGAAGTTGCGCATCGTATCTGTACGGGCCCTCAGGGGCTGCCCGTGATTACCGTTCCATGGGTGGCTGAGATGGCTTCCGTGGAGGAAGAGGATGAGTGCGAAGTCGCGGTCCGAGATTTCGTGGATGAATTCGCTGACCTTCTTGTCATCGACGATGACAACTGCCGGCGACGTCGTCACGGTCGCTGTGATCCACGCATTGTAGAAATCGCGCGGCCGGCGCCACTCGACCATCGGCTCCCCCGCCGGAGAATGCAGGATGAATCGTCGGCCCAGTTTCGGATCCTCGATGTCAGCGAGCAGCAGGCTTCCGTCGCCTCGCAAATAGTTGCGCCGGATGACTCGACCGGTACGCGAGTTGCGGAACACGTCGTAGAAAGGGGTGATGTTCTCGAGCTCGCCGTCCTCGTCGGGGATCGGCATCCTCGGTGGCTCACTCTCAAGGCGGGCCAGTTCGGCTTCGCTTCGTCCTCGAAGATCCTGCCAGATATTGACCAGTTCAACGTCCTCTCGCATCTTCCCCTGTGCGATCAGACGATCCCTGATCTCATCTGTGTCCATGCGCGGACTGAACGTGAGAATGGTCTGTGACAGCGGGTTGCCAAAGTTCTGGAAGCTCCGAATCCGACGCAGCGCAGCCGTCGTCATGCCGCCCATGGACTCCGGAATGCCCCACAGCACGTTGTATACGTGGACTGCGTCGGTCCCAAATGCGGGATCGTCTGGTTCAACGTCCCGGCCGTTGCCGTTTGGGTTCGTTCGGGCTCGCAATCTCACAAGTGGTACCTTTCCTCAGCGCTCATCGACGACAAACGGGCAATCAGCGCGTCAGCGCCATACGGCCGAAGTGGCGAGCCTGACGGCGCCAATTGACGATCTTGGGAACGTCCGCTGCCTCCCACTGGGCTTGGATGTTCCAGTCACCGTCGAGGTCGGCATATCGGTCTTTCACGATCATCTGCATCGCATCGATATAGCTGAGCCCATTCTGCTGCACGAGACCGAGGACTCGTTCCACGACACCTTCGCTGCGCAGTCGAGCCAGATTGAGCACTGCAATCTGCGGATCGAACGGCACGAAGTCTTCGCTCATCCCCGCGTGGCTGGCGAAGACGAAGTCGAGGGCGCCCGTGTGATCGTCACCGAACGAGCTCGCGATCCGCCGCATCAATGTGAGACCGCTGGATCGATTCTTCCTGACGTCATGTTTCGCAGCCACCAGTGCGTCTCCGAACTCGACGGTCGAGAGCTCGGTGATGTCTGCAGAAACCTCGGCGGTTGCGGGCACGACGATGAGACGCTCGTGGTCCGCAAACAGCGCAGGCAGAACAGCCGACAGCACTTCAGACGTGTTCTTCTCGTCTCCCAATTCGACCGACGGAAGGATGTCGATACTCCCCTGGATGAGCTCGCCTCGGATCTCGTCGACCTCGCTTGACGTCAACACACCGTTCGGCAGCCACACTCGGTATGCGGCTCCTGTGTGGGTCTCGAGAGTGCGGAGCGCCTTCCCGACCAAAGTCCCTTCGCCTTTCTCAACGGTCATGACGACGTCGGTGACCTGCGCGTCAGGTGCGGGGCGTTCGATTCCGCTCAGTGCCGAGGCAACGGTCTCTCTGTCCGCGACGGGTAGTTGGGCAGAGGCCAGGTACTCGTCAGCAAATGCCATCGCATCTGCCGTGATCTCGACCCACTTCGCGTAGATCTCGTCTTCGGATGCGCCCGTTGCGATGAGGGGCAGCAGCACAGCGAGCTTGTCGAGGATTCCATTGCGAATGGCATCGAACTCGGCTGCGTCGATGCCGATGAGTCCGCCGAACCGGGAATCGGACTTGTTCTTGGGTTCGAAGTCGACGTCGGCCCCGACCGATCGTGCCGGCAGATTCGCGTGCAGGCGGGAAGTGAGGACGTGCTTGTACTTGTAGGCGTAGTCAGCGACCCAGTTGCGTGCGAGTTCGAGGTTCTCCGGGAACGATTTATCGCGGATCGCGGTGACGGTCTGCTTCTTCTTCGGTCCCTTGTTGTCTTTCGTCCAGTCGACGCGCAGCGTCCCTGAGCGACGGTCGGGTGAGGGCGCGGGGAAGAGAGTATCGACCGTCGTCGTCAGGCAGCCGGAGAAGAATGCGGGCACACCGACTGCGCGCAGCACGGCGACGGACTGCCAGTCACGGCAACCGACCGGTCCGTACTTCTTGAGGTAGGCGATGGCTTCGGGGGTGAGCATCTCGGGGTAGCGCACGAACACGGACAGCAGGATCGGGCGCAGATTCGGGTGGAACGGGATGTTGAAAGACTTCCCGAAGATGTCGTGCATGTACCAGCCGAAGGCGATGTACCAGGTGTCCTCTGGGATGTCCTGATAGACGTTGCCGTCACGGTAGACCTCGACCAGGTTGAGTTCGGCCTGTGGTCCCGCGTACTTTCGTTCCTCTTTGACTGACTTGCGGAACTTCTTGAAGAGTGCTGTCAGTCCTTCGTCGCCGGAGAACGTGAGGTTCTCATACCGGAGGAGGTGACCAATCGAGGCAATCGTCTGGATGTAGTCGCCGATGTTGCGTGACCGGATCCCCGGCTGATCGTAACTGAGGACACCGAAGTTGCGCTTTCCGGCTGTCGTCGGCAGAGCCTCGAGGTGCTTTCCTCCCGGGAGCCAGTCGCGCATGCGGTTGAGTTCGTAACGCACGGCCGAATCGGCGTCGTCCTCCATCTGGTCGAGACGAGCTTCGACCAGAGTCCGGACCTGGTCGAAGGCATCGATGCAGAAAGCCGATTCGGCGGTGCGCAGCACTGCCTTCGCACTCCACTTGTCGGTCTCCCCCGCTTTGTCCGCAGTCTCCAAAAGCGGCAGTGCCTCGTGTCCGAGCGTGTCGATCGCGGTCGGGTAGTACTCCTCGGCGGCGGCGACGATGATCTCCCGGTCTTCGATCTTCTCGAACTGTGCCCATGCGACCTCGGGGTCCGATGACCGCTGGTAGGCCAAGCCTAAGAGAACCCTTCCGGCTTCCTCGGTGGAGGCATTGCTGCGGAGGTTGAGCCCGACCGACACGGTGTCTGCCAGGTGTCCGGCGGCGACGAGAGACCGTCCGGCCTTCACGACAGCGGGACCGAACGACGATCCGTGGGTCAGGGCTTCGGATAGTGCCGCGTGAGACTTGAGGCGTGCCAGCTGCCGTGCCTTGGCGTCGACCTCGCGTGTCGATGGGGCAACAGTCCATCCATCGGTGTTCTCTGCTGTCGCACCGTGCAGTCCCGTTGCCAGTTTCCGGTAGGCACGAGCGGTTTCGGTCGCGATCTTTTTCGGTTTGCCGGACGACTTGCCGGTGCCGCCGGTTGCGCGCTCGCGCACGTACTTCGTCCCGGAGGCCCGCTCGACCACGGGCAGTGCACGACGGGCGATCCCGTGGACAACTGGTTTCACCAGTTCTCTTCCCTTGCTGAGGTAGCGGTCCGCGGCATTTCGTCCAGTTGTCACTCGTTTCGTCCTTTGCAGAGATTTCGGTGAACGGTCGTGGGATCAGGTGTGAGGCTCGGAGTCGATCAGCCACACGATATCGAACTTCACTGTCAGTTCGATGAATCGGTGACCGATTTCCTTCCGAAGGTCAGCCGAAGGTGTCCAAACCTGTCCGGCTGAGTCTCGATCCGAGTTGAGGTGCGAGGGTTTCCGCATAGGTCGCAGTGATGTGTGCGGTATCGAAGTAGGTGATGACGCCGCCGATGACAGGCTCGCAGCGCCCCTCGGGGCAGAACCAGTCCTCGGGATAGATGACAGAGAGCCGTTTCGAATCGATCGATTTCGCCGAGGCTGCCAAGGGGTCCATCCAGTGCCATTCCTCCGGAGCTCCGGAACAGGCAGCGAGATCATCTTCATGTTTGGCTACACAGTCCGGCACATTGATGTCCTGCCCACCCGGGTACGGGGTGTCCCGGATGACGACGACATCGAGTTCCGCATCGATCCAGCGTTGCAGGATCTCCCTGTGCCCTTCGGGAGCCTTCGCTTCGGTTTCGTCCCAGTCCATCCCGTCCAACGGCGTCGACTGGCGTTCCGAGGTGATCACGGCGTCGAAGCCGCCTTGGGTCGTCCGCTCGGTGACCCAATCAGCGTAGTGCTGACATCCTTTGGTCTCGTCGGAAGTCGAGAGATCCTGCGGCAGGGTCGAAATGCTGCAGTTCGAAGCGAGGAACGTGGTGATGGTCAGGTCTTTCTCCTCGGCCAACCGTTCGAGCGCCGGCAGCCAATGACCGGCATGCGAATTGCCGACCAAGGCGACATGCTTCGAGCCGTCTCCGTAGGTGCACTCGGGTTTGCTCGCGTAAGGGGCGCTGGCCCAGCAGCCGTCCGCGTAAGCCTTGGACTTGTCCTTCTTCGCCGCTGCCGGTTCCATCTGGAGGGACTCCATTCCCTCGCAATTGGGATTGTCCTTCGCGTTGGGCAGGAGGATCCTGCCGCCGAGGCAGGAGTCCGGGTCATCCAGCCGGGCTTGGAGTTCGTCCTCATTCTGCTCGACGAGGTTGTTCGCGACGACCATCTGGCTGAGACCGAGGGCAACAACGAGCGCCATAGCCACAGCTGCGAAGCCAAAGGTCTTCTTTGAACTGCTGAAGAACGCTGATTTGCGGAATCGGTTCTCCACCCAGGCCGTCGACGCCCAGGCGGCGACGATCGAGACCAGGATGATGGCGATGTTGTCGATCACGCCGAGGCTCTCTGAACGGCCCAGCTTGACCGAGGCGTAGGGCACAAGGACGATGAGCGGCCAGTGCCAGAGATAGACGGAGTACGAGATATCGCCGAGGAAGCGCACCGGTCGCAGCGACAGCAGCGGAAGTACAGACGTGCGTCCGCGGGAGTCGGCGAGGATGACGAGAGCTGTCGACAGCACCGGGACGAGCGCAATGTATCCGGGGAAGGGCATGTCCGCGCGAATGAGAAATGTGGCGGCCACGATGCCAGCGAGACCGATCCATCCGAGCAATGAGCTGAACGGCAGTCGTTCGGGTCGAATATAGAGCACGAAGATGGCGACAAGGCCCCCGGCAGCCAGCTCCCACATCCTCGTCGGGGTGATGAAGTAGGCCATTGCGGGTTCTGCGGCCGTGTACCAGATGGAGAAGACGAACGAGGCGAGGAAGATCCCGAGGACGGTGAACCCGACGATTCTCTTCGATCGACCGAGCTTTGTTCCGATGAGGAATGCCAGGCCGATGATCATGGGCCAGACGAAGTAGAACTGCTCTTCGACTGACAGCGACCAGAAATGCTGTACCGGTGATGGAGCATTGTCTGCGGCGAGGTAGTCGACGCTGGAGACAGCGAAGTCCCAGTTGACGACGTAGAGGCCAGCAGAGAGGATCTGCCGCCCGGTATCGGCCCACACCGACTGCGGAGCGACGAGGAAGGTGGCGATGCCGACGAGGAAGAGGACGAGCAGGGATGCCGGCAGCAGTCGCCGGACACGTCGTGCCCAGAACTTGGCTACGTCCGACCAGCTTCGCGGAGGGGACTTGATGAGGTGGGTGGTGATGAGGAAGCCGGAGATGACGAAGAAGATGTCGACTCCGACGAATCCGCCGTCGAATGTAGTCGGCCACAGGTGGTACAGCAGCACGATCCCCACGGCCAGTGCACGCAGCCCCTGGATATCGGAGCGGAAGCCGGAGGGCTGAGGTGCGCTGTTCGCGTGGGGAGAGCTTTCAGCAACGTACGCTGATGACGACATGAAGCGGCTCCACTCGGTTTCTCAGTCGGTGAGGTCGGACCCGACCGCGGTCCCCTCTTTGTTCTCGGTGCGATCTCTCGCGCGCCGGGCGGATAATCCTGGCGTTCACACGATCGGGGGGCGTCCGTGCCGGGACATTCGAAGTACACCTCGTCTTGACAGCTTCTGCCTGTCTTCGTCTTGGCCCCACGGGTCGAGACGCCAGCCGGCCCGCCATCCTTCCATCCAGGCCTTGAGCTGATGTGGCTTGTTGGCCCATTTGATGAACTGCATCAAGGTCCAGGAGCCCACATAGGCCCAGCTGAACGGCCACGGCAGGTTGCGTCGGGCCAGCCAGACTCTGTTTCTCGCATTCATGTAGAAGTATTCGTCGTGGCGCCTCGGGTCGATCACTGGGTGAGCGACGGCGAGGTCGCCCATGTACCAGACGATGTAGCCGGCGTCCCATACCCTCCACGCGAGTTCGATTCCCTCGTGTGCGTACCAGAAGGGGGCTGGCCATCCGCCGCACGCGTCGAAGGCCCGGCGCTGCATGCAGACTGCGCCTTCCCACACAGAGAACACATTCGATGAATGGTCGGCGCTTCCCTTCTTCAGTCTGGGAATCCACCGTTTCGGTGCATCCGGCCCACCGGGCTCCTCAACCCTTGGCTGGATCAGTCCGATCTGCGGTTTAGTCCGCATCAGTTGTGCCATGCGCATCAGCGACGTGTCATCCGGCAGCCATGCGTCATCGTCAAGGAAGAACAGGAACTCGCCGTCGACGTGGGGGACTCCGGCGTTGCGTCCGGCCGGAATGCCGAGGTTCTCCGGCAGACCGAGCTTCTTGACCTGGTCCGGGATTCCTTCCGGTTCCCACCCGTTGCCCACGCAGACGATGTCGAGGTCGACGCCCTTCTGCGCGAGAAGTGATTCGAATCCGCGGTTGAGGTCGTCGAGTCGCTTTCCCTGGCTCAGGACGACGACGCCGAATGTGTACCGGCGATTCTCTTCGAACCGCTGGGAGAGGATCCTCGAAGCATCGCTCATGACAGCCTCTTCGATGCCATGATCGACAGGAAATGTCCGATGACCGAGAGCAGGCACAAGGGCGCCATGATGAGAACGAGCCATCGCTCTCCGAACAGCGGTCCGGCCCCTGGTACCACAGCAATCGCTGTCACGATGCTCGAGAGCAGCGCCATAAGCGACATCTCCACAGAATGGAAGATCCGGTGGAAGGGCACGAAGCGGGCGATACGTTTGAGGGTGGCGACGAGACCCGGGTTGACCTCGGTGGCCGCCTTGGAATCAGCGAGTTTGTCGAGGCCGTTGAACGCGCGGGAGACGTGGACCATGTCGTTGAGCGCCTTGTTGAGCAGGACCAGTGCGGCCAACGCGGTGCCGGCGAGGAGAAGAGGGTAGGAACCGGTCGGATCTTCGACGAGGTTGTTCCACTCCCCCACGGCCCGCACACCGAGGGCAACCGCGACCAGGCCCTCTGTGGTGTAGTGGCCGACCTTATCGAGGAAGACGCCCTTGGCTCCGCTGGTGCCTCTCCAGCGAGCGACTTCACCGTCGCAGCAGTCGATGTACATCTGCACTTGGGAGAAGAAGACGGCAAGCACAGCGCCCCAGATTCCGGGGATCAAGAGGCTTCCGGCGACGCACCACCCAGCCAGGATCATCAGACCGGTGACGCCGTTGGCGCTGATTCTGGTGCGCACGAGCAGCATCGTGAAGTAGATCGAGATGTGCCGGAGGTAGAGCTGCGCGGTCCAGTGCTCCGCGTTCTTGCGGCTGCGGACTTCGATCGGCTGTGCCTTGGCCCGAAGCTCCGACAGCGTCGGATGTTTCGCCGGGGACTCTTCGGGCACGTCCGTTCCTCTCTGATTCATGGATGGTATCCAGCCACGATAGCGCGAAGCCCGCGCCGGTTCGGTCAGGACTTGCCCAGCTCGGTCTTGATCCGCGTCGTCGAGATCTCGGGTGTGCGGGGGAGGTAGACGACCTCGCACTTGTCTTTGAGGAAGTCGAACTCGCCTTCCCAGTCGTCGCCCATTACGAACGTGTCGATGTGGTACTTGTCGACATCAGTCGACTTCTGCTCCCAGTTGTCTTCAGGAATGACGAGGTCGACGTAGCGGATCGCCTCGAGCATGTGCTTGCGCTCTTCGTAGCTGAAGTACGACTTCTTGCCCTTGCCTGCGTTGAACTCGTCGCTGGAGAGAGCAACCACCAAGTAGTCGCCCTGGTCCTTGCACCGCTGGAGCAGGCGGATATGCCCGTAGTGGAGCAGGTCGAAGGTTCCGTAAGTGATGACTCGTCGCATTGCTGTTTCCGTCCAGTGATCGGAGCCCAGGTGGTGGGCCGCGGAATTGGTCCGGCGTTATTTTACCATTCTGTAATTTCGAGTTAAGAAATTGTCATATGCTTCACACGAGATGCTTTAACCGATGCTCCTCGACCCGCTGGGCGATCACCTGCTCGCTTGACCGGATGAAACGGGCCATCTGCGCCCCTGGGCTCGTGTCACCGAGATAGAGCTGGGCGATCGCCGCAACAGACCCGGCTTGCGCGACTGCCTCGGCGATGGCGTCGACGACATCGGCTTCACCGGTGGATCCGACTGTCGGACACAGATCCATCAGGCCGCCTTCGAGCACCTCTGCCTGAGGTTCGTGAGGCTGGACCATCACGAGGGGTTTTCCAGAGGCAAGCCAGTCGAAGGCGACCGACGTCATCTCGACCACGGCCAGGTCGGCCTCGTCCAACTGCCACGACACGTCTGGACTCTTGTCGAGGAACCCACGCCGATCGGACTCGACGATCTCCGCCACGTCTTCGACAGCCTTCTCAAATTCGTGGCACATCACCCCCGTGCGCGGGTGCGGGCGGAAGATCACTCGGTATCCGGCTTCCAGCAGCGAAGTGACGAGCTGCGTTCCGTTGTAGGCGATGGTGCCGTACGCCATCGACGGAGAGTCACCCTCCCACGTGGGCGCATAGAATACGGCTTGCCCATCCGGGGACGCCTCTTTGAATTTCTTCCACTCGTGCGGAACCGAACGGGGGCGGTCGAGCTGCGGTCGTCCGACGTCGAACATGCGATCGTCGCTCATTCCGTAAAGAGCCTGCTGGACGCGTTCCCTTGCAGCCCGGCCGGCGGTGAAGACATAGTCGTACCCCTTGAGCTGGTTGGAAATCATCGAGATCTTCTCGCTCTCGCCGTGGCTGAGGTGCACGTGAGCGGGCTCGGGGTAGCGCAGCGCTTGGAAATTGCTGGTTCCCTGGTTGACATAGAAGACGGCACGGAGACTCGGGGACTGCATGAACTTGTCGAGGCCGCTGGTCAGGCGTGAGAACCGCACCGGGAACGAGGTGATGCTCTTCAGGTACTCCGCCACCGGGGCATTGCGGACAATGATCCCGAAAGGCTGATCCCCATGACCGGCTTCCTTGAGCCGCGCTTCGAGTTGCTTGAAGGGCCAGAACCACTGCTCGAGCTGGTAAACCGAGGTGAGGTCACCGGCGAAGTAGCCGGCTGCGACGAAATGGTCATCGTCCTGCGGAGAGAATTCGTCTGGCAGTCGCGATTCACGGACGCGTTCCCGCAGTCTCTGAGCCACGAGTTTGGCGACCGACTGCGCGAAATTGGCGCCGCGAACAGCGGTGTGCGGCAGATCTGCCGGTAGGAAGGTCATGGAGACTATTGTGCATGCCTATCTGTGTCCGACCTGAACTCGACCTCCGTTCCTGCTTGATCGTGGTGAGCTCTCACGCGATATGGTCGGCGTCGCCAAGAGCATCCTCACAGCATGCACCTCGCACCTCGCGTTCTTCTCGCGTGAGGGGTACGCCCCGAAGAGATCAGTCTTCGAACAGCGGTGCGAAGCCTGCGGGCAGCTGTGAGCGGAGATCGTCGACCTCGCCTTCGGAGACTGCGGCGTCAAGCGTCGAGATCACCGCACGCGCGTAGGCGCGGGCGGTATCAGGATCGATCCCCTCGCCTAGCTGATCAGCCAGACGACGGAGGAAATCATCGACGTCGTCGGTCAGCGGCGCCTTCGAGCCGTGCCGTTGGAGCGGCTCTTGCAGTTCGGCAGGAAGCTGGGCGGCCAGATCCGCCGCCTCGCCGCCCTTGAGCTGTTTGCCGAGGTTATCCAATACCGTCCGGGTCACGACGGCAGCGCTTTCAGGATCGCCGGGCCCGCCGGTTTCGGTGACGTTTTTGAGGAACTCATCGCTGCGCATGTTCAAACACCTTCTTCCGATTCGCAGTCTTCTGTCACGTCGTCGGTGCACCGGCCGATCTCATCGGTGGACCCCTCCGGGGGCGTCGCCTTCGGGCTCCTGTGGGACTGCTTCGACGACATCGTCCTTGTTCTCGAACTGTCGATCCGGCAGAGCTTGCAGGGCCTGAAGTGTCTTCGCGGTGGCCGAGCGTTCGGTCGCGTAGTCGATGAGCTCGGTCTTCGAGGCGGGGAATTCCATCCCCTGCAGGGCCTTCTCTGCACGAAGTTCGTCACGTGTGGTCATCGGTGTTTCTCCTTCATCTGTGATTCGTATCTGAGGTGAGGATGACTTCATCGCGTTTGTCGCCCATGATCTCGCCGAGGACTCTTTCCGCGTCCCCGGCCGAGTAGAGGTTGGCTGTATCGATGAAGTTCACTCCACGGTCCAGAGCCTCGCCACGTCGTCGGGTGAGCACGTGTGCGGACTGTGCCCTCACGCTCTCAGAATGACGAAGCCTTCGCTACCCCTCCCGTGATTCGAGTGAAAGGGCTACAATCCTCGGCTGCCCTCGCTGATCCGCTTCTCACTCTTGTCGATGAGGTGGACTCCGACGAGGTCGCCGGTGATGTTGATCATCGTCGCCCCCATTCCGAGCAGAACGTCGACACCGGCGACCAGAGCGACGGTCTCAAGCGGGAGACCGGCTTGCTGAAGCAGGATCGTCAATCCTATGAGTCCGGCGCCGGGGACTCCTGCGGTGCCGATCGAGACGAACGTGGCCGTGAGGACGATCGCGCCGAGTTCGAGCACGGACATGTCATGGCCGACGATGTTGGCAGCCAGCACCACCGACGCCCCCAGACGGATGACCGCCCCGTCCATGTTGATGGTCGCACCCAATGGGATGACGAAGCCTGCGACCTCTTGGCGGATATTTGCTTTCCTAGTCGCCTCCAGCGACACAGGGATCGTCCCTGAGCTGCTCTGAGTCGTGAACGCCGTGGCCATCGGCGCACCGGCGACGCGGAAGAATCCGCCGACCGGAATTCGATTGAGCAGCAGCAGCGGAATATAGACGAGGAGTATCTGCGCTGCCAGACCGGCATAGACGACGCCGGTCAGTTTGCCCAGGGCCGCCAGGGCATCGATTCCTTGGCTGCCGATATCGCTCGCCACCAGGGCTGCGATACCGAACGGCGCAAATTGGAGTATCCCTCCAAGGATGCGGAACGTCATCTCCTTGGCCGCAAGTACGAGGTCGTACACGAGCTTCCCGAAGCCGGAGATCGTCGAATCGGACGAGCGGCGCATACCTGCCATCGTGAGACCGACGATCATGGCCACGAAGATCAGAGCGAGGATGTTGCCGTCGACCAGAGCCTTGAAGATGTTCTCGGGGAATATGCCGACGAGCTGGTCGACGAATGAGGGGGCCTCGGGTGTCTCTGCGCCTTTCTCAGGGCGTTGGAGACCGGTCCCCGGTTTGACCAGAAGGGCCAGGGACAGACTGATGACGACGGCGGCGATCGTCGTGAGGATGTAGAAGGCGAAGGTCTTGAAGGCGACCCTGACGAGGTTTCCGGGGCGCGTGCTGTTGACCGCGTCGATCAGCGTCACCATGATGATCGGGATGACGATCAGCTGGAGGAGGTTGAGCAGGATGTCACCGATCGGTGACAGCACCTGCGCCTTCTCTCCGAAGACGAAGGCAACGATGAGTCCGAGGACGAACCCGGCCGTCATCTTCAAGAAGAGTGCTGTATCCCGGTAGCGGCGCCAAAGGCGGGAGAATATTCGTGGCATGGTCTACGGCTCCGTGCTCTCATGCTCCTCGTGGTGGGCTTCCGGTCCGCGACGATGCCGACCGGTTGCCACTCTAACCCCATCTGCGCACAAGCGCAGTCAGAGATTTGGCGCAGGCACCGCACCCGGTCTGAGAATTCGACGATAAAGTATTTCGCTCCCACTTGCTGCGTCCTGAGGCCGACAGAGGTGTGCAGTACCGTTGAGGAGCTGTCAGAGGAAAGGGAGCACAATGGCAAGAGTCCGCAGAGACAAGCCCGAACGACCGTCACTGCGCAAGCGACCGGCGGTGGGGTCAGAAGCGAAGTCCACCGAGTCACCGACGCTGTTCAGCCGCCGCATCATCGACAGCGAACCGCGGGAGATGAACGTCGTCCGGTCCTTCGCCGACGCGCTGTCTGCACATGACCCGGACGGCTCCGGCTCGTCCGTTCCCGGTTCGATCACGCAGATCGTCATCCCCAGGCCCGCTCCCGGGCTGTTCGCGGAGGTCGCCTCGACGTGGGACCTGCATCCGGTTCTCGTCGATGACCTCTTCCACGCGAACCAGCGGGCCAAGGTCGAGCGATACGGTGATGTGCTCTTCGTCGTCCTCAAATCAGCGGTCTATATCGACGCGAAAGAAGAAGTCGAGTTCAACGAGTTCCACCTTCTCATGAAGGATGATGTGCTCGTCATCATCTGTCAGGGAGACCGCTTCATCGACGGCACACCGATTCCGGCGGACACCAGCGGAGTCCAGGAGTACTTCACGAACGAGAAGCGCAGCTGGGCGAAAGACCGCGAACTTCTCGCACTCGGACCAGAAGCGCTCATGTTCCGCCTGCTCGACACCGTGGTCGACGGGTACTTCCCTGTTCTCGATGGACTGCAGGACGACAAAGACGGGATTGAGAGGCAGGTCTTCAGTGGGGACACTGCCGCCGCCGAGCGCATCTATCTCCTCAGCCAGGAAGTGATCGATGTCCTCCACAACTCCACCCACCTCAACCGACTGACGCAGGCACTCGGAAACGGGGCCGCCAAGTACGCGATCCCCGATGACCTGCGCGCCTACCTCGATGACGTCACCGACCACCTCACCCGGGTTCTCGCCGAGGCGGGCGAACTCCGTGAGGCCCTGTCGCAGATCCTCAACGTCAATTCCACCCTCGTCGCGCAGCGGCAGAACGAGGACATGAAGAAGATCTCCGGCTGGGCAGCGATCCTCTTCGCCCCCACCCTCGTCGGAGCGATCTACGGCATGAACTTCGACGATATGCCCGAACTCCACTGGGCTTTCGGCTATCCGATGGCGTTGGGGCTCATGCTTGGGTTGGGAGTCGTTCTCTACGTCGTCTTCCGAGTCAAGAAGTGGATGTGAGTGGGGAAACCTGTGGGGATGGGACCACGGCCATGCCACCCACCCCACCCTTCTCCCACCGCAGCACAGGGCTAGGCTGAAAGTAACCCAAAGACATGTCAGAAAGAGGAGTCA
The DNA here is from genome assembly GCF_026013965.1 of Brevibacterium sp. JSBI002. Lineage (NCBI taxonomy): Bacteria > Bacillati > Actinomycetota > Actinomycetes > Micrococcales > Brevibacteriaceae > Brevibacterium > Brevibacterium sp. JSBI002. Next base: position 2,914,539 of record NZ_CP110341.1, read on the forward strand.
TGGCTACACCACAGAATCCCACGAACCCCACAGGCGCCGTCCGCTCCCTGATGACCGAGCTCGGCAAAGGCGCCTTTTGGGCGGTGCTGATCCGCGGCATCCTCGCCGTCCTCTTCGGAATCCTCCTCCTCGCCGCACCCGCTGCAATGGCAGTGGCTCTGGGAATCTGGGTGGGCGCTTGGCTCATCGTCGACGGCGCCCTCGAGATCACCCATGCACTGCACGCTCGCAGGCAGAACCTCTCGTGGGGTTGGGAGCTGGGCGCAGGCATCGCCTACGTCATCGGCGGCGTCATCATCATGATCATGCCGCTGTCGTTCGCCGTCATGGGCGGCACCGTCATCCTGCTGATGATGGCGTCGGGAATGCTCATCCGCGGCATCCTCAGCGTCGCGTCGAAATCATTCAAAGGATGGTCGAAGGCCGTCGGCGTCCTCGACATGATCTTCGCCGTCATCATGTTCATCGTCGTCTTCTCCAACCCGGGAGCTGCATTGCTCGCGCTGGTTTGGATCATCGCGATCTACACGATCATCTTGGGCATCTTCCTCATCATCATGGCCTCCGTCGGCCGCTCGCATACGAAGCAGGCCTTCGGAAACTGACTAACCCACGGTTCGTGTCGGCCGTTCGATGAAGGGCCGACCGTACGGGCCCGGGCGGCCGCCTCGGCGAGGTCAATCATCTCCCAGCCGTTCGCCCACTCTGCGAAGAACGTTCACGGCGGCTTCGCCACAATATAACCTGTCCTCCATAGCGTCGGGGGCGTGAATACACAGAGAGCAACATCCCAGCGCACCCGTCCATTCACCATCCTCGCCACCGCGGTCCTCACTGCCTCGGCCACCTTCGGCGTCGGCCTCGCCCCCGCGGCAGCCGCCGGGCTCGGCTCCGCCGGCGACGCACCAGGACTCGGCTCCGCCAGCGATTTCACCGCCCCTGATAAGGTCGCCGACATCGAATTCACGACCACGATCTCCCACCGAGGCGGCGCCGACGTCTATCCGGAAGAATCCATGGAAGGATTCACCGCCTCGGCGAAGGACGGATTCCTCCCCGAGATGGACATCCAGTTCCTCGAAGACGGCACCCCCGTTCTCATCCACGACGACACCGCCGACCGCACCCTCAACGGCGTGACCGGACCCATCCGGGACCTCAGCCGGGAGGAATGGGACGCAGCCACGATCAAGCACCCGGCCGGCGGAGAAGAAGCCGCCACCGTCACCCTCGACGAACTCCTCGACGAGATGGGCGGCGAGGTCGTCCTCGTGCCCGAGATCAAACCCGGGGCCACCCCCGAGGAGGTCGACCGGGTTCTCGACGAATTCGACGAACGCGGGTTGAAGGACTCCCTCGTCGTCCAGTCCTTCGACTTCGAAGCGGCGAAGACGATCGCCGACCGCGGATACACCTCGCTCTACCTCATGGGCTCGACCATGCCGAAGGAATCACCGGCAGAGATCAAGGACGCCGGCATCGAATGGGTGGGACCGAGCAAGAACCTGCCGACGAACAAGATGCGCGAACTCGACAAGGCCGGCTTCCACGTCGCCCCGTACACACTGGCGACCGCGAAGGACGGTCACCGTCTGCCCGGGTTCATCGACGGCTATTTCACCGACGACGCTTGGACGGACTGACTTTCTCGCGTCAGTGAACAGTCAGCGGGGTCCGGGTGATGGTCGGAAAGTCGTCGCCGCGAGTGCCTGCGAGGTTCAGTAGACTGCACATATGGAGCCACTCGGACGCGGTGCCCCGATCCCGGATCCGCTGACACCCTATCTCGAGGTCGAACGCACCCAGCCGCGGCACGAATGCTGGGTGACCGGTCACATGGTCGCCGGTCTCGACGGAACCGCCGCCATTCACGGACGCGTCGGTGCTCTGTCGACAGAACCCGATCAGGACCTGTTCCGACGGATGCGACAGATCGCCGATGTCGTCATGGTCGGCGCGCAGACAGTGCGCAGCGAAGGCTACGCGCCGATGCGGCTGAGCGAGTCCGCCCGAGCGCAGCGTCAAACACGGGGACAGTCCGAGATGCCACCCGTGGCGGTCGTCAGTCGCAGCCTCGACCTCGACTGGTCCTCACAGGTCTTCACCGCAGCACCCGAGCACGCGCGCACCATCGTCATCACGTGCGCAAAGGCCGATCCGGAGCGGCTGGCGGCCGCCGAACAGGCGGCCACGGTCATCATCGCCGGCGAGGAGCGGGTCGAACCAGCCGCCGCTCTGCAGGCCCTTGCCGGTCTCGGCTACCAAGTCGTCCTGTGCGAAGGCGGACCCCGGTGGCTCGGGGAGCTCGTCGCCGCAGACCGCCTCGACGAGCTGTGCCTGTCGATCTCACCGATGATGGGCGGCGATGCGCTGCCCGTCAGCGTCGCGCCGCCGGGCGCCGGCATCGCACAGTTCTCGCTGAAGTCGACGATGGTCGCCGATGACACTCTCTTCCTCCGATACGAAGCGAAGCCGGCGGCGGAGGGACGATCATGAGCACCTCCGGGCTCGACGACCTCATGGGTTCGGTCGATTCCCCGCTCATCGTCGTCACCACCTCGGCGGAGGGCGAACGGGCCGGCTGTCTGGTCGGCTTCCATTCCCAGGCGAGCATCGATCCGGAGCACTACTGCTTCTGGCTGTCGAAGGCCAACCACACCTACCGGGTGGCGCTGCGTTCCGAGCGCTTCGCGGTGCACTTCCTCACTGACGTCGACCGCGAGTCGGCACGGCACTTCGGATCACTTTCCGGAATGGAGACGGACAAGTTCGCCGGTCTTGACTTCACCGACACCGAGGACGGGGTGCCGCTGCTCGCGGACCTGCCCAACCGTCTCATCGTCGAACGCATCGCGATGCTCGACGACGGGAGCGATCACGTCTGCCTCACTGCACGTGTGATCGCGACCGAGACCGGGCAAAGCTTCACTCCCCTACGGCCTTCTCAGCTGGGGGACCTCAAGCCCGGGCATGGCAGCGACGAACGGGCAATCCGCCCTTAAGCCGGCCGGCAGGGCACGAGAGGCACCTCCAGCAGAGGACTTCGTTCTGGCGCGCAGTGCACCGCCGGTCCCGCATCGCTCTCAGACGGCGACGACTTCGACCGGGATGTCGCCTCGGGCGGCCTTCGAGTACGGGCAGAGTTCGTGCGTGCCACCGCACGATAGCGCAGTTGCCCTGTGTTCGTAAGGGGGCGGACACAACGCTCCTGCTCAGTGGTAACGTGCCCAGCACACGCCGACCATGCCCCAGGTATGGTCTCGGGCCGAGGCGGTCCGACTCAGTTGGGCGACACCCAGAGGGTGCGACAACGCACCCGGTGACAGTCTGGAGGTTGAGAAACTTGAGCGAGTCCTCGCGCGACGAGAAGATTCCCACCCCGGACGGCATCGACATGAGCAGGATGCCGCCGGAGGACAAACGCACTCTCAAGCGCGCCATCGGAGGGTCCGCGTTGGGCAACGCCGTCGAATGGTTCGACTACGGCGTGTACTCCTACGTGTCGGTCTACATCGCCAATGCGTTCTTCCCCGGCGAATGGGGTGTGGCGCTGACCTTCGCCACTCTCGCGCTGTCTTTCGTCTTCCGGCCTCTCGGCGGATTCGTCCTCGGGCCCTTGGGCGACAAGATCGGACGTCAGCACGTCATGGTCCTGACGATCATCATGATGACGATTCCGACGACGCTGATCGGCGTCCTGCCCACCTATGCCACCCTCGGCGCCTTGGCGCCGATCCTGCTGCTCCTGTGCCGGATGGTCCAAGGCTTCTCCACGGGCGGGGAGTACGGCGGCGCGGCCGTGTACATGGCGGAATCGGCACCCGACAAGCGGCGCGGGTTCTGCGGTTCGTTCCTCGAGCTCGGCACCGTCGCCGGGACCGCCACGGCAGCTCTGGTCTGCACTATCCTCCTCGTGCTCGTCGGCAGCGATGGGATGGACGCCGGCTGGTGGCGCCTTCCGTTCCTCCTCACCCTGCCGCTGGGCGCGGTGGCGCTGTGGCTGCGCATGAAGCTCGATGAACCGGAGGCTTTCTCCGCAGCGACGTCACGGCAGAAGACGACGAAGAAGCCTTTCCGGGAACTGTTCCGCGGATACTCGAAGCAGATCACCATGCTCATGGCGTTCGTCGTTCTGCTCAACATCGGCCAGTACATGGTGCTGACGTACATGCCGACCTATCTGGCCGAAACGCTGGGGCATTCGGAGGTCGAGAGCAACTTCATGCTCATCGGCCTGCTCGCGGCGATGATGATCGTCATCACGCCGTTGGGGCGGCTGACGGATTCCATCGGGCGCAAACCGGTTCTCTACACCTCGGCGATCGGCTTCATCCTCCTCTCCGTGCCGGCGTTCATGCTCATGCACGCCGAGGCAGCCGGCTGGCAGATCGTGGGCCTGGCCATCATCGCCCTGCTGCAGGTCATGCTCCAGTCCTGCGTCTCGGCGACGCTGCCGGCCATCTTCCCCACGCAGGTGCGGTTCTCCGGCTTCGCCATCGGCTACAACATCTCCACGGCTATCTTCGGCGGCACGACCGCAGCGGTGAACACCTTCGTCATCCAGAAGACCGGTTTCGAACTCTTCCCCGCAATCTACTTGGTCGCGGCCGGAGTCATCGGGCTCATCGGCATCCACTTCTTCAACGAGACTGCCGGCCGGCCCATCGACGGTACGACACCACCCGGTTCCGAGGACGAGAAACTCGCCGAGATGGGCTATGACCTCATCGGCTTCAATGCCAACTCCACCGACGGCCGCTCCGGCATCGGTGGCAAGCACACCTCAGGCTGAGGTACCCCTCGATTCCCGAACGCCGAAGAAAGGTCCTTGAGGATCGGAGCAGAATCAGCGTCGATTGGTTCAGACTCGGACGTCCTCTGCGTCGATGTCGGAGCGCAGGCCGCGCCAGACCGGGTGCCGCAGGCGTCCGGCCTCGGTCAGGCCAGAGAACCGGACCTCCCCGACGAGGTCGGGTCGCACCCAGTGGGCATCTCGCGACTCGTCGGCCGGCACGGTGAGCGCCGGCGTCTTCCGCGACCGGCGATCGAGGCTGGAGCGCAGACTCCGCAGGGCCGCCTCGTCGAACCCGGTGCCCACGCGACCGAGGTAGTGGAGCCCTTCGTCGTCATGGGCGGCGACCAATAGCGAGGCGAAGCTGGATGAGCGTTCTCCTTCGCCGGTCCGCCAGCCGACGATGATGACATCGCGGGTCGAGGCGTGCTTGAGCTTGGTCCAGGTGCGGGTGCGCTTTCCGGGCAGATAGACGCTGTCGGTCCGCTTCGCCAGCACTCCTTCGAGTCGAAGCTTCCGGCTGGACTCGAAGGCGGCGTCGACGCTTCCTTCGAAGGCCTCGGGCACATGGATGTGCTCGCTCTCGGTCACGAGTTCGAACAGACGTTCGCGCCGTTCCGTATAGGGGGTGCGCAGCAACGACGATCCGTCCGCGTGGAGGACATCGAAGAGCATGAGGTAGACAGGGGTGCGTCGCTGTTCCCGTTCGATATCGCTGTCCCGGCTCAGCCCCATTCTGCGCTGGAGGCGTCCGAAGTCCGGTCGGCTGCCCTGCCCGAGGGCGACGATCTCACCGTCGAGGATGCAGTCGACATCGATACACTCGACCAGTTCGTGAAGCTCCGGGTACGTGTTCGTCATGTCATGGCCGTTGCGGCTGGTCAGCTCGATGCTGCCGGTGCGCTCCCCGTCACCGGGCTCCACCCTCGCCAGCGCACGGATGCCGTCCCATTTCATCTCGAAGGCCCAGTCCTCGGCCTCCCGCCGGAGGGAGCCGATGTCGCCGATGCTCGCGAGCATCGGGGACAGATCCGCCGGCAGAGCCTCTTTCTTCGCAGCTCGCTTCTTGGAGGTACGCCCGGTCGGCGTGCCCTTCTTCGATGAGTCGTCCGCTGCCGCCGACTGCTTCTTCGGCTCGTCCTCCATGAGGTGGATCATCCAGTTCTTCTCGCGCTCCTTGTTCGGTCCGTGGTCACCGGTGTTGAACAGGGCGAACCGCCGCACTCCCCCGAGACCGCCGTCCTCGCGCCCGTGGAGGACCGCGATGATCTCCTTGCCTTCTTGCCACTTCTCGACCTCGATGGTGCCTGCGTCCCAGATCTCGACGTCGCCGGCCCCGTACTCCCCTTTCGGAATCGTGCCTTCGAAACTGCCGTATTCGAGGGGGTGATCCTCGGTCTGGACCGCCAGGTGGTTCTTCCCGGGGTAGGTCGGCGGTCCCTTCGGCAACGCCCAGGACACCAATACCCCATCGTGTTCGAGTCGGAAGTCCCAGTGGAGGCTCCTCGCATGGTGTTCCTGGATGACGAAGGTCAGCTCGTCCCCGCTCGTTCCCTGTTTCCCTGGCACGGGTTCGCTCGTGCGCTTCGGATCCCGTTTGGACCGGTAGGCCTCCAGTCGGTCGCGCTCGGCTTTCGGGGCATCGTCCGACTTCGGGTCGGCTTGGGACTCCGGGGCCGAAGCGGTTCCTCCGACCGCCTCGGCGAGGGGCTCGAGGAGGTCCCCGACCTCATCGACCCGGTCGAGGACCTCTTCGAAGCGCACCTGCTCGACGGCGGCCGGGTCGTCGAATTCGTCCCACCTGCGCGGTGCGGCGACCAACGGGGTGAAGCGTCCGCGCAGCGAATACGGGGCGACCGTGGTCTTCGACGCCGAATTCTGCGACCAGTCGATGAGTACCTTGTTCTCCCGCAGCGTCTTCTTCATCGCAGAGACGATGAGGTTCGTGTGGTCGGCCTCCAGGCTGCGGGCGAGCTCATGGGCGACATCGGAGACCTGCTGCGAGCTCACCGACCCGTCCAGCGGCGCATAGAGGTGGACGCCTTTCGATCCGCTGGTTACCGGGTAGACCTCCAGGTCCATGCCCTCGAGAAGTTCGCGCACGAGCTGGGCCACCTCGATGCAGTCGGCGAGGCCGCGTCCGGGGCCCGGGTCCAGGTCGAAGACCATGCGGTCGGGGCAGCGGGTCTCCGCGTCGATTGTGCCGGGGTCCTTCGCTCCGGCGCTCACCCTCCACTGGGGCACATGGATCTCGAGCGCGGCCATCTGCGTGAGATAGGTCAGGGTCGCGAGATCGTTGACCAGGGGATAGCGTTTGGTGCCGGTGGAGTGCCGAATCGCCCGTGTTCGGATCCACGACGGTGCGGATTCCGGGAGGTTCTTCTCGAAGAACACGTCCCCGGGGTCATCGGCAGTGCCGACGCCGTCGACCCAGCGTTTTCGGGTGGCGATCCGGTCCCGGGCATGGCGGATGAGGTGCGGGGCGATCCTGGCGCAGTAGTCGAGGATCTCCCCCTTCGTCGTGCCGGTCTCCGGGTAGAGAACCTTGTCCAGATTGCTCAATGTCAGTCGATGACCCTCCACCGTGACCTTCTGCTCATGACCTGCCACTGAGCACCTCCTCGCGTGCACCGTTCGTGCTGGATAGTCCTTTCACCGTACTTCGCGCCGATCACGTGCAACAGGGGGTGCGGGACCGGCCGAACGCCCTCGGCGCCGGTGAACCCCCTTGTCGCGGCTTCCGAACGGGGTTAGGTTTGACGGACGTCGACAATGCTGTCTGGAGGCTCTCACATGGGACATTCGCTGCACCTCACCGTCGACGGCCAGGAGCACACTCTGGTCGTGGATTCCAGAACCACTCTTCTCGATGCGCTGCGGGACCGGCTGGGGGTGATGTCCGCGAAGAAGGGCTGCGACCACGGCCAATGCGGGGCCTGCACCGTCCTCGTCGACGGTCGTCGGCTCAACTCCTGCCTGGCGCTCGCGCTCACCCACGACGGTGCCGAGGTCATGACCGCCGACGGTCTGGCCCCCGAGGGTGAACTCTCTACCCTGCATCGGGCATTTCTCGCCCACGACGCGTTCCAGTGCGGGTACTGCACACCGGGCCAAGTCTGTTCGGCCGCAGGCATGCTGGCCGAAGCCGCCGACAACGCACCGAGCGTGGTCACCGAAGACCTCGAGGGACCGGTGGAGCTGTCCGAGGAGGAGATCCGCGAGCGAATGAGCGGCAACCTCTGCCGCTGCGGAGCCTATGTCAACATCGTCGCGGCCGTGCGCCGAGCCGCAGAGGAGTCACGATGAATCCCTTCGACTACGAACGCGCCGCCGATGCCGCCGGAGCCGTCACGACTGTCACCGATCGTCCCGATGCGGTGTTCCTGGCCGGAGGTACGAACCTCGTCGATCATCTCAAACTGGGCGTCGCAGAACCAGGTCTCGTCGTCGACATCAATCGTCTCGAGCTCACGGAGGTCGAGGCACTCGACGACGGGGGCCTGCGGATCGGTGCGATGGTGCGCAACAGCGACGCCGCCGCCGACCCGCGCATCCGACGCGACTACCCGATGCTTGCACGTGCCCTGCTCTCCGGTGCCTCCGGTCAGCTGCGCAACGCGGCCACGATGGGCGGGAATCTGCTGCAGCGCACCCGGTGCGTGTACTTCCAGGACACCTCGACCCCCTGCAACAAACGCGAACCCGGTGCCGGCTGCTCGGCCATCGGCGGCTACACCCGCTACCACGCGATCCTCGGTGCCTCAGCGGACTGCGTGGCCACGCATCCCTCCGATATGGCCGTCGCTCTGGCCGCACTCGATGCCACGGTCGTCGTCCTCGGTGCGACCGGTGAGCGCCGGATCCCGGTCACCGAGCTTCACCGGCTGCCCGGGGATCGCCCTGAGCAGGACACCGTCCTCGAGCATGGCGAACTCATCACGGCGCTCGAGCTCCCTCCCCCGCGGCCCGGCGCCTCGACGTACCGGAAGATCCGCGACCGCGCCTCCTACGCCTTCGCTCTCGTCTCCGTCGCGGCCCGAGTCGACGTCGACACCGCAGGGCGAGCGCCGGTCATCCGTGAAGCCGCGATCGCCCTCGGCGGCGTCGCCCACAAACCCTGGCGTGCCCGCGCCGCCGAGGCGGTGCTTCGGGGGGCGGAACCGACTGCCGAGACGTTCCTGGCAGCAGCCGACGCCGAGCTCGAGGCGGCGGAACCCCTCGACGGCAACCGTTTCAAGGTCCAGATGACTCGCGGCGCCATCTGCACCCTGCTCGCCGAGCTCACCGGAGTCCCGGAAGCTCTGCCGGAATCGACCACGGAGGACACCCATGAGTGACCTGTTCACGACCACAGCCGTCGGTACCCATCAGGTCCGCCTCGACGGCCCGGCCAAGGTCCGCGGCCTCGCCCCCTACGCCTACGAACACCCCCTCGACGATCCGCTCTTCCTCTACCCCCTGCAGGCGCAGATCGCCCGTGGGCGGGCAACGCACATCGACCCTTCCGCAGCCGAATCCGCGGAGGGAGTCGTGCATGTGCTCACCCACGACAACGCCCCCAAGCTGGCGGACACGGATGACGGTGAGCTCGCGATCCTGCGCTCTGCCGAGATCGGATTCCGAGGCCAGTACCTCGGTGCCGTCATCGCCACCACCCCCGAGCAGGCCCGCCACGCGGCGAGCCTCATCGAGATCACCTATGTGCAGGACGATCACGACGTCGAGCTGCGCGAGGACCACCCGGCCGCCCGGGAACCGGAGTCGGGCGGCGGGGATGTGCGCACAGGCGATGTCGACACAACCCTCGCTGAGGCGGCCGTATCCATCGATGAGCGCTACAGCACCCCCATGGAGCACAACAATCCCATGGAACCGCATACCACCGTCGCCCTCTGGGACGGAGACGAACTGACCCTGTGGACCTCGACGCAGGGCGTGCACCCCGCACGCGCGACATTGGCGCCGATCCTCGGGGTGGAGCAGGAGAAGATCCGCATCATCTCACCGCACGTCGGCGGCGGCTTCGGCTCCAAGGGCCTCCCTCACGCGGATATGATGCTCACTGCCCTCGCGGCACAGGCGGTGCCGGGGCGACCCGTGAAATATGCCGTGACCCGGCAGCAGATGTTCTCGATCACCGGCTATCGAGCTCCGACCCTGCAGCACATCCGTCTGGGCGCGAGAGCCGACGGCACGCTCACGGCCTTCGCTTATGATGCGATCTCCATGTCCTCGCAGACCAAGGAGTTCCCCGAGGAGTCGACGAAGCCGGGCCGCATGATGTACGCAGGCGACAACCGCCGCCTCACCCAGCGAGTGGTTCCGCTCGACGTGCCGGTGCCCTCCTGGATGCGTGCTCCCGGCGAGGCTTCAGGCATGGTCGGACTCGAAATCGCCATGGACGAACTCGCAGTGGCCGCCGGCCTCGACCCCATCGAGCTGCGGGTGCGCAATGACCCGACCACGGACCCGGACACCGGGCTGCCGTTCAACCAGCGCCGCCTCGTCGACTGTCTGCGAGAAGGAGCAGACCGTTTCGGCTGGGAGAAGCGGAATCCGCAGCCGCGCGCCCGGCGGGAGAACGGCTGGTTCATCGGCATGGGCGTGGCCTCTGCGACCTACCCGGCAGGCAGGCAGCCGGGCTCTGTCGCGCGGATCCGCCGCACTCCCGAAGGCTTTGAGGTCTCGATCGGTGCCGCCGATCTGGGCACCGGGACGTGGACCGTCCTGTCTCAGACTGCCGCGGACGCTCTCGGCGTTCCCATCGGGCAAGTAGATCTGCGAATCGGCGACACCGCGCTGCCGAACGCGACCGTGGCCGGCGGATCCACGGGTTTGGCGAGTTGGAGCACCGCGATCGTCTCCGCAGCCCAGGAGCTCCGTTCCGAGCACGGAGCCGATCCTGCCGTCGGAGCCGAGGCCCACGGTGAGGCCGAGGCCAATCCCGCGGCGGAGAAGTTCGCTCTGCACTCTTTCGGCGCCCATTTCGCCGAGGTCCGCATCCAGCCGACCACCGGTGAGATCCGACTCGACCGCATGTTCGGCATGTTCTCCGCCGGGCGGATCGTCAACCCGAGCACCGCACGCTCACAGCTCATCGGCGGCATGACCATGGGCGTCGGGATGGCTCTGCATGAGAAGGGCGAGCTCGACCCGCGCTTCGGTCACGTAGTCAACCACGACCTCGCGGAGTATCACGTTCCCGTCAACGCAGACATCACCGACATCGAGGCAGATTGGCTCGACGAGAAGGACCCGCAGGCCGGTCCCCTCGGCGCGCGCGGCGTCGGTGAGATCGGCATCGTCGGTGCCGCAGCCGCGGTCGCGAACGCCGCCTTCAACGCCACCGGAGTCCGAGTCCGCGATCTGCCGATCTTCGGCGACGCGTTCCTGCCGGCGTGAGCGGCGAGACCGGGTCGACTCCTCCCAAACGACCCGTCCCCGGTCCCCCGAGAGGACTCATCCTCGCCGCCGGAGCCGGACGACGCCTCGGCCGAGGGCCGAAGGCACTGCTGACGCGGGAGGACGGGCTCACCCTGGTGGAGTCGATGGTCCTCGCCCTGCTCGACGGTGGCTGCCGGGACGTCACAGTCGTCACCGGAGCCTGCAGCGAGCAGGTCGCGAGCCTGCTGGCCGGGTGTGACCGCGTGTCCGTCGCGTTCAACCCTGACTGGTCTTCGGGTATGGGTTCCTCGCTGCGCCGCGGCCTGCAGGCGATCGGCCCCGGACCCGACGTCATGGTCACACCTGTGGACCGTCCCGGAATCTGTGCGGCGGAAGTCGCTCGTCTCATCGCCGCCCATCGTCCCCGTGCGATCACTGCTGCGGGCCACTGTGATGCGAATGGGTCGCTGCACCGCGGTCACCCTGTGCTCTTCGATGAGAACTGGACGAGCCAGGCGGCGGCTGCCGCGCACGGCGACGTCGGTGCCCGCGACCTGCTCGAGACGCGCAGAGCTGTCGTCGACCTCGTCGACTGCTCCGACCTCGACGACGGGGCCGATGTCGATGTGCCCGAGGATCTGCACAGGCTGACAGTCGTCAGTTCTCGCGATTAGCTTGGGGTTGTCGGGAACAACTCGGCCTGAGCCGCCCTGAAGTGCTGTGAGCAGAGTCGGGTCTCAAAGAAGGCTCTGCATAAAGCTGCTGAAGCCTCCCTCCGCGCGTCCCTCCAGACGGGCCGAGGTGAGAACCCGGCAGGTATCTGTGCGTCTCACGTTTCCTCCGGCGGCGAGCACTGCAGCAACGGTTGCGGCATCTTCGCCAAGTGGCAGCTGAGGCATGCCGCCGATGATGTTGAGATACGAGCCTCGAATGCCCAGGTTCGCGCCGAACACGTGGGGATGGTCCTCTAGTAACGTGTGGTGAGAGTGCCATTTCGCGATCAGCGCTGCCGACCCGGTATCAGGTCGAGGCGACACTGTGCCGACCAGGCAGTCGCTTCCGGCTTCCGCCATGGCAAGATGCGTCGTCAGCCAGTGGGTGGGAACTCTGCTGTCCGCATCGGTGAACGCAATCCATGTCAGGTCGAAGTTGACATCACGATCAGCTTCAGCCATCTGCTTGAAGTGATTCCAGGCGACATTCCGGGCACTGCCCACGTTCTTGAACGACGTCTCAAGTATCGTGACTTGTGGATGCTGTTCGGCGAAGTCTGCGACGCGGCACACCGTTTCGTCGGTACAGGCGTCGGCCACGACGAGGATTCGAGTGGACAATGGCACGAGCCCATCAGGGACCTGAGCACACGCTTGGGCCACCGAGTCGAGACAGCCGAGGATCTCGTCTTGTTCATTGTGAGCCGGGATGACGATGCCCAAGTGCGTGATCACTCAACGGCTTCCGCAGGGAGGAAATCGTCAGTTTTGTCCACCGTCACGATATCGAGACGATACTCGGCCTCGGAGCGAAAATCGGTCCGCAGTCGGGGCCAGTAGTCCAGGCACGCGTCATGGACTTCATCGGCGGTCAGAGGCCAATCTTCGATGTCACCCTTCCAATGACAGAGAACGAGCACAAAGCGCGATGGGGTTGATTCATCAATGCGTTCCAACGTTCGTTGCAGCTGTGCACGTGTCAGATAGAAGCCGGTCTCTGAGAGGACGACGCAGTCGAAATGCCCTTCGGGCCACTCGTATGGGACAGTGGCGTGCAGGAAGGCTATTTCGGTTGCGGTGGTCGTGTGCAGACGTTTCGCTGTTTTCAGCGCCTCGCAGCTGGCATCGACAGCTGTCACTCTGACGCTGTAAGCGGCAAGCTCTCGAGTCAAAGCGCCGACTGAACAACCGATCTCGAGAATGTGGGAGAACGAGGTCGACGGGAGGTGGGACACAAGGGTCTCGCGTTTGGCGATTTCGTATTCGGACTCCCACACCGTCCACGGATCGCTCCGTTCTCTGTGCACATCATCGAACACCGCCGACGCAGTGGACGCATCATTGATCCGCGAGCCTATTCCCTCCTGACCAGAGCTCGGCGATGCCTCACCGGATCTGAAATCCGTGATCACGAAGGTATCGTGGCTCCGGATGAAGTGTTCCAAATGGGCGCTGGTGAGGATCGCTTCGTCCCCGTGCTGATCCGACAGCGCTTCTGTCTGCGACGGGTAACACGCGAGCAGAGCGTTTCGATCAAGACCTTGAGGGTCAGGTAAGACTGCCCAGGACTGCCACCGAGGGTCTGTGGGAGCAGCCCAGTGCCAGAACCAAATGGGATATTCGAGCACTACGGCATGATGTGATCGCCCGATGTCCAGCGCCGCGGCGCCCACCGCCTCGTGATCACAGTGCCCATCCCGGCTGTAAGGGGCAACGAGTGTCACCGGCCCATCTGCTCGTGCGATCTCCTGTCGGATCACGTCTCGGATCTGGCTTGCATATTCGGGCAGCTGCCCGTCGGGCAGATCGAGAAAACGACTGGAGTGCGCCTTGTCGAAGGTGCTCAGCGCACGATCGAACTCCGCCAGACGGATGCTTTTGAGCTGATCGCCGGTATACGTCGGCGACTCAGGGTGCGATTTCTCGCCTGCGCTGAAGAGTAGGACTTTCAGCTGGCAGCTCCACTCATCGGCACGTGCGAGCAGCGCAGCGGCTCCCAGCGCTTCATCGTCCGGGTGTGCGGCAAGGACGATGATGGTTCCGCCTGTGGCGATTGTGCTCTCCGGAACCGCCGGAAGGTCAAGGGCACCCGCCTGCACCCAGGCATCTTCTCCGGTGCTGCGGTCCTGGTGGCTAAACCTCATCGACATCTGACTCTGCACCGATATTCTCGCCCAAAGCAGCTTCGTCCCGAGGCCCGTGATGCTGACTGAGGTAGACGGTGAGATCAGCGTCAGCTTTGGCAAATGCCGCATCACTCGTCAGAACCGCGGGACCGGCCAGCTCCCTGCTCAGAAGCTGGATCCGTTGGGCACTGCGATATATGTTGTTGCGAACTCTCAGAGCCAGTCTCCACGCGTGTTCTCGCGAGAACTTCTCATCCCCATCCGCTGCAGCAGCAGTTTGCGCCAACATGGTGCGGACCGCGAAGATCTCAGCATCAAGCTGCCCGAGCTGCATCTCTCCCATCGGCGAGCGCCCAGCCCTGTTCAGGTGGGTTTGGGCTGCACGCCGGGCCAGTCCCAGAGCTCCACCGAACCAGCAGGCTGCCACGCGAATCCCGCCCCAAGCGAAAGAGGGGCGGTCAAGGTACCAATTCGGGGGGCCGACACTCGTCGCCGGTGCTCCGTCGAAGACGACTGAGCCGCTCGGGATTTCTCTGAGACCCAGACTCGGCCAAGCACCTGTCTGAGGTCGTACACGAGGGTGCCGAAGATTCACCGCGTAGGCTCGGTTCCCGTCGCTGCCGCTGGCGATGACGATCGCGTCGGTGAGTTCCGCGGCCAAAGAGCACCACGCTTTCGTGCCGGTGAGAAGGTTTTCCGCACCGGCATCGATCACGTTCACGCGATGTGTGGGCAGGTCAGCCGCGTACACGCCCCAGGCCGAATCGGGGTCAGGTGGTTCGTGTCCGGCCTCGGCGAGGATGCCCAGAGCGTCGACGTGGGGTTCAAGCATACGAGCGACGCCGATGTCGATCGCAGCCAGTTGAAGCAGCCTTTCCCATTGATCGATCTGAGGTGAACACCCTGTGAGCTGCAGAAGACGGGCAAGGGCGGTGATCTTGTCGACAATGGACGCACTGCTCGTGACGACCTCGGAGAGATCATCCCTGAAGTCTGGAGTCTCCCACCACGGTTCGAACGGTGTGGCGATGATCCGAGACGAGGTTGAGTCGAACAGGGTTTCCATTTCACGTCCTTCAGGCAGAACATCTTGTCGGAACTCGGATGCTTGGCAGATCTCAGTCAACTGCTCTCCACCGTGTCGTCGGTATCTGTGCTGTTGTCTGTATAGACTCGTTGCCGCATCCGCTGACCATGAGTCACTTTCTGCACGTCGGCATCAGTGTCGAAACTGGCACCGATGCCGCCGGCGACCACACCCATGGCTGCGCTGAGCCACGCGATATCGAGGTAGTTGGTGAACGACGCCTCTTGCTGAATCTGTTGGGTCATAAATGCCGGATCGATAACGACGAGGCCGCCCAGGAGAATGAGGACGACCAGCGTCACGTAGAGAGCGATCACAGTGATCAGCAGTGTGAGGACCGTGGAGAGGTTGTAGTACATGACCACCGTGGCCAGACGTTCGGTGACCGGTCGATCCCAGAGTTTGTGACTGGCGATCAACCAGGCGACCATCACTACGATAGCGAGCGCGCCGATTGAGAGCAGCCGGAGGGTGGACAGGTAGGTCGACATCTGCCAGATCGAACTGTAGAAGATGCCGAAAGCTCCGGTTGCCGAGGCTGCTGCGAGGGCTCCTGAGAGTTTCGGAGCCGTGCGCCAAGGTTCGTTGGCAATCGTCATCCCCATAATCAGGCGTGGGCCTCCGGTGATGGTGTGGGCATGCAGAGACTGATGGCTGGAGTCTTCGTTGTTCGACCAGTTCGACCATCCGAGCAGAAATTTGCGCGTCGTGTCTTCGGGGTCCCACGGGACCAACTTGTTCACTGAGCTCATCATGACTTTGATGATGCGGCGCTTGGTGGCCCACGCGCCGAGTGTGGGGCATGAGATGACCGCAAGGTTGCGGTCCGAGTAGACTTCGGCGATCAGAGGGTCGCCCTGGGTGTGCCGTGGGATCTCTGTGAGGATGAGGATGATGTCGACGTCGGGGTAATCAGCGCGGAGGTCTTCGACTGCGTCTAGAGCCAGCTCGCGCTCGGGTGTCAGATAGATCGTGTCGGTGTGAGTGTGCAGCGTCGTTGTCACCCCATACGCCTCACGCAGATACCGCTCTAACGAGGAGTGGATGGAAGCCGCTCGCCTGCTGGGCAGACCTGGGTCGGCTACGACCAGCACTTGGAGAGCCTGGGATGAGGTGGTGGGCATAAAGTCCTCCGCTACTCGACCAGCGAGTTGTATAGAAGATTGTTCTGGTTCCGAAGTCTAGTGAGCGTAATCACTATGGGGTAGTCCTACACGTCGGCTTCGCTGTCTGAAGTTTTATCGCCAGCGCAGCCGCGGACAACTGCGTCGGACTGGCCGGCGAGCGGTCCCCCTGAATCGAGGTGACCAAGACAGAGTGAGCAGCGACATACGCGGTGTCGAATTCTGCTGTGTCACAATGGTCTCCATGGTCCCCGGCACTGTGCACGAACTGTCCGAGCATGATCGGTTGATCCTCGACTTCGAGAAGACTGCGTCTACTGCGGCGGGGCGACACGAGTTGTGCCAGCGAATCGAACTTCCAGCAGAGAGGTACGCCATCGTGCTCGAGGGGATCGTGGATACGGACGCCGCATACGGTTACGCCCCGGACGTTGTGGAGCGGGTGAGGCGGTTGCGAGCGGAACGGTTCGCATTCGAACGCCGGCAAGGCCGATGGAAGAAGCACAGCAGCTTCCCCCTATAGCCCGATATGCCGCCATCAGAGCAGCGCGGCTTATCACCCGTCTTCATCATCAACCGCTACAACGATGGATTGATCGGCAACATCACCCACATCCGCTTCGCGGATTGCTCCCCAGTGAGGCTCAGCCTCCTCGTAACCGTCGTCGATATGCGTTGCGGCGTCGACGAGCTGTTCGTTCCAATCCGGCCCGGGCACTTCGACGCCAGGGCGGACACTGTCTGCCATCATTGCATCCTCCTCAATTCGTACCGAAGCGAGGTGTTCTCATCCTGGAGATCGAGAATGATTCCGATGCTAGCGAGATTCGCGCCCACGTCAACCAGCTCCCGCACACGCCGCAGACGAGCAATATCCTCGCGACTGAACCGCCGCGTCCCGCCTTCACTTCGCATAGGCGTCACGAGGCCGCGAGCCTCGTACTGCCGCAATGACTGCACCCCAACACCGGTCAACTCCGCAACACGCGAAATCGAGAACAAGCGCCCCCCAGACTCTGAAGTCGCCGTCTCCCCATGTCCCAAAATTCCTCCTGAAACAGTGTTGACATTCGCACTCTGATCGACTAAATCATATGTCTATCAGATGATGTAGATCCTATCATCTGCACGAGTTCACCATCCAGCAAAGGAGGTTTCACCAATGATCATGATGCGCACAGACCCATTCCGCGAAGTCGAACGCCTGAGCAGAGAAATCTTCGGAGCCACCGGCACAACGGCTCGCCCCGTGATGATGCCGATGGACGCCTGGCGCGACGGCGATACTTTCCGCGTCGAACTCGACCTGCCAGGAATTGATCCTGACAACATCGACCTCGACGTCGAGAACAACGTCGTCACCGTCAAAGCTGAACGGCCCGCCCTCGACCACGGGGAGTCTTCGGTCGCGGCAGAGCGGCCCCGCGGGACCTTCAGCCGACAACTCGTCCTCGGCGACAACCTCGACACCAGCAACATCACGGCGAACTACGACGCCGGTGTGCTCACACTCAGCATCCCGGTCGCGGAATCAGCGAAACCCCGCAAGATCGCCATCAACTCAGGCTCTGCTGAACCGGCAGCCATCAGCGCCTGACCACAACTGGTGGGGTGTTCCCATGCAGACGTGTGCAACAGACGTCCAGCTGGGTATCGATGCTGCGTTCTGGGCGATCATCCTCAGCGACCGTGAACTGCGCGACCTCGTCACGAGTCACCACACAGATGATGAACCGCGAGCTTTGAATCACTGCGAGTGCCGGACCTTCAGGCACTCCTCACCGTGGCTGCTGTTCCGGTCTCCCGGTCTCTCGGCAACCCAGGTTATCGCCCACCGAATCCTCGCTTGTCAGCGCTCTCCTCCCCGGTTCAAACGGCGCTGACATCTTCGATGAAAGGAGGTGAGACGTTTCCGCACCCAGGATGAGCTACACAGCCGTGTGGTCGCGTCCGCAATTCTTTCTACCAGTGTGCTCGACGCAAGATGCGCGGCAGTGACGTCACAATGACGACTAAGTGATGCGGGCCCGTCCACGGCTTCCCCTCCTGGCCCCGGGCTATCCCCCGGGGCCAGACCATGTTCGGTTGAGATCAGAAACGAGGAGAACATGTTCGTCAGCTTCTTGGAGAAACTTTTGATTGTCTGGCCCTGGCACGCTCGAGCACTCGCTCGCGCACTTATCGGCAAGACTGCCACAGTCCGCCAACGCCCATGACTGCGCGATCATCGCATATGAATGCTTCCTAGCGCTCGTCATGAGTTGTAGTCCTGAAGGTGAGGTCGTATCGCACGGCAGGGGCAGGCACTACGAGGAACAACAGAATGCTATGACTGACATATCGAAGTCGAATGCGAAGATGCAGCCAGCGACTGGCGACTCCTTTCGCCTCAGTGAAGACTCCTTTCGCCTCAGTGAAGAGGCGAATCTTCCCGTTCGTCGCTGAGGGGAACGACCTGCCGGCGGCCACCGCGTACAGCGAGGATCTCTGCGAGGATCGACACAGCCACCTCGGCGGGGGTGAACGTCTCCAGATGGAGACCGATCGGCGAATGCAACCGTGCCAGTGCTGGGCTCGCCACTCCCGCTTCGCGCAGCGCGGCGCGGCGGTCGCGGTCGCTGCGCCGCGAGCCCATCGCCCCGACGTAGGCCACGTCGAGGTCGAGTGCGACGGCCAGGGTGGGGATGTCGACCTTCGGGTCGTGGCTGAGGACGCAGATCATGCTCCGGGTGTCGAACTCACCGGTGGCGGCCGCTTCGGTGAGAAATCGGTGCGGCCAGGCCCGAACCACCTCGGCGCCGGGAAACGATGTCTGGTCGGCGAAGGACGGACGGGGGTCGCAGACGGTAATGCGCAGTCCCAAGGGTCTGGCCGCTTCGACGAGGGCGAGACTGAAGGCGTTGGCTCCGACGACCAGCAGATGGGCCGGCTCGATGCGGGTCTCGACGAAGAGCTCGATCGGCTCGCTCCCGCCCTCCGGGGGCGCAAGGCGGATGCTGCCGGTGCGGCCGCTGCGGATAAAGGCCCCGACGCGCTGCGCGGCGGTCTCGACCACGGCTTCGGGCACCAGAGGATCGAGGCTGACAGCCAGAGCGTCGGTGCTCGGCCCCGTGCTCTCATCCACAGCGCTGGCCGAGACAGCTGCCGCTGGGGCACAGTCGTCATCGGCGGAAGGCAGGCGCATCACCACGGCTGTCGGTCCACTGTCCGATCGCAGACTGGGACAGCCTGAGCGGAAGGGCTGGATGAGCACGTCGATGCGGCCACCGCACATGAGTCCGACGGAAAAAGCATCCTCGTCGCTGTAGCCGAACTCCTGCACCGAGGCCTCGCCGGTGGCGAGCGCGTCCTGACACGCCTCGAGTACGGCTCCTTCCACACATCCCCCGGTGAGAGAGCCGACGATCCCTCCGGCGGCATCCACGAGCATCGATGTGCCGGCTGGGCGCGGAACCGATCCTTCGGTCGCGATGATCGTCGCGACGGCGACGTCCTGCGGCTCCTGCGAATCGAAGAGCCGCGTCACGGCAGCGGGAAGGACATCAAGCATGGACCGAGACTATACCGTCGGGAACGTCAGCGACAGAGCCTTGACGCGAACGGACTATTCCGGCAGTTCGTACGTCAGCCAGACACGATGGGTGCCGTCGGCTTCGTTCCTCAGTCCGCCGGTCCCAGTGATCCCGGCCAGGTCTCCGGTGCCGCTCGACGGGATGATGACGAACGATTCGTTGTCCCGGTCCTCACCGGTGGTCGTCGCCGAATGGGTGAAGTTGAAGGTGCCCGTGCGTTCGTGCAGCTTCCCTGCGAACGACTCCATGGCGACATAGCCGCCGACGTCGGTCGAATGGTCCACAGCGAAGGTGAACAACGTCGTCGAGTGCCCGCTGACTTCGCCGGTGAAATGCTTCTCCATCCGCGCGAGGCCGACCGGAGTGGCCGTGGTCGGCGTCTCCTCTCGCGGAAGACCGACGGGGGTGAACGTTTCGACGGTGAATTCTCCTGATGCGTCCATGCATCGGCCCTCTCTGCTGGCAGGTCCTCTCGTCCACGCTACCCTGAAAGTGATCGGGATGGGAGCGCACACGAAGACAGGTGCGAAGAGCGAGGAAATCTTCTCAGAGCCAGGGACGCATCGGCACCAGGGCACGTTCGGCGAGTTTCGTCAGGCGACGACGGTTGAGCCAGTCCGAACCGAGTTCGACACAGTGTGTGGAGTCGCTGTCGAACACCTTCTCCATCTCGGCGGCGAACGCCCGGTCGATGACTTCGACATTCGTCTCGTAGTTGTAGGACAGTGACAGTCGATCGATGTTCGCCGTGCCCACCGTCGACCATTCGCCGTCGACCGTCGCGACCTTCGAATGGATCATGCTCGCGGTGTAGAGCAGAACCGTGACCTTCGAATTGATCATCTGCTCGAAGAATCCTCGGGAGAGCCAATCGCCTAGGATGTGGTTCGACTCCTGCGGGACCATAACGCGCACATCCACGCCGCGCTCGGCCGCCTCGATGAGAGAGCGCAGCAGCTGTTGATCGGGGATGAAATAGGGAGTGGTCAGCCAGATCCGCTTCCGCGCACGGGCGAAGGCGTTGAGATACATGCTGCGAATCGGATAGACGAGGTGGATCGGGAGGTTCGCTGAGACCCGCAGCTTCGACTCCCAAGCGGCGGGCGGAACCCAGGCGATCTGTTCGCCGGTGTCGTGGAATTCGTTCCACCCTTCCGCGATGGTCTGTCGCAGGCCCCAGGTCCCGGGACCGACCGATCGCAGATGGGTATCGCGCCAGTGCCGGGCGTAGAGAGAGCCGATGTTGAACCCGCCGACGAAGGCCACATCGTCATCGATGACGAGGATCTTCGAATGGTTGAATCCCGAATGACGCAGAGGTCCTCTCCAGAACTTACGCCTCAGAGTCGGCATCCGGAGCACGTGGATGTCCGCCGAGAGCTGACGGTAGAAGGAGATGGGCACCGACAGGTTGGCGAAGCCGTCGTAGATGAGATGGATCTCCACACCGCGGGCAGAGGCGGCGTTGAACGCGTTGATGAATCGCTGCCCCACCTCGTCGTTCTTCCAGATGAACGTCTCCATGAGGATCGATTCACGTGCAGAACCGATCGCATCGAGCATGTCCTCGTAGAGAGTGGCGCCATCGGTGTAGATGTCGAGTTGTGACTGTTCGACCGTCGAACTGAACGTTCCCGGTCGCGGCGCGGGGCGCGACTTCCGCCCTCGTTTCTGGACGAGGTCGACAGCCATCGAGACGGCGACGGTCGCCGGCACCGCACTGACGAGGCCGGCGACCGCCCAGGGCACGATTCGCCGCAGACTGTCGGCTTGGCGGAGGGCAGGATTTCTCAGAGGAGACATCCGCTCACTCTATCTTGTCCGTCCTCTCCGCCTGTCTCAGCCGAAGATGCTCACTCCCCCGGGCCCGACGAGGCAACCGACGACGATGAGTACGACTCCCCAGAGAATCTGTTTCCTGAAGATGGCGAAGATTCCTGAGATGACGAGGATCGCTGCGAGGATCCAGAGAATGACTGCCATGGGTAGTACTCCTTCATTCGGTGATTGCGAAAGCTGCTTACCGGCAACCGGTTCGCCTTCGAACCGCCAATCTAACACCGCTGCGCTGCACTGACGGAATCGGTAGCCGGACGGTGGTGCCTCACCAGTAGGTCCGGAGGTGATCACTACGGGTGACGTCCAACGCGAATCAACTGAGTGCCTCCGGCGGCCGAAAGTCGCCCCCGACCCGCTGCAGATCGCCAAGGGGTCTAGCCAGTGTTCGAAACCTGCGTTTCAATGGGGTCATGAGAGCTATCTGGACCGGATCCATCGCCTTCGGCCTCGTGAATGTGCCCGTGAAGCTGTATTCGGCCACGGAGAACCACGACGTGAGAATGCACCAGGTCCACGCGAAGGACGGCGGGCGGATCCGCAATCAGCATCGGTGCGAGAACTGCGGGAAGACCGTCGAGTACGACGACATCGACAAGGCCCATGACGACGGCGAGCATCGCGTCGTCCTCACCGACGAAGACCTCGAGGCCCTTCCCGCAGAGGACAACGACGACATCGACGTCCTCCAGTTCGTGCCCAGTGACGAAATCGACCCCATCATGCTGGAGAAGTCCTATTTCCTCGAGCCGACGTCGAAGACGCCGAAAGCCTACCTTTTGCTGCGCCAGACGCTTGAGGACACGGAGCGGACCGCGATCGTCAAACTCACCCTGCGCACCAGGACGCGCCTGGCCGTGTTGCGAGTGTGCGGAAAAGTCCTCATGATTCAGACCCTGCGCTGGGCCGATGAGATCCGTGACGTCGACTTCAAGGGCGTGAACTCGAAGGCGAAGATTTCGGACAAAGAGCTCGAGATGTCAAAGAAGCTCGTGGAATCGTATTCCGAGGACTTCACCCCCGAGGAGTTCAGCGACGACTACCAGGTCGAACTGCGCAAACTCATCGACGCGAAGATCGAATCGGGAGAGAGTTTCGATGTGGAGAAGACCTTCGCCGAGGACGACGCCGAGGAGGACTCCGGAGGCGACGTCATCGACCTTATGGAGGCCCTGCGGAAGTCCGTGGACAGTTCTCGATCATCGAAGCAGGGAACCTCAGGCAAGAAGTCGAGCGCAAAGAAGACCTCATCGAAGAAGTCGTCAGCCGCGAAGAAACGCACCGGATGAGGAGACTCTCACGAGGAAGCTGCAGGAGGATACCCCGTGCATCCGTCCAGAGACTCCCCGCAGAGACACCACCAGTCTGACCGAAACTGCGAACCGACCACGAAGGAGCTGTTCCACTGTGCCGAAGACGACGAAGACAGGAAAGCCGAAGGAGAGCGAGCTGCCCTCGACGCTGGAGAAGTCGAGCAAGAAGGCACAGCGGACCTTCGCGAAGGCCTACGACTCGGCCATCGACGAATACGGGGACGAGAAGCGCGCCCACCAGGTCGCCTACGCCGCCCTCAAACACAGCTATGAGAAGGTCGGCGACAAGTGGGAGGCGAAGGACTCCTCCGGCCCGTCAGATACTCAAAGCTCCGGCGGCAAGAACACCGACCGCCCGACCGCGGGCGGAGTCGACGCGAACGCCTCGAAGGATCACCTTTACGAACAGGCGAAGAAGCTCGACATCTCGGGACGCTCGTCGATGACGAAGAAGGAACTGATCGACGCGCTCGAGAAGGAGAGCAAGCGGAAGACGAAGCAGAATTCCTGACACCGCCCCGAAGCGGCGAAACCGAAGCGGAAACGACCGCCAACGATAAAGGAGGAAGACGATGAGCGACCAGCTGACCTTCCAGGACCCCACCACCCGCTTTCCCGACATCACGCCGCCGAAGCAGGATCAACCCGAACCGGGCCTCGACGCGGAACTCATCCCCGGCACAGATCGCGGTGAGGACAGCTACACCGGCACAGGCAGGCTCCGCGGCCGCAGGGCACTCATCACCGGCTCGGACTCCGGCATCGGAGCCGCGGTTGCGATCGCCTTCGCCCGAGAGGGAGCCGACGTCGCCCTGTCCTATCTGCCCGCCGAGGACGAAGACGCCCAGCACGTATGCGAGATCATCCGAGGCGCCGGCCGCAAGGCCGTGCCTCTCCCGGGAGACCTGTCCGATCCCGAGTACTGCCGCGAAGTGGTCCGCCGGGCGGCAGAAGAACTGGGCGGACTCGACGCTCTGGTCAACAACGCCGGCCGACAGATCGCCGTCGAAGACATCGCCGACCTCACGGACGAGCAGTGGGAGAACACGTTCCGGACGAACATCCACGCAATGTTCCGGGTCTCCCAAGCCGCGCTCGAGTACCTCGAGCCCGGATCGACGATCGTCAACAGCACCTCCGTGCAAGCGTATTCGCCGTCCGCCCACCTCATCGACTATGCGTCGACGAAAGCGGCAATCAACAACTTCACGAAGGGGCTGGCAACTCAGCTGGCACCGAAGGGCATCCGAGTGAATTCCGTGGCACCGGGGCCGATCTGGACCCCGCTGCAGGTCTCGGACGGGCAGCCGAAGGACGCCCTGCCGTACTTCGGCAAGAACACTCCGCTGGGACGGGCAGGGCAGCCGACCGAGCTCGCACCCGCGTACGTCTTCCTGACCTCGTCGGAGTCGAGCTATGTCATCGGTGAGACCCTCAATGTCAACGGCGGCCAGCCCACCCCGTGAGCAATCGCTCCAGGGACGATCGTCGAAACGGTGGGACCGGAGGCGAGAGGAGCGCCGTCTTGATCCTAGGCCCTGTCCTGACCCGGTCGGCTGAACCCGTCATCAGCCAGCACGCCCTGCGGGCGGTCGGCTTCGGTCATGGCAGAGAGGAACCGCAGCACAGTCGCACGCTCCCGGCTGTTCAGGGCCGCGATCGCCTCGAAGCGACGGGCATGCTGGCGACCCACCGACTCGTGCGCTGCCTGCGCGGTCTCCTCTGTCACCTCGATGCTGGTGGTGCGCCTGTCGTGGGGGTGGGGAACCCGGATCAGGTGCCCACCGGCGACGAGGCGATCGACGAGCTTCGTCGTCGAGGCGCTGGAGATTCCGACGGCAGCAGCGATGTCCTTGGGAGTGACGACGAGCCCCTGCCGCTGCGCGCGGACGAGCAGGCGGATGGTGCGCATATCACTGTCGTTGAGCTGCATATACCGCCGCGACGCCTCGGCGAGGACGCGTTCGGCCTCATGCCACTGCCGCAGGGCCTCCATCAGCGCGGTGCACTCCGCGATCTCGGATTCGGACAGGGCCGAACGATCGGAGAACTCCGATTCGGTCGAGAAGTAGGTCAGCCCAGCT
The DNA here is from genome assembly GCF_026013965.1 of Brevibacterium sp. JSBI002. Classification (NCBI taxonomy): domain Bacteria; kingdom Bacillati; phylum Actinomycetota; class Actinomycetes; order Micrococcales; family Brevibacteriaceae; genus Brevibacterium; species Brevibacterium sp. JSBI002. The sequence continues at coordinate 2,939,570 of NZ_CP110341.1, forward strand.
GCCTTCGAGTCTGCGGACGGCACGCTGACAGCATACCGCTGACGTGTTAGATTGAACTCTCGCCTGGCTAAAGAAATTGGAGAGCGTCCTGACCGTCGAATCCCGCCTCGTCGAAGTCCTCGCCGCTGCTCGGCGACGCTCTCGAATCCGCACTCAGCAGTATGCGCAGCTCTGGGAAGCGCTGTCGAGGATGGCGTTGGGCGGAAAGATGATCAGGCCCCGCCTGCTCATCGATGCCCATGAGGATCTCGCAGGGACGGCGACGTCGGCCGCGATCGACGCCGCCGGCGCGATGCAGCTGCTGCACATCGGCCTGATCATCCACGATGATGTCATCGACAACGACACCGTGCGTCGAGGGGAGATGAACATCACCGGTCAGTTCTCCTCCGAGGCCATGCTCCTCGGTGCCACGAGCGCCGCAGCGCAGACCTGGGGAACCTCCTCGTCCCTGCTCGCTGGTGACCTCATGCTCAACGAGGCCCAGTCCCTCCTGGCGCGCCTCGACCTCGACGCCCCGCGTCGGCTCGCCGTGCTCGACATCTACGATGAGACGATCGCGGAGAGCGTCGCCGGAGAACAGTCCGACGTGTGGCTGAGCCTCCACCTCGACGAGGCCGACTCCGGTGACGTGCTCACGATGATCGGATGCAAGACCGCCGCCTACTCGTTCGAAGCCCCGCTGGCCATCGCCGCTGTCCTCGCCGGAAGCGATGCCAGCCTGGTCGAGCGGCTGCGCGCCATCGGCCGCCGCATCGGCATCGTCTACCAGCTCAGAGACGATGTCCTCGGAGTCTTCGGCGATGAGCAGGAGACCGGCAAATCCGTACTCGGCGACCTCCGCGAAGGCAAGGAGACCCTGCTCGTCAACACGGCTCGAGCCCATTCGGCCTGGTCCCAGGTCGCCCATCTCTTCGGCGACCGGGGCCTCGACGCCGAGGGTGGCCTCCGGCTGCGGCAGGTCATCGAGGAGACCGGGGCGAGGGCGTACGTCGAATCGATGATCGCCGAGCACTGCGAGACCATCGCCGGGCTCATCGCCGAGGCGGAGCTTCCGCAGGCGCTTGCGGGCAGACTCGCGGACCTCACGTCCGCCTGCAGTCTGAGGTGCGCATGAGCGGGGCCGATCGGTGCCGGCCGAGCCGACGGGCGGTGCCCGGCGATGAGCCGGCCGGTCCCCCGGTCGAGCAGGTGCTTCTCGATCACGGTCCCGACCTTTGGCGCATCCGCTCCTTCGACGCCGCCCGCCAGGTGCTGCGGGCCCGACACCTTACGAAGCAGGCCGGATTCACCGCAGAGCGGATCCCACGCGGCGTCTTCCGCCGACACCCGATCCTCATATCCGACGGGGAGCCCCATGACTTGCAGCGCCGAGAGCTCGCCCGCTTCTTCGCCCCCGCTGTGATCGCCGACAGGTACGGCGAGCGCATCGATGCTCTCGCGCAGGACACGGTCGACCGGATTGCCGCGGCCGGCCGGTGCCGTCTCGACGAGGTGGCTCTGCACTTCTCCGTGGCCGTGACCTCCGAAGTCGTGGGACTGACCGAATCCCCCATCGTGGGCATGTCGCGGCGGCTCGAGGGATTCTTCACCCAGCCGCCGGTCGACCTCACCGCCCCCGGTTGGGGACGGACCCGGAAGCAGTGGCTGCAGGCTGCGATCAACGGTCTTGTCCCGATCGCTCGGTTCTATCTCGCCGACGTTCGTCCGGCGATCCGGGCCCGGCGCCGCAGGCAGCGCGATGACGTCCTGTCCCATCTCATCGGGACCGGACACAGCACGTCGGACATGCTCGTTGAGTGCGTCACCTACGGCACAGCCGGGATGGTCACCACCCGCGAATTCATCACTATGGCGTGCTGGCATCTGCTCTCAGATGACGAACTCGGGGCGGAGTACCTCGCAGCCGACCAGTCGCGGCGGTTGGAGATCCTCGAGGAGATCATTCGTCTCGAACCCGTCGTCGGCCACCTGTTCCGACGCGCGCAGACCGACATCGAGGTGACGGCACCGGATCGCACCGTGACGATCCCTGCCGGGGACCTCATCGACGTCTGCGTCCGCGCGACTAACACCGATGAAGAGGCGATGGGGCCCGAGGGGCATTCCCTGTGCCCCATGCGACACACCACCGGAGCCGTCCCGGCCGTCGGCATGAGCTTCAGCGACGGGGCGCACAAGTGCCCGGGGCAGTCGCTGGCGCTGTTCGAGACCGATGCGCTCGTCCACCGCCTGCTTCGCCGCGGACCGCGACTGGTTGCCGAACCGGAGATCGGCTGGGACAGCGTCATCTCTGGCTATCGGCTGCGCGGATTCCAACTGGCCTTCGACGAGGGCTCCTGCCCGGAGAGGAGACTGTCGTGAGCGCCTTCGAGTATCTGCTCCTCATGGGTGCCTGCGTCCTCATCACCCTGCCCCTGGAGCTGTTCTTCCGGGCTCGGGTGTACCGCCGGTGGAGAACCGTGCTGTGGGCGCTCGTGCCCGTCATCGTCGTCTTCTGTCTCTGGGACGTCGTGGCCATCGCCCGCGACCATTGGGTGTATAACCCGCGGTTCGTCACCGGCATCCACCTCGGCAATCTGCCGCTCGAGGAGCTCGTGTTCTTCATCGTCATCCCTCTGTGCGCCCTGCTCAGCTATGAGGCGGTCGGCACCGTGCTCACAGCTGTACGCAAGCGCGTCAGGCCCGAAAGTCCGCCCCGCCCAGACAGTTCGCCCCGGCCCGCCGGACAGCCCCGGCCACAGGAGCACGCTGACAGGCGCTCCGAGTCCGGAGGAGGTGACGAACGATGAGTATCCCCGAATACACGATCATGACCGTCGCCGGAATGATCCTCATCGTCGGCCTCGAGCTGTTCGTCTTCCGCTCAGGCATATTCCGCCGGGCGAAGTACTGGGCGGCGCTGAGCATCTGCCTGGTCTTCCAGTGCTTCGTCGACGGCTGGCTGACGAAGCTTTCGGATCCCATCGTCATCTACAATCCGGAGGGGCTGAGCGGCATCCGGTTCCCGTGGGACATCCCGATCGAGGACTTCGGCTTCGGCTTCGCCATGATCACTGCCGTCCTCATGCTCTGGCAGTGGCGCCTCAACCGACAGACTGTTTCAATGTCGGCCACCGGAGAGGAGAACACATGAGCCGTCCTGCCTCCCAGCCGCGCCCCCGCGACCGGCACGCGATCCTCACGCCCTCCCACCCGGGGCGTCCGCGACTGCTGCGGCCCAAGCGAGTGACCGTCGTCGGCGGAGGCATCGCCGGACTGGCCGCGGCCACGGTCCTCGCCGAGCACGGGGCCACTGTGCACCTGGTCGAAGCCGAGTCCAGCCTCGGCGGACGAGTCCGGGCCTGGAGCCTCGACGGGGGCCGGACTATGAGCCGCGGATTCCATGCCTTCTTCCGTCAGTACTACAACCTCCGCAGCCTGCTCGCACGCACCGACCCCAGCCTCGACCGGCTGGTCCCGGTCACGGACTATCCGCTCGTGGGTCGGGACGGTCTGCGCGACTCCTTCGCCCGGATTCCGCGGACTCCCCCGCTCAGTCTCGCGGGATTCGCGCTCACCAGCCCGTCCTTCCCGCTGCGCGGTCTGGCCGACGTCGACCTGACGACGGCGTTCGAACTCATCGACGTCGACTTCCCGGACTCCTATCGACGCTACGACGGAGAGTCGGCCGAGCAGTTCCTCGACCGACTGCGGTTCCCGGTCGGGGCGCGGCATCTCGCGCTCGAGGTCTTCGCCCGCTCGTTCTTCGCCCACCCCGCGGACTTCTCCGCCGGGGAGCTCGTCGCGATGTTCCACACATACTTCACTGGCTCCGCCGAAGGGCTGCTCTTCGACGTCCCCGACGACGACTACGACACCGCACTGTGGTCTCCCCTGAGCGAATACCTCGCCGAGGCGGGGGTGCGGATCGAGACCGATACCGCGGTCACCGCGCTCCGCTCTCCGGGCAGAGCGGGCCGCACCGGGTGGCGCGTCGAGACGACGAGCGGGACGCTCGAGAGCGATGCTCTCGTGCTCGCCACCGATCCGCGGAGCACTCGAACGCTGCTGGCCGGACTCGAGGACTCGGTCGACACCGACGCGCTCGGACACGCGCCCGGCTCACCGGCCGCAGGCACGGGAGCTCGCGAGCGGTGGCTGAACAGCGTCACCTCGCAGCGGAACGCCCCGCCGTTCGCGGTGCTCAGACTGTGGCTGGAAGACGAGGTGGATCCGAGCCGACCGGCTTTCCTCGGCACGACCGGCTATGCGCTGCTCGACAACATCTCGGTCCTCGAACGCTTCGAGGCCGGGGCGGAGAGGTGGCGGCATACGCACAGCGGCTCTGTCGTCGAACTCCACGCCTATGCGCTCGGCACCGCTCATCGGGGCGGCGCGCGAGCGATGTTCGAGTCCGAAGACGTCGACCGGGAAGCCGTGACACGCCAACTGCTGGCCGACCTCCAGGCTGTCTACCCAGAGACAGCCGACATCGCCATCACCGCCCAGGAGCTGCTCATCGCCGACGACTGCGCTCTCGCCGACACGCGGGCGTACAGCGACCGCCCCGGCGTCACCACCGCGTTTCCGGGACTGGTGCTCGCCGGCGACGCCGTCGCCTGCGAGGCGCCCGTGGCGCTCATGGAACGCGCGGCGACGACGGGGTTCATGGCCGCGAACGAACTGCTCGCCGGTTGGCGGGTGGAGGGAACCGAGATCTGGTCACCGCCTCGGCGCGGTCTGCTCCGGCGGGGTCTCCTCGGCGCACTGCGCGGACGCAGGGCAACGAGGCACAGGCGTGGAGCACCGGCCGAGGGCTGACTGCCGGTCGCGAAGCCCCGTCACCGGCTCAGGTCGGCAGCGGTCCCGGGCTGGAGTCTCCGCGGAGGCGTTTGAGGACGAGCTCGGCGCTGATGAGGCACATCGGCACACCGACGCCGGGCGTCGTGGTGGCGCCGGCATAGAACAGCCCGTCGACAGTCTTCGAGGCGTTCTGCCGTCGGAACATCGCGCTCTGTCGCAGTGTGTGCGCAGGTCCGAGCATTCCGCCGAGCCAGGAGTTGAATCCTTCGGCGAAGTCTGTCGGGCCCTGGGTTCTGCGCACTCTGATCCGTCGGCGCAGGTCTGGGATGTCGGCCCACCGGGCGATCTGGTCGATCGCACGGTCGGCGGCCGTCTCGATCCGCGGGTCGCCTCCACCGTCGTCTCCCCCGGCCCCGAGTCCAGCATCGGCGGGGACGGGGATGAGGAGGAAGAGGTTCTCGTGCCCGGGCGGAGCGACAGTGGGATCGGTGGCGCTGGGACGACAGACATAGATCGATGCCGGTGAGGGGATCTTCTGCCTGGACCCGAAGATCGCGTCGAAGTTCGCCGCCCAGTCCTCGGTGAAGAACAGCGAATGGTGCGGCAGCGCCTCGAGTTCGCCTTCGATGCCGAGGAAGACGAGCACCGCGCCGGGACCGCTCGTCACCGACGTCCAGGTGCGTTCAGGGAAGCTCTGGTCCTCGGGAGAGAGCAGTCTCGTCTCCGTGTGGTGGAGGTCGGCGGCGGAGACGACGACATCGGCAGAATGCGTGTGTGCGCGTCCGTCCTCGTCGGTCCAGTTCAGGCCGGTGACTCGACGTCTGGTTCGGCCGCGCCCGGCTGGTCCGCGCTCGGCTCGGCCGCGCCCTGCTGCCTCGGTGTCGATGTGCGTGACATCGGCTCCCGTGTGCAGACGCACCCCGGAGCGTTCGGCCAACCGGACCAGGGCGTCGATGATCGTATGGAACCCTCCCATGGGGTAACTGACACCTTGGGCGAGGTCGAGCGTGCTCATGAGGTGGTAGATCGCCGGTGCCCGCCTCGGGTCGGCGCCGAGGAAGATCGCGGGGTACTGGAGGATCTGGCGCAGCACCGGGTCGCTGAACGAGGATTCAGAGAAGCCGGCCAGCGACGTCCCCATCTGCCGGACCAGTTTCGGGAGGCCGCCGAGGATGTCCTGATGGAGCAGGGACCGCGGCGAGGTGAAGGGGTTGTAGAGGAAGTGAGCGAGCGCGAGCTCCTTCGTGTGCTCGGCCGAGACGAGATAGTCGTCGAGCGCGCCTCCCGCGCCTCGCTCGACGCTTTCGAAGGTCGCCCGCACCCGGGACCTGCCCTGCGGGATCGTCAGTTCTCGCGTGCGCCCCGGGCCTCCCGTGCTCTCATCGACCGGCCCCGGTGGGCTGAATACGGTGTAGCCGGGATCGAGCGTGCGGAGGTCGAGTTCGGCCTCGGCGCTGGTGCCGGCGAGAGCGAAGAAGTGTTCGAAGACCTCGGGCATGAGATACCAGGAGGGCCCGGTGTCGAAACGGAAGCCCTCACGCTCGAACACGCCGATGCGCCCACCGAGTTCGGTGTTCTTCTCGAACAGGTCGACCGAGTGCCCTTCGCGGGCGAGGAGGATAGCTGTGGCCAGCCCGGCGGCTCCCCCGCCGATGATGCCGGTGCGCGGGCTGCTGACGGCACCGGAGCCGCTCCGCCGGTTCACTTCCGACCTTCGCGGGCTGAAGTCATGACTGCGTGGGCTGTCAGTCGAGCCTTCACGGCGCTCGGGACCCGCACCCGCTGGCGGTAGAGCTCGGCGACGGGAGTAGAGGCGATCCTCTCGGTGAGCGCGGTGAAGAGCGCGCAGGCGCAGCGGACCGCAGTGCGCGCGTCCTTCGGCAGTCCGGTGATGGCATCCTGGGCGGCGTCGAGCTGCTCCCGGATCGTGTTCACCCATTCGGCTTTCTCAGCCTCGGTGAGTCGGTGTCCGGAGGTGAGGTAGCTGCGGCCGAGGCGCTGATCATCATCGGCCAGGTCGCGCAGGAAGTTGACATTCTGGAACGCCGCTCCCAGCTGCCGTGCGCCGTACTCGAGCCGGGCGACCTCGGCGGGGGTGCGGTCGAGATCGATGAGGAAGACCTTGAGGCACATGAGTCCGACGACCTCGGCGGACCCGAAGACGTACTCGGCATGTTCGTTCGCATTGAAGCCGCGGACCGGCGTCGTCATCCCCGCATCGGTCGCAAGACCGGAACCAGTATCCGCGGGATCGAGGTCTGCTCGCATCGAGGCGAAGAACGGGTCGATGAGCTCGGCGTCGATGCCTGCTGCGCGAGCGGTCCGGGCGAAGGCATGGATGACGAGGTTGTCACTGATGCCGGTGCGCAAAGCCGCGTGGGTGGCGGATGCGAATCGGTCCAGCATCTCCCGCTGCTCGGCCTCGTCAAGCCCTGCTTCGAGGGCCAGGCCATCGACAATCTCATCGGCAATGCGGACCAGGGCGTAGATATTGCGGATATGGTGCCGGTTTCTGGCTCCGAGCAGTCTGACCGCAAGACCGAAAGAGGTCGAATAGCTCGCGATCACGGCCCTGGACGCATCCTCGGCGGTGCGCGTGTAGAGCTCATCGATGGTGCTGCTTCGCCTCGTCATGTTCGTTAGCTTAGCTAATGAAATACCCGAGGGGCGAATCTCCCTACAGAACCGCGCCTGGCGGTTGCGGTGCGAGAGGAAGAGGGCCTCGGAGGTCAAGGCAACCCAATAGACGAACCCTGCGGATCTGTAAAGACCCTTCCGCACGAACTTTGCCCTCAATAGCGTGATTGCCAGCACGGGAACCCCTGCGGCTCCTCGAACCGATTCGGAGGAAGACGTCATGACTTCACCCATCCAACTCGCCCGCACCTACGCGCGCTCCTATGAGGCGTCGTCGCGCACGGACAAGGGCACGATCCTCGACACGCTCACCGAGGCGACCGGCTGGACTCGCGATCACGCGCGCCACCAGCTGCGCAGCCAGTTCAATCAGATCAGGGCCGGAGTCTCTCTCGACGCCGTCGTCGACCGCCGTCGTCTCAAGCCGAAGAAGTTCTCCCCCCGCGCCCAGCTAGCTCTCGAACTGGTGTGGAAATCCGTCGGCCGCCCCTGCGGTAAGTACCTTGAGGCGGGGATGTCCGCCTGTCTGGACTCCCTGGAGAGGCACGGCCACCTCTGCGAGGAACGGGACGGCTATTCGTCCTCGGTCCGAAAGGAACTCCTCAATATCTCCGCGGCGACGATCGATCGGTACCTTCGCGGTGCCAAGGCCGGCGACCACGACGATTCGTGGCTGACCGGCACCGGGGCGGGGATGCGCGCTTCGTTCCCGCGGCAGCGCATGCGTTCGCTTCTCGAGCCCGAGCCCGGCTATTTCCTCGTCGAACTGCTGACGATCAAGACACCGACGGGCGAGGACTGCGTCACAGTAACATTCACCGACGTCGAGATCGGGTGGGTACAGACGAAGACCTTCGCTCCCGGCACGCAGGTCGTCGACATGCTCGCGCAGATGGCCCGCGGGGTGCCTTTCGTCGTCACCGGAGTCCTGCTGCCGCCAGCGGTTCGGGACAGCGCCATCACTACATGGGCGGAGGCGAACCTCATCGAGATCCACTGCACAAGCGATCTCCGACAGGGGCCCCGCGTGCCCGATCGGACGTTCAGCGGCCTTGACCTTGCGCTCGGCACACCGCACGCCACCGATGCCGCGATCATCAGAGTCAACGGTCTGTGGTCGGCCTTGGCCGACCGGCTCAATTACTTCATGCCCGTGAAGAACCCGGTGGGCTGGCGCCTCACGCCTTCAGGAGTGCGTCGACGCGAATATGACAAACCGCGCACACCGGTCTCCCGCCTCATCGCATCCGGCATCCTCTGTCCCGAGCAGACTCGTGAACTGCATGAGAAGAGTCGGGGCCTTGACATCGCCGGGCTCACCGCACGCATCGCAGAGCTGAAGTCGACTCTGCAGTGAAGAGAAAGTTCACCGCGGGGCCCGGCGGGCAACGACGGAAAACCACCGTCGGGAGCCATTGGCGGGCCCTGGCGCGGACCAATATTGAAGACAGCAAGCCCAGGGTCGGCACCTGGGACACGATTGGAGCGGCATCTCCGGTGGACGGGACCTCAGCAGTATCGACCGATGACATACCCCGCGACGCGGCTGCTGTTCCCGCGCCCACCGTTACCGATGACGAACGGCATCGACTTACTGCGCAGATCGGCGCGCTCAACTTGTGCTCGAAGACGCCCCGCCCCGTCGACCAGGAATCGGAGGACATCGGAAGCGGGGTGGCCGCCTATGACTCTCTGGCTCTGGCGAATGCGCAGAAGCAGGGTCAGCTCTACGAAGCAGTGGCCTCGCGGGATCTCATCGGCCAGGCCAAAGGAATTCACCTGGAACGGGACAAGATCAGCGGACACGAGGCGTTCCTGCTGCTCACGAAGGTGAGCGCGAAGACGAACACGAATCTTCGTGAGGTCGCCGAGGGCTTTGTCCGCACCGGTGTGCTGCCGAGCACGATCACCGACTGATCGTCCACGTCCGTCTTCTCACTCTCTTCGACCTGCCACTTGTTGTCCCGTGCGGCACTGGGTCAATCTGAGAATCGGTCAAGCAGATGGCCTCCGTCCTGGACTCAAGGGCACCACTGTGTCGCCGGATCCCCATCACCGTCTCGTGTCCGATCGCGCGCAAGCATATCGACAGCGACCCGGTCATCGGTGCCCACATGCAGACTCTGCCCAAGAACGTGGGGCATAAGCACGAGAACTCCGTCGAATAAGACAGCGACCGCATCTGTCACACCTCTTGCGCCTCGGCATCGGTCTCGACATCCTGGGGCGACGAGAAACATCGTGCTCGTCGATCTCAGCGGTGAGGAAATTCTGAGGAAGGGCGCCAACAGAGGATCAGCTGTCCGCCGTCGCCGGCAACGACAACATCCGAGACGTCGCCGGACACGACATCAGCGCGAAGGACCTGCGCATGTGGCGGGCGACCGTCGTCGCCGCTCACGAGCTGCCATGGGCCGAGGCGCGGTTCGTGCCCGCCGATGTGCTGTCGTCATCTTCATCGTCTCCTCGTGGCAGTGTGCGTGTCGTCTGCTCCCCCGCAGCGGGAACGGTCGGATGACCCGCTCTCCGGGTGCGGGACGCTCATCATGCTGAGTGCTCCCGAGCACTGTCCAGGGGGCCGCCGCCCCCGGCGGGTGCCTCAGACACCGTTGCCGTTCCATGCCGCAGATGGAGCCGGAGTCTTGGTTGGGGCGCTGCGCAACCCCTCAGCGGCGATGAAATGTGAGTCTCGTACAGCCGCTGACATCGGCGCTGCACTTTGTCACGCTGTCAGTTCAGCCACCACGACGACAAGGAAACAGCGGATGACACAGACAGGTGCGATCGACGAACTGAACAGCCCTGCACCGCTCACTGCGCCGGAGCGCGGGCTAGCGCCTCGACCGAGGGGCGAGGTCACCTCACTGCTGCTCAGCGTGCTCACATCTGACGGCGCAGAAGCTGCTGAGCTGCTGCCCGAACTCACCTCGGCGGTATCATCTGCGCTGGTGTCGAGCGAGGACATGTTCTGCGACGAGGATCTGCAGCTGGCGCTCCACCTTCTTTACACTCTGCACACCGGCCCTGCCGATTACGCGCTCGGAGACTGGGAATGGGACCCCTCGCTGATCGGGATCCGCGGCTTGATCGAGCGCCGCTTCGAGGCCGCACTGCGAGCATTCGCGTCAGTGCCGGACCTCATTCCGCGCTCCGGCGCAGAGCTCGCCGAGACGCTGTTCTCCATGACGAGCGAGGTGGCGCAGCCGGAACTGGCCACGTGGGCGGCGCGGCACGCCTCAGTCGATCAGCTCCGAGAATTCCTCATCCACAAGTCGATCTACACCCTCCGCGAAGCAGATCCCCATTCCTGGGCGATCCCCCGATTCCGCGGGCGGGCGAAGGCAGCTCTCGTCGAGATCCAGGCCGACGAGTACGGAGGCGGCAGACCCGACCACGTCCACGCCGAGATCTTCGCCGGAACGCTGCGCGGGTTCGGCCTCGACGACAGGCCTGACCATTACCTCGACGACGTCCCCGCGATCACTCTCGCTTCCGTGAACGCGATGAATCTCTTCGGCCTCAACCGGCGCCTGCGAGGTGCCGCGATCGGGCATCTGGCCGCATTCGAGATGACCTCGTCCATTCCCAACGGCCTCTACTCCCGCGCTTTCAGCAGAAGCGGCTTCGGCCGGGACGTCACATGGTACTTCGATGAGCATGTCGAGGCCGATGCCGTGCACGAGCAGATCGCGGCGCACGACCTCGCGGGAGGAGCGGCAGATGATGAGCCCGGCCTCATCCCCGACATCCTCTTCGGTGCCGCCTCCTGCCTCCGCCTCGACGACATCAGCGGTTCCCACATGCTCCAAGCCTGGTCAGCAGGAGAGACCTCGCTGAGGAAGACCCCGAAGGAGGCTGTCTGTGGATAGCGAGCCGGTCACCATTACCCCCTGCCCCGACGGGCCCCTGCTCGTCCGCGGGGACTTCACCGTCCTCACGGCGCCGGGGCGGGAGGAGACGGCAACCGATCGCCGGGTGGTTGCCCTGTGCCGGTGCGGCAAGACCGGCATTCCTCCGTTGTGCGACGGTTCCCACCGCGCAGTCGGATTCCGTGCCCCCGCACCGTCGCCGGCGGAACCTTCGGAGGACTGATAGCCCGAGCGAACGAACACACTGTCGTTTGAGAAGGAGAGAGCAATGCGAGCAGTCACCTGGCAAGGCAAACGAAACATCTCGGTGGAGACGGTCGCCGACCCGATCCGCCATAAGCCCAATGACGCGATCATCGAAGTCACTTCCACCGCCATCTGCGGGTCCGACCTCCACCTCTACGAGGTGTTGGGACCATTCATGGACCGCGGAGACATCGTCGGGCACGAGACGATGGGTAGAGTCGTCGAGGCGGGCCCCGAATCCGGTTTGTCGACCGACGATCGGGTGGTCGTGCCGTTTCCCATCTCCTGCGGCCGCTGCTGGATGTGCGAACAGGGGCTGTATTCCCAATGCGAGACCACACAGGTGAGGCAGTACGGGTCCGGGGCACAGCTGTTCGGCTACTCTCGTCTCTACGGGTCCGTGCCAGGCGGGCAGGCAGAATATCTCCGTGTCCCCTATGCCGACGTCGGACCGATCAAGGTCGGTGCCGATCTTCCCGACCACCGCTACCTCTTCCTCAGCGACATCCTCCCCACGGCCTGGCAGGCAGTGAAATACGCGGGGATCAGAGAAGGAGACTCGCTGGCCGTCTACGGCCTGGGTCCTGTCGGCCAGTTCGCCGCCCGCATCGGCAGACACCTCGGCGCGCAGGTCTTCGCTCTCGACCCGGTCCCCGAACGTCGTGACATGGCCGCTCGCCACGGGATCGAGGTCTTCGACTTCGACGAGGACGCACATTCGGCCATCAGGGAGGCCACCTCCGGGCGTGGGCCCGACGCGGTTGTCGACGCCGTGGGGATGGAAGCACATGGGTCCCCGCTGGCCTCGGCCGCACAGCAGGCGATCGGTCTGCTCCCGCCCCCGGCCGCGCGGAAGCTCATGGAGACAGGCGGCATCGACAGAACAGCGGTTCTCCACGCGGCGATCGATCTGGTTCGCCGGGGCGGGACTCTCTCGCTCAGCGGAGTCTATGGAGGGATGCAGTCCCCCATGCCGATGCTCACCCTCTTCGACAAGCAGATCCAGATGCGGATGGGACAGTGCAATGTTCGCACCTGGACCGACGACCTTCTGCCACTGGTCGAGGACTCCGCAGATCCGCTGGGGGTCGACGACCTCGTCACCCACCGGCTGCCCCTCGAGTCCGCTCCCGAGGCCTATGAGATGTTCCAGCAGAAGAAGGACGGCTGCATCAAGGTCGTCCTCGACCCGAACGCGGAATCATAAAGCGGTCCCGCTTCAGCACACGGAGCTCTACGAGTGCGCGGATCGCCTCTACCGTCAGAACATTCCAACGCAGGAATGAGAGTCCTGTCATCAGTGAGGAGACATCATGAGAGAACGTCCAACAATTCCCGGCAAACCCGGTGCGCGCACTCCGGACTTCGAAGAACCGACGACACCGCGTGAACCGCTGCCGCCGAAGCAGGACCAGGGCGGACCGCGTCCCACGACGCCGACCGGGGCACCCAGCAACGACTCTCGGGAAGATCAGGCCCAGCAGGGCAGCTGGCTGACCACGGCTCAGGGCGCCCGGCTCTATGACACGGACCATTCGCTCAAGGCAGGATCGCGGGGACCGACCCTCCTCCAAGATCATCACCTGCGAGAGAAGATCACTCACTTCGATCACGAGCGCATCCCTGAACGAGTCGTCCACGCCCGCGGATCGGCTGCCCACGGCACCTTCGTATCCTACGGTTCCGCCTCGGGGATCACGAAGGCCGCCTTCCTCGCCCCCGAGGTGGAAACGGAGGTATTCACACGCTTCTCCTCCGTTGTCGGCTCGCGAGGGTCTGCAGATTCCGTTCGCGATACCAGGGGCTTTGCGACGAAGTTCTATACGAGGGACGGGGTGTTGGACCTCGTCGGCAACAACATCCCGGTCTTCTTCATCCAGGATGCGGTCAAGTTCCCCGACATCGTCCATGCGGCCAAACCCCACCCGGACCGTGAGATCCCGCAGGCGCAGAGCGCCCATGACACCTTCTGGGACTTCGTATCCCTGCACACCGAGGCGACCCACCACACGATGTGGCAGATGTCCGACCGCGGTATCCCACGCTCCTTCCGAATGATGGAGGGCTTCGGAGTCCACACCTTCAGGGTCGAAAATGCCGCTGGTAAGACCTCCCTGGTGAAATTCCATTGGAAGCCGAAGGCCGGAGTCCACTCGCTCATCTGGGAAGAGGCGCAGATGGTCAACGGTGTCGACCCCGACTTTCATCGCCGAGACCTCGCAGACGCCATCGAAGCCGGAGCATGCCCGCAGTGGGAACTCGGCGTCCAGGTCTTCCCCGACGACCCCGGTGAGACCTTCGAGGGAATCGATCTGCTCGACCCCACAAAGATCGTGCCCGAGGAGCTCGCACCCGTGCAGCCGCTGGGAATGCTCACACTCGACCGGAACCCCAGCAACTTCTTCGACGAGACCGAGCAGGTGGCGTTCCACCCCGGCCACCTCGTGCCCGGCATCGACATCACCAATGACCCGCTGCTGCAAGGGCGGCTGTTCTCCTATCTCGACACTCAGCTCACCCGACTGGGCGGACCGAACTTCTCGCAGCTGCCGATCAACCGTCCGCGCTGCCCGGTCAATGACATGTTCCGCGACGGCATGCACCAGACTGCCGACCATCGCGGCACCGCACCGTACAAGCCGAATTCGCTCGACGGCGGCAACCCCTTCCCTGCTGAGCAGACCGACGATCATACGTTCGTCGAAATCGCCCACGAGATTCCGGCGTCGAAGAAGGAGCGCCGTTCGCCGGAGTCCTTCGACGACCACTATTCCCAGCCGCGCATGTTCTGGCTCAGCCTCACCCCCGTCGAACAGCAGCACCTCGCCGATGCCTTCACCTTCGAGCTCGGCAAATGCTACGAGGAGACGATCCGGGAGCGCGAGGTCGCTGTGCTCGCCTCCGTGGACTCGGAGCTTGCCCGCATGGTCGCCGAGGGGCTGGGCCTCGAGGCCCCAGTGGCTCAGACGCCGCCGCGCACCGATATCGAACCGAGCCCGGCACTGTCCCAGGTGGGGAAGCGCTGGCCGGTCGACGGGCGCAAGATCGGCATCGTCACCGGCAGGGGGACCGACGCCGAGCAGGTCATCCGCGCCTACGACCGCATCGCCGAGGCGGGAATGGTCCCCATCACGATCGCTCCGGTGGGCGGACGCATCACCTCCGGCGAGCGGAGCGTCGCCGTCGAACGGACATACCTGACCGTGGCCTCGAGCGAACTCGACGCCTTCTTCTTCGCCGATGGTGCCGGACTGACCACCGAGATCGAGCTCCTGATCACGGAAGCGTGGCGTCATCTCAAGTTCATCGCCGCCAGCGGAGACTCCTGCACCATGATGGAGAAGTACGGCATCACGGCCGACGACCCCGGAGTCTACTGCAAAGATGACCTCGAAACGGCGCTCTCGCAGCTGCAGGAGGGTCTGAGCGAGCACCGAGCTTGGGCCCGGGTCGAGGCCTGAGACACTGCATGTGCCATTGCCGAAGAAAGGTGACGTCGCCGGCAGCGGAAGCCCGGGAAGCCGGCTCACAGCTCGTCGATGCGCCCGGAGGCATCGAGGACCGGAGCAGGATACGGTGTCTCAGTCGCCCCGCACAGGGCTGACTCCCGAGGCCTGATCGTAGACAGCCCGATCCCGGCGGAACGCGCGGCTCCGAGCATAGCTGTGTACAGTGTCGAGCACTTCGCGTTGGTGTTCTGCCTTCTGCGCTAACCCACGGAACTGTTCGGCATCCAGGCCGAGTGCCTCGGCGTTGCCCTCAAGCGTCTGCCACATTCCCAGCTTGCCGATGACCGCGCTGCGCATCAGCTCGGCTTCGAGCACGAGGGTCATGGGCGAGCGCTTGAGCAGCGAGCCGTTGCTCTTGAGCCTGCCGACCCGTTCGCCGACCCACGACAACGCCTCGGCGACGGGACGGCGCCGGAGACCGAGCTCGCCGATGAGGTGCCGAACGTAAAGATGCTCTCCGCGGATCTCCGCGGCCAACTCGGACAGAGCCGCGAAGACGGGCGTATCGACGAAGTCGGCCGCCATCCGTTCGATCCTCTCCGCCCCGGCGGTGGCCCCGGTGAGATGGTCGCTGAGATAGAGACCCAGGAGGTCCATGTCGACCTCGCTGTGCTCCCCGCCCGCATCCGATGCTTCGTGTCCGGTGCTCGTGTCGTCGGTCGTCCGCAGCTGCGGCTGCTCGGGATCGCGCGGACGCAGCGGGACGGAGGCGGCACCCTCGCCGTCAGCCATGCCCTTGAGCAGTTCGCGCGCGGAGTCCATGGCGCTGTACTCGGGCTCCCAGCCGAGTTCTCGGCGCGCGCGGCTGTTGTCCATCAGCGGCACGTTGAGGCCCATGTCCAGCCATCCTTCATCGGCGGCGACCAGTGAGCTGCTGTGGCCCATGCTCAGTGCCGCGCGCACTGCGCCGTTCGGCACCGGGATGTGCCTGCCGTGGTCGAGCAGTTCGGCCAGATCCTTCGGATGGAGGACATCATCGGCGCAGATGTTGAAGGCTCCCGAACGGCGACGGAGGACACTGGCGACATAGGCACGGGCGACATCGGTCGAGTGGACGGCTTGGACGCCGCGCAGTCCCGCAGGCAGCGGAAGGAACGGCAGTCGGCCCGCGCGCAGCAGCTGGACGGGCATCCAGGTTCCCAGGAAATAGCGCTGGATCTCCGAGGCGGCAGGGGCACCGAAGATGAGCGCGGGACGCAGTCGAGTCACGGTGATCTCGGGGTGGTCGGCGCAGAAGTCGTCGAGCACGCGTTCCTGGGCGGCTTTGTCCACACTGTAGTGGGAAGAGCGGATCCCGTCGGTCGGCCATGCCTCATCGCGCTTGTCCATGCTGTCGTCGGGAGAGTAGGCGCCGACCGAGGACGCCACGACGAGATGCGGAATGCCGGCCGCCGCGACGGCTGCGGCCACACGGGCCGTGCCGTCGACGTTGACCCGTCGGAGCAGGCCCCGGTCGCTGTTGGGCTGGATCAGCCAGGCCAGATGGATGACGGCGTCGGCACCGGTCAGCGCTTCTGTGAGATCCCGGTGCGCCGTGTCCTGGCTGCTCGCGGCGGCGATGTCGATCGATCTCCATTCGCATCCGGAATACGGTTCGGCCTCGGTGTCGGGCATCCGTCTGGAGATTCCCAGCACCGAGGTGATGTCGGACGTGCGCCCGAGCACGTCGAGGACCGCTGTGCCGACGTTGCCGGTGGCTCCGATGACTGCGACTCTCATGTTCGCTCCCCCTGCGGGTTCGGCGTCGGTGCGTCCGGTGCAGAGCCGTTCGGGTTTCCCTCCTTGCCGATGGAGACGTCGGCGAAGGAATACGGCGGCCACGGGCCGAGGAAGCGGATGGACAGAGCAGGCTGAGCCTTCTTGAGCGCGGTGAGCTCGGCTCCAAGCGCCGTGATCTCTGTGCCTCTCACCAGGCACGAGGCCATGATCACCGGTGTCAATCCACTCTCGCGGCTCGTGGAGCGGTGTTCCTCGATGTCGAGGCAGTGGGCGGCGATCCTGGCCCTGATCTCCGGATAGATCCTGTCGGCCGCTCGATCGATGATCTCCTTCTCCGTCTTCTCCAGTCGCTTCTCGAGCAGTCGGCGCACTCCTGCAGGACGGCTCTCCATCTCCGTCCTCATGTCGCCGACTTCTGCGTAGACCTCCTCGAGCAGGCTTCCGTCCAGGGACAGTTCGACGCGCAGCTCGGAGGTGTCGCGCAGCTCCTCGAGCCGTCTCGACAGCGTCTCCGCGGAGTCGTCGAGCCAATGTTCGAGCTGTTGGGTCGCCGTCGCCTCGGTCTCCGGGTCCGAGCGGACGATGACGTTGAAGGAGACCGGGAGGAGGGCCGGTGAGTTCTGCCAAGCATCATCGATGACTTCGCTGTGTTCGAGCACCCACCGACGTACGGAATCGTCCGGCCCGTCGAAGGGGCCTCGGGTGTGGCGGTGGACCACGGCCCTCGGTCCCGTGTCGCGTCCGACCATGTGGAGCGCGGAACCCTCGATGCCCGTGACGGCAGGAGTGTAATCGCCGCCGGCGACGACGGCGTAGACGTAGAGCATGTCACCCTCGGCGTTCATTCGACTCCCTTTCCGTTCTCCTCGGCCCATCTTGCCGGATTGATGAGCTTGTCGACGACTTCATCGACGACGTCGTCGAGACCCCGATGCAGATCGTCGACGGAGCCGGTGATTCCGTGCTGGTCCTTGATCTGGTCCATCGCCTCATCGAGTTCGAGGAGGGCCTCGCCGAGGCGGTTCTGCTCGTCCTCGGTGAGGTCCCCGCCTTCCATCCGGCGCACGGCTTGGGTCTCGAGGGCCTCTTGGATCACCTCGACGAGCGTGACGACGAGGGTGAGCACTCCGTGTTTGAGGCTCTCCTCATTGACGTTCAGCGCCATGGTGCTGCTCCTTCTCCGACACGGTCGTCGGGGTTGCGGCCTGGTGACATGGTGGCCTCGAGCGGCGCGGAACGCCTGTCACCGGGCCCGGTCCGCCACTTGTCGAGTCCGGCGAACCACGCGCCGGCGTCGTCTGCGGCCAGGGTGATGGTCGAGTCCGCGGTCTCGAGGATGAGGACCCGCCGTTCGTCGGTCGGGTTGCTGCGCTCCTCGCGGCGGATGTCTAGCAGCTGCTCGGGTGAGATCCTCACTCGTGCGCGCCCGTCCATCGGCGACCTCCAGGTCAGTTCCGTGTTCGAAAGCTGCGCCTGCCCGCCGCGCCACGTGCTCCCGGTCGACAGAGTCTCGAGAAACCACATCCGACCCTCTCGCAGAGGCCGATCCTCCGCCGTCGCCTCCGGAGTCGAGGATGAGGCGCCCTCGGCCCGGCCGAGCCGAGCCTGGACCAGGGAGATGAGGCGATCGGGCTCGAGGGCCGAAAGGACCGCCTCGCTGCCGTCCTTGAGCCCGACGAGGATGCGCGTGCGCTCTTCGCCTCCGATGGAGGACTCGCGAAGCGGGGAGACCGAGGCGATCGCGTCCAGGCGCGTCTGCCACAGTGTCTCCGCAGGGTCACGTCGATGGATGATGAGACGCTGGGTGGTGAGATAGGCGCTGCCGGGCCGCCACGTTCGATAGAAGTTGTCCTGATAGTGCCCTCCGGCCATCTTGGCGAGGATCTCCTCGTCCGCGGCCAGCGGCAGATGTGTGCGGACCGCTCTCTGCACCCACTCCCTGGTGTCGCGGTCCCACTGTTGCATCATCCCGTACTCGATCATCGTCTCGATTCCCGCGATCGTGGCGCGCAGGTTGACTCCGATGAGCGGGATGTCCGCGACCGAGATGATGAGGTCGAGGTTGAGATGGACCCCCTTGTTGAGGAGCACTTCGATGAGATCGGGCAAGGTTGCCCGCGGGTCCCGGGTGGGCTGCATGCTCGCGTCTCCGGTCATGGTCGCCTCAGCTGTCGTCGTCGGAGTCCAACTGGGCCGGCTCCCCGGCCTCGATCCGCTTCGACCGCGCGCTCTGCCAACCGCACCAGGGGCAGTAGTCGTTCATCAGCTGTGCGAGCTCGGAGCGCTTCCCGCACTCCGGACAGGTGTCCTTCTGCTCGACCGCTTCCTTCCACGCGACGGTCTCCCGATCCGTGCCCGCTGGGAAGTCCAGTCCATAGCGGGCCGCGGTTTCGAAGGAGGCGAGGGCGGCTCTGATCCGGATGCCCAGCAGCTCGACACCGGCCACGGAGACCATGATGTCCGCGTTGAGGACCAGACCTTTGTCCAGCAGCGTCTCCACGACGTGCAGCAGCGTGCCCTCCTGGCTGCGCTGCGGCTGCATCGCATCGTTCGGCTGATTCATGATGCTCATATCGCCCTTTCGGTCACTCGCTCGGCCGGCCGCGGACGTAGCGATCCTTCCTGTCATAGGCCATGAGCTCGCCATCCGCATCGAGCTCGACCTCGTATTCGGCCAGCAGATCCGCGCTGTCGGGAATCCGTCGCGATTCCACGACCTCCAGACGCACGGACCAGTGGTCGTCCTTCCACCTCGTGCCGACCACGGACTCGGGAGGCCTGCCCGTGAGGGTGCCGAACTGCTCGATCGCCTTCTTCACCGCTCTGACCGCAGAGATCCTCTTGCCGGTCGCGCCCTGAGAGCCGCTCTCCGAGCGCGAGGACGCCTTCGGCCTCTCCCGTGCCGATGACGCCGACTTCTCGTGCGATGACGATGTCGGCTTCTCGTGTGATGACGATGCCGACTTCTCACGTGCCGCTGATGTCGAGGCGGACGAGCGGCGGGACGACCCCTCCGTCACGTTCTCGCTCGATTTCCGGTCACGCTTCTCGCTCGCGTCTGTCGCAGATTTCCCATCTGCTCTGGGTTCTTCGCTCATCGGTCCTCCTCGGTTCTGCGCCGACGGCCCTCGAGCAGTCGTCCGACGAGCTCACGCTCGAGGGCATCGGCTTCGTCATCACTGATCGATCCGCGTTCACGTGCCCCAGCGACCTCTTCCAGCTGGCGCCGGATGGCACCGGGATCGAAATAGCGCTTCTCGGCTTCTCCTCTGACCTGCTCGGCGACCCATACGGTTCCCTTGAGCGGTGCCAAGGGAGCACCGAAGACTGCTGACAGAAGTCCCATGACGTCACCTACATCTCGGGGACGAAGTCGTAGGGTGCCTGCGGTCCGATCAGCCGGAATCTCATCCGCTCCCGGTTCGCCTCCGCCAACTCCTCGATGACGGAGTCGAATTCGTCGATGGCGTCCCTGCGAACCAGCACCGCCACCTCGGCGACGTCCTCGGCCTGGCCGACTTCCCGCATCGCCGTCTCGACTGTCGCGGAGCGGATCTGCTCGAGTATCGGAGGAGCTTCGGTCCTTCTCCAGCTCTCCATCGTCGTGACCACGATCTCTCCGAGCCGGATACGTTCGTTCCTCGTCTCGTCTTCGCTCGTGCCGCTGATCCTCTCCCTCAGCTCGGCGACCTCGGGGTTACCGCTGACGATCTCCCGCAGTATCGCGTCTCGATCGAAGGTGATCCTCAGGGTGAACTGCGTGCATCCGGACAGCTGTTCGAGCGCCTCGGCGAAGGCCTCCGCCTGCGGAGCGAGAACCTCCTCGGCGATATCGGTGTCTCCCGGCACCACGGTGCCGAATGCGAGCGGCAACACCGGTTGCTTCTCGGCCAGCTCGTCGAGGACGACGCTGTGGTTCTGCAGAGCTTCGGGAGTGCCCAGCATCCCACTGTCCGCGAGTTCCGTGACCACGGCCGCAACTGCCCCGGACTCGACGATAGCGAGGGCATTGCCCTGCACCCCGTCGGGCCCGGTCGGCAGCTCGGCACCGGCGCGTACGATCCCGTACAGATACCGATCTGCCGAGGGTGCGCCTTCTTCACTCATTCGGACTCCGAGGAGCTGCGCGCCGGGCGTTTGGTCCGGCGACGTGATTTCTCCTGACTCGAACTCTCGCCCGAGTCGTCATCGGAGTCGTCCGAGGTGAGGGCGTCCTTGATGCCTTCCACAGCTCCCTGGGTCTTGCCCTTAGAGCCGTTCTCCATCATTCCGCCCATCATCTCCGGTAGGTCGCGTCCGCCCTGCTGTGTCAGATCGAGCCGGTTCGTCGCCTCGGCGAAGCGCAGATAGGTGTCCACGCTGGCGATGACGATGCGTGCGTCGATCGTGAGGACCTCGATCCCCACCAGGGAGACGCGTACGTATGCATCGATGACCAGGCCCTTGTCGAGGATGATCTCGATGACGTCTGCAAGCGAACTCGACGACGGACGGTCGACGTAGCTGCCGCGTGATCGTTCAACAGTGCTGGTGCTCATTGTCCTTGCCTACTTCCCAATCGGAGGACGCTCAGCGGCGTTCCTCGTCTTCTGGTTCTTCGGATTCCTCGTATTCCACGGGCTCGTCAGCGGCTTCCGGTTCCTCCTCGTAGTCCTCTGCGGGCTCCGCGTCGTCTGCCTCGGCCGGTTCCTCGTCCTCGTAGTCCTCTGCCGGTTCCTCCTCATACTCCTCTTCGGCTTCGCCCTCGGCGGGCTCGAGATCGGACTCCTCCGCCTCCGAATCGTCGGGATCTGTCTCGTCCGCACCGGAGTCGACATCCGCGTCCTGATCCTCGGCGGACTCATCCTCGCTGCCTTCAGCTTGCTCCTGCTCCTCCTCGAGGCCGTCCTCGTGGGAGGTGACGAGCTCACCGTCGCGGATCTCTCCGCGCCAGCCCTCGACGCTGTCGGGATCGAGCATGATCTGACGCATCACGTGGTGGACGAAGAACTTCAGTTCGAGGCGGAAACGGCGGGGAACGGTGAACCACAGGGCACCGACGCCTTCCACGAAGCCCTGCTTGTGGTACTCGCCCACCGCAATGATCCGGGTCAGCCTGGGTGCGACTTCGTGGAAGGAGATGCTGCCGCTGATGTAGCCCTTCTCGCCGGTCGATTCCCATACGATATGGGAGTCGGGAACCTGCTCGGTGATCGTGGCTTCCCAGGTTCGATGCGACCAGACCGCCTGGCCCTTGATGCTGAGGGTGACATCATCGGTGCGTTCGACGTTCTCGACCTTCTTCATGAAATCGGGCCAGTCCTCGAACATCGTGAACGCGTTGTAGGCCACGTTCAGCGGGACACCGACCTCTGCGGTCTCCACGATGTTGGAGAACTTGAAATCACCGGAGCCGCCCGAACCGCTCGAGCCGCCTCCGAACAGACCCTTGACTTTCTCCTTGACGCCGGTCGTCGCCGCAGACAGTGCCGCTTTCGCCGGTGACTCGCCCTCAGCGATCTCCTCCGCACCAGCCTGGGCCGCAGGCGCTGCACCATCGCCCATACCGTCGAGACGGTCTGCGAACTTCTCGACCCTGTCCCCGACGGAGTTGACCGCCTTGCGTCCGAGGGTCTTGGCGAAGTCTCCGGCCTGCTGCCTGAGGCCGCTGAAGATCGAATCATCACTCATCTTCGGCCTCCTCGGGCTTGGCAGCGGCGCGAGATGAGGTCTTCTTCGCAGTCGTCGATCGCTTGGAGCCCGACTTCGTGCGCGAGCCGCGCGAACTGGTCGAAGACTTCGACGAACGCGTGCCCTTCGCGGAGCGGTTCGCTGTCGAGGAGCGCTTGGCTGCCGGCTTCTTCGGAGCTTCCTCCTCAGCCTGCGGCTCTTCGTCGATCTCCTGCGGCTCGTCGGCCGTCTCCGCCTCGCCGGTCTCGGAACCCTCCGACGGCTCGGGAGCGTTCTCGGCCTCCGACTCGGGCGCGTTCTCTTCGTCGTCCGCGCCTTCGCTGTCATCGACGCTGGGATCGATCGCGTCGGCGGTGTCATCGAGAGTCGCCTTCATCTTCTCGGTCTGCTCCTGAAGCTTGGCGCTGAGCTGATCGACTCCCTTCGCTGCCACGGCCTTGGCGGCGTTCTTGCCGGAGTCGGCCAGACGGCCGGTGATCTTCTCCTGGAGATTCTTGAGCTCGGGGGAAGAATCAGCGAAATCCTTGAGTCCGCCCAGAAGCTGGTCGCGATTCTTCGCGGCGGTCGTCCCGGCGACAGCCGAGGCGACCGTGAGCGCCAGGCCGAACTTCTTGGTTCTGCCGAGCATGTAGCCCGCCAGTATCAGGCCGGTGATTTTCATCTTGTTGTTCATGATTGCCTCCGTCTCCGCGCTGATGGGCACGGACCGAGATGGGAATTCGAAGACTGTCCCCTGGCCGGGATTGCCGTTCCACGGGGTACAGCTCCACTGTGCTGATCAATGATTCGAGGGTCACCGCCTCATGACAACGACGGCGGGAATCGTCTCCGCCCGGCGTCCGAGGCTGTCGCAGATTCCTGACCGCATCTGCGGGCTTCCTGCGTCCCGGAAGCCAAGAGCACTCTGCCCTTTTCACTATCATCTGTTCAACCACCCCTGATCCGTCAAGGGGGGTCAGAAACGCCTCAGGGGGCCATTGGCGATTGCTCGAATACATCCTGAGAACTGTCTGTCAATCTGTGTGCGGCGTATTCCAACAGGCCTCCTACCCCCTTTCTCGCTGCGATCCGGCGCTGCTTCTCGGAACCGGTGCCCTGGTTGACCAGACGGCGGAGTCCTTGGTGAACATGGGGAATGTCCTGGGTTCGTGTGAGGGCCGGTCGTGCGCGTTGGAACGCCTTTCGGACTACCTTTGCAGCCGGGACACTCGTATGTGTGTCGGGGTCCATGAGCATTCCCGTCAGTCCGAAGCGTGCAGCCTGCCAATGAGCGATGTTCAGCAGATTCGCAGGGACCGCGTCCGTGTCCGGGTCGTCCATCGCGACATCCGCGAGCGCACGAATGAGCAGTGCGATGGTCACAGTGGCCGCGGTGTCCAGCTGCACGTCACAGGTCCGGACTTCGACGGTCCTGTGCGTGGGTGAGAGCCGGACCAGCCAACCCAGAGTCGCCTCGTCGAACACCACGTCCGATCGCAGCGCAGCAGCGATCTGCGCATCGTAGTCGTCGAGGTCGTGGAAGTGAGGCGGAATGCCGAAGACGACCCACCGCCGGTAGTGGATGGAACGCCAGCTGGCGAAGCCGCTGTCGGCTCCGCGCCAGAGAGGAGAATTCGCGCTCAACGCGGTGAGCACGGGAATCCATCTGCGCAGGCCGTTGAGTGCCCTCAGTCCTGCTTCCCGGTCGGGGATGTCGACATGGACATGCATGCCGTTGACGTACTGATCGGCTGCGATCCCGGGCGCCAGGTCCGCGAACTCACGGTAGCGACTGCCATCACTGACGCCTGCCGGGGCGCCCGAGATCTGAGGCGCTGTGCCGAGGCCGACAGCGAACAGATCGCGCACCCGAGACGCTGTCGAGAGGCTGCGGCGAAAAGCGTGCAGCGATTCGACCGCCTCGTCAGCCGTGGTCAGGACGGGAGTGGCGAACTCGATCTGCCCGGGCAGCCATTCGGCACAGGCTTCTCCGCTGTTCGGGCTCACCGCGTCCTCTACCTCCTGCAAGCTGCTCTTCGATCGAGCAGGCAGAAGTGAATGTCGATCGACGAGGAGGAATTCCTCCTCGATGCCGAATTCGCTCATCGTCACCTCATTCCGTTTCTGACCCGCTCACGCTATTGGACCGGCCGCGGATGCGACAGCAGATGTGGGACCTCACTGAAATACCTGCGTAGAGGCTCCTTCGGCAGGTGCAGGCGGTGGGCGCTCGCGGCGATTTAGAAGCGGCAGACGGATCGCCCACAGCCCCTAGCACTGCTCGAGAAGCAGAACGTACACTGCGGGAAGATTCGAGACACACATAAGCGAGCAGGACTGGGTCCCGAATCGCTGGCACACCGGGCAGGACAGATCTCCTGCTGCGAAAGTCACGAGGCGAATCAGCAGACGTATGGATGACCAGAACCCGAAGCGCATCGACACCAACTCCGGCGGCTCGTTCTCGGACGAGCGCGCAATCATCAGGCGGAGGCAGCTCATTGAGGCCGTTGACTTCTGGAACATATCGGTTGCCGGAGCGTGGCTCCACTACGCCAGCCTGGGCGGTGAGCTCACCGAATACGAGCTCGATGCCTACCTCCACGAGGCCTACTTCCTGGAGCCCTATCAGCACGACACCCTGGCCGCGGCCGTCAATGAGCTCATCGATATGCTCCCTCCGCCCCCGCGAGCCCCGCTGACCGACGGACCCGGTCTATGACCGGTCACCTCGGTATTCCAGCCTCCCGCGACGGTTGCGATGGACGGCTCCCTGCCGAATCGCTTCTCGCACCGCCGCACGGAAGCGCCCCGGGCCCCATCGCCGAGCCCCGATCGCACGGTAGAGTTCCACCTCTCCGACGGGTTCCATGTCGCGGACGAAATCGATGATGCCGTTGACCTCGTTGGCCGAGACCTCGGGCGGGACCTCGCGTGAGGACACCGAAGGCCACGGCGCATAGACGCCGGCCGATCCCGGGCCCGGACGCAGACGGCGGCGCCCAGGGCCTGCCTCGGCCCCCATCGTTGTCTCTCTTGCGCTGGCGGGCTCAGTCTGCTCGGGACCGCTTTCCGCAGCGCTTTCGGCACCCTCAGCGTCCTCGGCCGTCAGGGGGCGGGCGATGTCTTCGAGGTCGGCACCTTCCGCCTTGACTCCGAAGAGCAGTTCGGCGACTCCGCCGAGCGCCATGACCGCTGCCCCGATGCAGAACGCCCAGGCCACTTGGGAGCGGTCACCGGACTCGATCATGCCGCCGAAGAGCAGCGGACCGGCGATGCCTCCGGCGGCCGTACCGACGGCGTAGAAGAACGCGATGGCCAGTGCTCGAGTCTCCATCGGAAAGATCTCGCTGACCGTGAGATAGGCTGCGCTGGCACCGGACGACGCGAGGAAGAAGCACACGACGAGGATCAGGAGAAAGAGCCATTCGCCGCCGACTTCACCATTGAAGACGAAGGCGAGGACGACTGCGACGACCGCCGATCCAAGGTAGCTGAACGAGATCATCGGCTTCCGACCGATCGTGTCGAAGAGCCTGCCGAGGACGACGGGGCCGGCGAAGTTGCTCAGCGACCACAGAATGATGAAGATCGGCACCGAGGCTGCGGCGACTCCGTAGAAACCGCTGAAGATCGTGCCGAGGTTGAAGGTGATGCCGTTGTAGAGGAACGCCTGACCGACGAAGAGGACGAGGCAGAGGATCGCGCGTTTGGGATAGATCGTGAAAGCGACCTTCATGATCTCGACGAACGAGATCGTCTTCCGCTGCCGGACGGTGATGGTCTTCTTCGGCGCCGGCAGAGTCTGCGAGGTCTCCGCTTCGATGCCGTCTTCGATCTCGCCGACGATGCGTTCGGCCTCGTCGTTCCGACCGTGGATGAACAGCCACCTCGGACTCTCCGGAACGTTCTTGCGCACGACGAAGACGAAGATCGCCAGCAGCATGCCGACGGCGAAGGCCAGGCGCCAGCCGATCATCTTCGGCAGGATATCGGTGTTGAGGAAGAGCAGCGTCGTCGCCGCCCCACCGGCGGCACCGAGCCAGTAGGAGCCGTTGATGATGAGGTCGATGCGGCCCCGCATGCGGGCGGGGATGAGTTCGTCGATGGCCGAGTTGACGGCCGCGTATTCCCCGCCGATGCCGGCACCGGTGAGAAAGCGGACGAGGAAGAAGTACCAGGCGGAGAACGAGAACGCCGTGGCGACGGTGGCGACGAGATAGAGCACGAGAGTGATGAGGAAGAGCTTGCGTCGGCCGAATCGGTCCGTGAGCTGGCCGAAGACGATCGCACCGACGCAAGCACCGAGCACGTAGATTGCTCCGGCCGTGCCGATCTGCCCTGCAGTCATGTCGATGCCGCTGCCCTCTTCGGTCATCCGAGCCGCGACATTGCCGACCATCGTGACCTCGAGACCATCGAGGATCCACACACTGCCGAGCCCGACGACGACCATCCAGTGGAACCGGGCCCACGGCAGCCGATCCAACCGTGCCGGCACGTCGGTCTTGACCGTCCCGAGTTCAACTTTCTCACTCATCACACGCCTCCTGGACAATTCCTGGACAGAGTCTTCTGATTGCCAGGAAGTCTAAGCACACGCTGCGGGGCCGACAAGGTATGGCGCGAAATCTCTCGTCCGCGATGATCGTCTGGCTCTGATCATTGGCGGCGAAGACGTTGCGATAGCAGTCGGACGGCAGCACCGCATCGTTCATGACCTGTTCGAAGGCCAGAGCCGACTGCGGACAGTTCGATGCGTGCTTGACCTATGAGCTCGTACTTCATCACCGCGCTGCCTCCGCTGGACGATGCGAGCACTTCGTCGGAGAGCAGCAGGGGCCCCTCTTCGGCGTAGCAGCGCAGAATCCTCGCTGCCAGTTCGACCTCTGCTTCGGCCTCGGCGCGCAGTCTGCCCATTTCGGGTGTGAGGAGATCAGCGAGGTCCCACCTGCGCTCGTCCATGAGATCCGCCGCTCGGGCGAGCGGTGCAGAACGCTCCCGCTCGGTCAGGAGCTCTCCGAGGCCTTTCAGGGTTCCGCCGGTGCCGACCACTTCGTCGGTGCTCTCCGCATCGTGAGCGAAGACGTGCTGGGCCGTCATCGGCACGGCGGGTGATGTCAGGCCGGAAGGCGACTCAGGCAGGCACGCCGCCCAGCATGGTGGCGATCAGCCCCAGTACCGCCAAGGCCGCGATGACGATCACGATCACACGTTTGCGCATGTTCCGAATTCTACTGCGACCCACCCGCCGGATGTCCAAGGCGCCCGACTGCGGGCCATCGTCACCACAGAGTCGTCCGTCACCACGGGTTGGCCTCCAGCCAGCGGGTGAACCAATAACGGTCGCCCTGGTAGTGCGACTTCTCCGGCTTGCACCCTTTGAGATCCGAATGCTCGCCCAGCCACGTCCGCACCAGCGGCATGACCTCGTCCAGACGATCGACCCAGTCATCGAGTGGCAGCAGCAGAACCGAACCGTCATCGGAGTCCAGTCGGCATGAATAGTTCGGCAGTCCCTCGGTGATCTGCGAATGCGTATACCTGATCTGATCGCAGCCGGTGGTGAGATAGAAGCGGATGAACTCACCGCAGACGTAGGAGCACAGCGTTTTGAAGTTCCGGTAGCGGATCATCCACGCCGGAGGATCATATTCAGACATGAGTTCTATTGTAGGCGCACGTCGCCCCGATCGTCGGTCCCGATCTCACACGGGCCGCCTCGGCGCCGGGAAGGCACTGGGGACGAGACCCCTCGCTCTGGCTGAACGGTGGGTCAACTGTGGTCGACGGCTTCTCAGCTGCGGCGGGAGCTTGAGCGGATGAGGATGATCGCGAGAATCACGCACAGCAGATAGGTGGTACCTACGGCGATCCAGCCGAGTTCGAACCCGCCGGGCGAGCCGACGATGACACCCATGAGCAGTGGCCCGAGCGCGAAGCCGAAGAACATTCCGGCCGTCACCACCCCGCTGGCCGAGGCCATCGAAGCAGCGGGAATAGCCCGCATGAGTGCGGCCATGAGCACCACCGAGACGCCGAGAGCCGAGATCCCGTGGAAGGCCACGGCGACCCAGACGAGCAGTCCCCACCCGGCCGTGTCGGCGATGAGGAACAGCACCGCTCCAGCCAGGGCGATGAGGGCGAGGACCAGCAGCAGGTGCGGCCCCGAGGCGCCTTTGGCCATGCGTCTGGCCCAGGTGACGCGGGCGATGACGCCGATGACGCCGGCCAGTGCGGCCGTGGCGCCGCCGAGGACGAGGCTGAAGCTCATCTCGCGCACGGCGAAGAGGGGCATGTACACGTTCGTCGCCTGCACGCCGATGCCGTTGATCAGCCCGAACAGTGCCAGGGCCCACACCATGCCGGGGTGCCTGGCCGGACGGGTGGGTGACGGTCCCGGGTCGGGTCGGGCCGCCTCGGCGGGAGTGTCGGTCTCGGCGATGTCAGGGTTGAGGTCGGCCGCCTCGGCGGGGGTATCGCTTGAGGTTTTCGGAGCGGTCAGCAGCGGGGTGGTGCGCAGGGAATACCAGGTCATCGCAAGCAGGATGAGCGGGATGATCGTGACGGTCAGGGCTGCGCCGCGCCAGCCGATGCCGAGCGCGAGGACGGGGAAGGCAAGGCTGGCGACGAGCTGGCTGACCTGGACCCCGGACTGCTTGATGCCGACCCAGCCGATGCGTTTGATGTCGGGGACGCGTTCGAGCAGGATCCGGTTGGTCACCCCGTTGGGGAAGGACTGGGCGATGCCGGACAGGCCGGCGGCGAGCAGCAGCATCCCGAACCCGTCCGGCACGGCCACCAGAAGCAGTGCGAGCGCGGAGAGAACGAAGATGAACGCCATGAGCGAGAGGTCGGAGTGCCTGTCGGCGAGCCTGCCCAGGGTGGCGCTGCCGACGGCTGCGGCACCGAAGCAGGTGGTGGCCAGCAGTCCGAAGTGGGCTTCGGAGATGCCGAGCTCGGCGATGATCGAATCGCTCGTGGCACTGAGCCCGTAGAGCAGGATGGGCCCGGCGGCGACGGCACCGAGGAGAACAGTGAGCAGACCGATGCCAGGGGGCTTCTGGTCCAGTTTCCGGCCGTGGTCGGCCATCACTCACCTCCTGTCGAGGGCATACTTCAACTCAGCATGCTAGCCGGAGGCCGACGGCAAGTGTGGAGATGTCTCAGGCGCGGCTGCAGCGTCGAAGTCACGCCACGCGTTCGGGGTACGAGTACGCGTTGAACTTGCCCCTGCGGTTGAAGCCGATGACGCTCACGCCGACGTCCTTGCCGTAGTCGACGGCCATCGCCGAGGGGGCGCTGACGGCGGACATCATCGGGATGCCGGCCATCGCGCACTTCTGGACGAGTTCGAACGATGCCCGCGCGGACACCTGCAGGACGGTCGATCGCAGCGGCAGGCCACGGTTGGCCATGGCCCAGCCGATGACCTTGTCGACGGCATTGTGCCGGCCGACGTCCTCGCGACCGACGAGCAGTTCGGGTTCTGCGTTCGGATCGTCTCCGACAGCGAAGAGCGCCGCGGCATGGACCCCGCCGGTCTTGTCGAAGATCTCCTGCGTCTGCCGCAGTCGATCGGGCAGCTCACCGATCCGAGCGGCGGAGAGCAGCCGCGGGAACTCGTACTCCCCCTGGTCCTCGACATGAAAAGCGGCAGGAATGAGAGGGAATGCGGAGGTCTTCGTCACCGCATCGGCGGCCGCGGTTCCGCAGATTCCACACGACGATGAGGTGTAGACGTTGCGGGCCGGCGCCGTCTCGGGATTCCAGATCCCAGGAGCCAGTCGCACTTGGGCGACGTTGTAGTTCCGGCTGCCATCGGGGGCGAGCCCGGCGGAGAAGTTGACCTCTTCGATGTCGTCCATCGAGGTCACGACAGCCTCGGAGAGCAGGTATCCGGCGATGAGTTCGACGTCGTGTCCGGCGGTGCGCATGGTCACGGTGTACTGCTCACCGTCGAGCTGGATCTCCAGCGGCTCCTCCCCTGCCAGGGAATCCGGACCGGCCGAGATCTCACCAGTGGCGTCGAACTTATAGACCCGGGCTCGCACGGCCTTGCGCATCTGCATGGTCTCGTTCCTCTCTCAGGCCCGGGGTCCGTGGTCGGTGGTGTCCTCGACGGAGGTCTGAATGTGCTCGAGGAGGTCATCGATGACGGTGATTCCGTCCTTGACCCCTCCCTTCGAGCCGGGGAAGTTGATGACGAAGCTGCGTCCGCGCACTCCCGCGACCCCGCGGCTCATCACCGCCGAGGATGTTGATTCGAGACCCTTGCGCCACATCGCATAGATGAGGCCCGGCGACTGGCGTTCGAGGAGTTCGGCAGTGAACTCCGGAGTGCGATCATCGGGAGCGAGCCCGGTGCCGCCGCTGGTGACGATGATCCGAGGACGGCCGGCTTCCGGAGTGTCGACGAGAAGAGTCCTCAAGGCCTCACCGACAGGTTCGCCGTCACGGACGACGACGGCATCGGGAGTCTCATAACCGCGGCCGCGCAGCCAATCGACGAGGATCGGACCCGTCGTGTCCGCGGCCTCTCCCCGAGCCGCCGAGGTGGAGGCGATGATGACCGCAGCCTTGCGTCCCGCTCCGAGGAGCTCGCTGTTCTCTTCGCTCACCTATCTGCCCTCTTCCCACATCAGTTTCAATCGCACCCGCAGGCAGCGCGTCTGGCACGTGCGCCTGCTCGCGACCCCTGCGCTCACCTACGAGGCACGGTCTTTGTCACCATTGTCCCACTCCGGTCGGGGAAGACCAGAGACGGCACGACCCCGGGCGGCTTTCCGAGACGACCTCCGTTTCACCCGTCTGGTGCCACTTGTTCAACCACCACAGACATTCACCTTCAAGACTGCCCACATCTCACCCCGTGCAGCCCAGGTAATGTGAGGGCGAAACACGTCGCCCACAACGTCAGCGGCCACTACGCAGTCAGGAGAAGGAGAAGCCGTGGAAGATCTGAGCCTGAGCACGCTTATCTGGCTGCGCATGGCCCGCTTCGTCCAGAACAGCAACCAACTCTCCAATGAGCACCTGCGCCGATTCGGGCTCACCGTCGCCCAGTTCGAAGCCCTTGCCCATATCCGCAATTTCGAACCGATCACGCAGTCCGCTCTCGCCGAGGGCCTGACCGTCAGCGGCGGCGGGATCTCCCGCATGCTCGCTCGACTCGAGTCCGAGGGCCTGATCTCCCGCGAACAGGACTGGAAGACCAAACATATCTCGCTGACGCCCAAGGGCCGCGAACTCCTCGAGCGCGCGTTTCCCTCGCAGCAGAGACAGCAGGCGTCTCTGTTCGACGATTCCTTGAGCGAGGACGAGAAAGTGCAGCTGCACGCACTGATGAAGAAGCTCTACGACACCAGCAGGGAGCGCGGCCAGAACTCGCGGGAATAATCCCGCGGCCGTATCAGTTGACATGGCAAATGACATTTTCGTCGCCGTCACGAGGAGAGACCTTGAGCGAGTCCGCGCAGCCGCACACCACCCCGGAGCAGCATTCCGAAACGACTGATCCCCAGCCGTCACAGCAGCCGAACTACATGCACGAATTCGGCCTCGACAAAGGCCAGGGACTGCAGTTCGGGATCTACAGCCTCGGCGATCATCTGCCTGACCCGCACGACGGATCACGCGTCGACGCAGGACAGCGCATCCACGAATTCATCGGCTATGCCCAAGCCGCCGAGGCAGCAGGACTCGACTTCTTCAGCCTCGGCGAGAGCCATCAGGAGTTCTTCGCCTCGCAGGCCCATGCCGTCATCCTCGGCGCGATCGCCCAGGCCACGGACACGATCCGCATCGGCAGCTCCTCGACGATCCTGTCGACCTCGGATCCGGTCCGCGTGTTCGAGAACTTCGCGACCATCGACCTCATCTCCGGCGGCCGCGCCGAACTCGTCGCCGGTCGCGCCTCCCGGGTCGGCCTGTTCGAACTCCTCGGTTACGATCTGCGCGACTACGAAGAGCTGTATGAGGAGAAGCTCGATCTGCTGCTGACAATCAACCGTGACAAGCAGGTGACCTGGTCCGGTCAGTTCCGGGCACCGCTCAACGACGCCGAGGTCCTCCCCCGCCCCACCGGACAGGCGCTGCGCATCTGGCGTGCCGTCGGCGGAGCGCCGGCGAGCGCGGTGAAGGCGGGACTGGCCGGGGTTCCCATGGTCATGGCCCACCTCGGCGGGACCACCTCGGTGTTCAAGGGCACCGTCGACGCCTACCGTCGCGCGGCTGCTCATGCCGGATTCGATCCGGCCACCCTGCCCATCGCCACGGCGGGATTCTTCCATGCCGCAGAGACCTCGCAGGAGGCGCTGCGGGCGATGTATCCGCACATCAACGAGGGGATGAAGCGCACGAACGGGCAGGGCATGCCCAAGCAGCACTTCGCGCAGAGCGTCCATCCGGCGTCGATTGCGAACATCGGCAGCCCGCAGCAGATCATCGAGAAGATCCTCCACCAGCATGAGGTCTTCGGTCACCAGCGCTACCTCGCGCAGGTCGACTTCGGCGGGATGGCCTATGCCGACGTGATGAACCAGATCGACATCATCGGCACCGAAATCCTGCCCGCCGTCAAGAAGTACACCGGTGCCACGCCCGCGGATTCTGTCTCCGAATCCGCCGGTCCCGCATCCGGCACTGCCGGCTCCGCGTTCGATTCCGCCGAGGAGGCCCTGTCATGAAGCTGATTCTGCTGTCAGGGTCGAACGTCGGTACGAAGACTCGGACCGTGATCGATCACCTCGCCGAGGCGGTCGCCGCCTACGACCCCACCATCGACGTGAGCGTCATCGACCTCGCCGAGGTGGACATGATCTTCGCCGACGGTCGGAGCTTCACCGAGTACACCGGTGATACCGGTCGGGTGGCCCGGGAGCTCATGGACGCCGATGCGATCATCATCGGCACCCCGATCTTCCAGGCCTCGATCCCGGCGGCACTGAAGAACGTCTTCGACTTGCTGCCGATCAGCGCATTCCTCGACAAGGTCGTCGGCGTCATCGCCACGGCCGGTTCGTCGAAGCACTACCTCATTCCGGCCCAGCACCTGCTGCCGATACTGAGCTACATGAAGGCACAGGTAGTCCAGCCGTATGTGTTCGTCGAGGAAAGCGACCTGCACCGCGGCGAGATCGTCAGCCACGACGTCCTGCAGCGACTCGACCGCCTCGTCGAGGACACGATCGTGCTCACCCGCACGTTTGCCTCGATCCGGGAGGAGCGGGACGCCGCCTACGGGTTCTGATTTCGGGTTCTGAAGCGCCAGCCCTTCTTGAAGTGACCGCACCCGGCCAAAACGGCACTGGTTAAGTTGAATAGCACCGTTTCAAACATGGGCTATCCAACTCAAACTGTGCCGTTGCGGCCGGTGCCCCAGATCACCCGATTTGCCGGGCCAGGCGGGCCTGGATAGCCTGAAAGTGGAAGGAACCGGCCGGGACGGCCCGGCTGAGTGAGATTCACAGTGAGGACGGCCTCAGAGACAGGAAGACCTTTCATGACCGCCGCCCTCCGTTCAATCATCACGCCGACCGCAATCCTGCGACTCGTCCTCGGCTGGGGCGTGTTCATCGCCCTGCAATTCACGAGCTCCCTGCTCGCACCGCCTGTGCCCGCGCCGCTGCTTGTGACTGCACTTCTCGTCATCATCGCGGTCATTCTCATCTGCGCCTTCGGAGTCGTCACCGAAGCCGAACACTTAGCGAACCGCCTCGGCGATCCCTACGGCTCACTCGTGCTCACGATCTCGATCTGCCTCATCGAGGTCATCCTCATCGCCGCGGTCCTGCTCGGCCCCGGCGATCACGCGACGATCGCCCGCGATTCGGTGATGGCGGTGTCGATGATCATCCTCAACGCCGTCATCGGCCTGTGCCTGCTGGTCGGCGGACTGCGCCACGGCGCACTCACCCACAATCGCACCGGCGTCTCGAACTACCTGGTCATGATCGTCGTCTTCGCCGCTCTCGCCTTCGCCGTGCCCGCCCTCATCGGCACCCCCGACGGCGCCTACGAGATCTGGCAGGAGATCCCGATCATCGTCGTCACCGTCGGCGCCTACGCCTTCTTCCTCTATCGGCAGATGGGGCCCCAGGCCAACGAATTCACCGAGGTGGCCCCCGTCGGTGCGGTCTCCGTTGACGCCTCATCGACTGTCGGAAAGACACACCCCTCCCCCGCCGAGGCGGCCCACCAGGCCGAATCGCGCCGACCAGAGGCGAGCGCCCACCCTGACGACGCACCTCAGGGTATCGTCGAGATCCTCTCATCCCACCGCGTGGAGATCGTCCTCCGGCTGATCCTCCTCGTTGCCACGGTGCTTCCGATCGTCCTGCTCTCCCACGATATGGCCACGCTGCTCGATGACGGCTTGGCCCGCCTCGGCGCTCCCGTTGCTTTATCCGGAGTGGTCATCGCGATGATCGTATTCCTGCCCGAGACCCTCACCTCGTTGCGAGCGGCGTGGAACGGGGAGATCCAACGCGTGAGCAACCTCTGCCACGGCGCTCAGGTGTCAACGGTCGGTCTGACGATTCCGACGGTGCTGGTCATCGGCATGCTCACCGATCAGCAGATCGTACTCGCCGAGTCGCCGATCAACCTCGCGCTGCTGGCGATCACGCTCCTGGTCTCTGTCATCGGTTTTTCCGCCAAGAAGGTCACGGCTGTCCAGGGGGCCGCTCATCTCATCATCTTCGTCGTGTTCGGTCTCGCGCTCTTCGCGTGAACTGCCGGCACAACGCCGGAGTGGGCCGGCGCGGACGGCGGGCACTGACGGGTAGGCTGAGCTCCGAACATTCGATCAGCTTCCGATTCCGCCCCGCACGAAGGAGATCCCGGTGGGCCTCACCGCCCACTTCGCGCACGGAGTCGGCAGAACGCCTCAACTCCCCGCCATCTCCCGCAGGGCGTTCTTGCGGATCTTGCCGGTCGAGGTCGTCGGCAGCTCATCGACGAACTCGATCCCGGCCGGTGCCTTGTAGGAGGCGATTCGGGTCTTGACGAATGCGATGAGGTCGGCTTCGGTCACCTCAGTGCCGGGCTTGAGCACGACGTAGGCCAACGGCCGCTGTCCCCACTTCTCATCGGGCATTCCGACCACGGCCGCCTCGGCGACGGATTCGTAGGCGACGAGGGCCTGCTCGACCTCGATCGTGGAGATGTTCTCGCCGCCGGAGATGACGATGTCCTTGGCACGGTCGAGGATCTGGACGTACCCGTCCTCGTGCATCACGGCAAGGTCGCCGGTATGGAACCAGCCGCCGCGGAATGCCTCGGCGGTGGCTTCGGGAGCGTTGAGGTAGCCCTTCATGACGTTGTTGCCGCGCATGACGATCTCGCCCATCGTCACCCCGTCGCGGGGCACGTCGGTGAGCACATCATCGGCGCGCAGCTCGACCACGCGCATGAGTTCGGCGCTGATCATGCCGATTCCCTGCCGGGATTTCAGCTTCGCGCGCTCCTCCACCGGCAGGCCGGTCCATTCGGGCTGCGGTTCGCACGAGGAGTACGGGCCGTAGGATTCGGTGAGTCCGTAGACGTGGATGACCTCGATGCCGAGGCCTTCGAGCAGGGCGATCGTCGTCGGCGACGGCGGGGCGCCGGCCGTGGTGATGGACAGCGAACCGCCCAGGTCGTGGGCTTCCTTGGCCCCGGCGATGGTGTTGAGCACGACGGGAGCACCGGCCATCCGCGTGACCTTCTCGTCGTCGATGAGCCGCCAGGCCTCTGGTCCGCGCACCGCTCGGATGCACACGTGCGTGCCCGACACCGCCGTCAGCGCCCAGGTCGTGCACCAGCCGTTGCAGTGGAACATCGGCAGCGTCCACAGGTACCGAGTCAGCGCCGCAAAATCCTGCGTGACGACCTCGCCGAGCGAGTTCAGATACGCCCCACGGTGGGTGTACATGACGCCCTTCGGCCGCCCCGTCGTGCCCGAGGTGTAGTTGACGGTGATCGTCGCGGTCTCGTCCTCGACTTCGTAGGCTCGCGGTGATTCCGGTGCCGAGGCGGACCAGTCGGCATACGCTTCCACGTTGAGATCCGTCGCGGTGACCTTGCCAGGGGTTCCGTCTTCGTCGGGGTGGACGACGATGGTTTCGACCGTGTTCGCGGCTCCTGCGTCGATGACCGGCTGGAGGAGTCCGGCATCGCCGAAGAGGAACTTCACCTCGCTGTGGCCGAGGATGTATTCGACCTCGGGCGGCGCCAGTCGGGTGTTGAGCATGACGAGCACGCCGCCGGCCAACGGGACCGCGTAGTGGGCGATGAGCGCCTCGGCGCTGTTGGGGGCGAGCACCGCAACCGTGTCCCCGGGCTTCAGGCCATTGCGGACGAGTCCTTCGGCGAGGTTCTGCACGGTCTCGGCCATCTGCCTGTAGGTGAAGCGACGGGGGCCGTCGACGATCGCCTCCCGGTTCGGGTGAGCTTCGAGCGAGCGCTCGAGGAAGCGCAGCGGAGTCAGGGCGGTATCGAGTCCGGACATGGGAATCTCCTCATCGTCGATGATCGTGGCGGCCGTCGCCAGTAACAGCTGCGACGGTGTTCGGCTTCAGACTACCGAGCGAGTGTGACCGCGTGCACACCGCCTCCGCCGAGGCGGCCGAACGTCAGGGCGACCGTTCCCTGTCCGCGCTTCGGCTCCATGCTCCGGTGAGCGCGACGTCACCGCTATTCGCAGGCGATTCCGTCACCGTCGCGGTCGAGGTGGGACCCGTATCCGGGGTCGCCTCGGCGAACGGGTGCGGCACCTGCTTCGCGGGCGGCCGTGCAGTTCTCGAAGAACGTCGACGAGCCCGACGAGCTGCTGGACGATCCGCTCGCTGTTCCGCTCGACGACGACCCCGACCCTGTCGATCCGGAGCTGGACGAACGCGAACTCGCAGACTTCTGACCAGCCGGGCGGGTCTCTTCCTTCGTGGTGACATTGTCACCCTCGCCTGGACCCGGCCAGTCGACATCCTCGGCGAAGGCGGGCTGATCGTCGCACTTCGCCAGCACGCGTTCCATGGCGGCCTTCTCGGCGGGGACCACCCACAGCTCGTATTTGTGCTTCACGGCGATCTGTCGGGCGACGTATTCGCAGCGAAAGCTCTTGTTCGGCGGCAGCCAGGTCGCGGCGTCGCCGTCGCCCTTCTGCCGGTTGAGGCTCGAGCTGACGGCGAGCAGGTTGAGCGGGTCGTTGCCGAACTCCTTCAGCGTCTCCTCGTCGAACTTGAAGGCCCCGGTCTGCCAGGCGTTCGACCGGGCGACGACGTGGTCGATATCGACGGCGTTCGCGCTCCGGTCGAAGTCGGAGGTCTCGCCGGCATAGGGGTCGTCAAGCGTTCCGGCCAGCACGATGCATCCTTGGGTTCCGGCCTTGAGGGTGATGGTCGTGAGGTCGCGGCGGAGCACGTCGTTGCGGGTGTCGCAGCCGTTGTGGTCGGTGTCCGAACGCCATTTGAACAGGTCGCCGTCGTAGCCGGTCTTCGGTGCCCGGCCTTTGACCGTGAGTTCGTCCAACATCGCCGAGGCGGTCCCCGTCGCCGCGCTGCCCGCACGGCCTTCATCCTCTTCCCCGGCCGCGTCGGTGTCATCGCTCGTCGCCGATGCCGCAGGACCGGAGCTCGGCTCCGGGGCCTCACGAGTCGGCGTGGGGTCGGCGGTGCTGGAGGCGGCGGTGTCGACGGTCGGCTGGGCATCCTCGGCGCATCCGGAGAGGAGGCAGAGGGACAGGACTGCGGCAAGTGCCGCGAGTGTGAGGCGTGAGGAAGAGTGCAAGGGCATGGGCTTTCGGACGTGCAGGCTCGCCAGTGGGGCGAGATGGTTCAGACGTGGTCGTGGACCGAGCCGGCACGAATGCCGCTGCTCGATCCACTCCGATCAGTGTAGGACGGGAGAGCGCCGGCGGCACTCGGTCGGCCGGAACGTATCCCATTCGTTAGATACGCGGACGACCTTGGTGAGATTCGAGGATAACCTGGTCGGAGGACCGCCAGATCGTGAGCGTGGAAACTGTCCAGACAGCAGCCGTGGGGCAAGCGGACCACGGGCGTAGACTGCCAACAGAGCTTGTCTTCGAAACTGCGAAAGCCGTGATACTCAATGAGCGAGGATCCCGATGTTGAGGCCCTCCGCCAGGACGATTCCAACTGGAAGCTCGGTCTCTTCTACGCGTCCATGAAGGACCCCGCTCCGCTGGTGCCGAAGCGCCACGGCTGGGGATGGACCCTCAATTTCGGCAGCCCCTGGGTCGGGTTGGCCGGAGTCATTCTCGTCATTGTGGTCGTCTGGGGTGTGTTCTTCTGACTCATCGTTCGAGGGCGCGGACCTGCTAGTCCATGGGCTGGGCCCCGCTTTCGGCGCGCTCTGGCTCATCTTCCCGTCACTTCGCCTCGCCCACCGGCGGGTGGGTGCATGATGGGAGGGAACGGCGGGCAGCCTCGGCGAGGAGGATATTCGATGCGACACGATGAGGAGCGCCCGCGCACCAGCGAGTTCTTGGCAGGCGGAACGGCTCCAGGGCACTGGACGCAGGTGCTCGGGTCGATGCGTGCGAATCCGTTCACGCATCTTTCACTGGATGAGGTGCGCGCCGAGGCGGCCCACCTCCTCATCGTCACGCCCTCCCCCGAGGTGGCCCGTGCGTGCTTTGGGGAAATGCTCGATGCGTTCGGGGACTCGGTTGAAATCGCCGCCGTCGACGAGCTTGTTCCCAAACACGTCCCCGCGGGGACATGGGTGTTTCTGCCGCATCGGCAGGACGGGT
The DNA here is from genome assembly GCF_026013965.1 of Brevibacterium sp. JSBI002. Lineage (NCBI taxonomy): Bacteria > Bacillati > Actinomycetota > Actinomycetes > Micrococcales > Brevibacteriaceae > Brevibacterium > Brevibacterium sp. JSBI002. The sequence continues at coordinate 2,978,740 of NZ_CP110341.1, forward strand.
GGACGGAACTCGAGGACGCCTCGACGAAGGTGCGGGCAGCATCGGTCAAGGAGAATTCGTCTCGCGAGGCCGGCAGCAAGCTGGTCCTCATGGAGTACGGGATCAACCTGTGGATGTGGGCCGAACCGCCGTCGAGCGGAGGCGACCCCGTCTGCCACGCCGGTGAGCTCATCAGCTGGGAAAGCGCCTGGGCGCTAGGGGCGGAGGCTGGCTGCGGCACCTGCAGTGCGGACGGCTTGGGCGACGCTCACTCTGGCGATGTGCCCACCGAAGACTCGACTACTCCGGAGCCTTCACCGCCGACTGCCTCGGCCCGCCCGCCGATCTATTTCGGCCTGCCGCCTATCCTGCGCCAGCGCCGTTGGGACGGCTGAACATGTTCTCTGGCCCACCCTCATCGACCACTCGAGTTAGCCTCGAGCGTACAAACTATGCGGCGAGCGCTCGACGCTAAAGCAAGCTGTCGGTGTGAACTTACGTGGCCGAGTTGAGCGCTCGGCGCTGACATGAGCGCTCGGCGGGCGCAAATATCTGATCGCCTGCACACGCGCTGCTGGACCGGCTCACCAATTCGCCAAACGGCCGAGGCACTATGCCACGGCTACGACCACTCCGGCCGCCACGAGCAGCACGAAGTAGCCCCAGGCATGGAGTATCTCGGGGATCTTCGGCACTCGGCGGCGCAGGAACACGATGATCGGAAGTCCGCCGATGAGCAGCGCCGCGGCCGCCACCAGGTCGAGTGATCCCATAATGCCCGGGGCTTCGATCGCCGCCGGGGTCAGGATCGTCACGAGCACGGCCGGGCTCATGATCACCAAAGTCAGCGGGTTGGCCAGGGTCGTGGCCACGGTCATCGTCGCCCCGGACCGACGCATCATCGGCACCGTCATCACCGACCCTCCGACACCGAGGAAAGAGGCCAACCCACCGATCGGCACACCCCAGACAGCGGCGATTCCTCGGCCTCCCCCGCTGACTTTGCCAACGTTATCGACGACCGCGGCCTTGCGCCGGAAGAATCCGGGCCGGGCGAGCAGATCGATGGCCGTGGCCGCGATGTACGCGACGAACCCCCACTGCAGCAGCGCGTCCGGTGCGAATCGTCCTGCGAACGCACCCAATCCCCCGCCCAGCGCGAGCAGCCCGAGCAACCACCACCTCCCCCGCAGGTGGGCGAGCGTGGAGCGTTTCGTCGACACCGTCGCGACGATCGCGTTGACGAGCATCACCAGCGCCGAGGTGGCCGCCGCCACCCGCGCCGTGTCGAAGCCGCCGCCGAACCCGAAGAGCACGGTGGTCAGGCCGACGAGGCATCCGATGAGAACGAGCCCGAGGAACTCCATACTTTCAGGATCTCAGAGTCGGGCGATGAGCAGCGGTTGGGTCACAGCTCCGACGTAGCCGATCTCATCAGCCAGGTCGCCGTCGGCGACGCCGCGCCCGTCGGGGCCGACATGGGTGCGGACATTCATATTCAGCCATTCGGACCTCGGTTCCCGTGCGAAGGTCAACGACAGCGACGGAGGGATGAACGTCCACTCGCCAAACGGCAGGGCCGCCGAGACACCGTTGGCCGAATCCGCCACGATGACGAATCGCTGAATCGGGCTGGTTCGTTCACCCGCGACGAGCGGGATGCGCGGGCGTACCCAGACGTCGGCAGCTCCGAGCTCCTGGAGCCCGCCGGAGACGAAGCGCCATTCGATGGCACGCCCGTATCCCCAGTCAGGGCTGATGCCGGGGAAGTACTTCTGCTCCTGCGGTTCCGGCACCGCCGAGGTGTCGAAGGTCGAGGCCACCTCGGCGCTGGAGTCCGGTGTCGATCGCATCCGCCACGCAGTCGCGGTGACGGCGAGACGGTCCTCGGCCCAGAGCTTGGCTTCGACGAGTTCGATGCGCTTTCCGGGTCTCACGATCGTCGCCTCGGTGCGGATGCGGCCCTGCGGGATGGGGCCGAGCATGTCGATCGTCAGCCGCCCGATGCTCATCGCCTCGTCCTCGCGGACGCGTTCGACGGCCCTGGCGAGCAGCGCTGCGGGCGGCCCGCCGTGCTGCATCCGTTCGTCCCAGGGGCTCGTCGTGGCCCGGGTCGAGTCGAATTCGTTCTCACCGCGAGGGAGATAGAAAGCCTCGGGCAGTGGTGTGACCTCGTTGTCTGTCACGTATCCTCCTCAATCGTTCGTTAAGTTCTCAGGCTATAGTCTCTCGGCCTTCGCGGCGAAGGCGAGCGCGAATTCCTTCTGACTGTCGGCGATCGCCTCGGCTTCGAAGGTGTTCTTCCACGTCCGCAGCAGTCGCTTCTGCTGCGCGATGACGGCGCGGCTGGCCTGCGTGGTGTCGCACAGGAGGGCGAGTGCGCGCTCTTCGACCACGGTCCTTCCACCCACCGGGGCGGAAATCTGCGGCCGCGGCGATCTCGGCAGCCCCGCCGATGCAGTAGCCGTCGATCGCCACGGCGACCGGAAGTGCGCAGTTCTTAATGGCTTCGCAGGCCTCGCCGAGGCGACTGATCGTCTCGTACGGCTGCGAGGCACTCGTGTGTGCGAACTGCGCCGTGTCCATTCATGCCGAGAAACCCCGTCCGCAGGCCGAGGTGAGGAGAACCGCGCGCAGTTCCTCGTCTGCGCTCGCTTCGATGAACGCGTCGATGAGCTGGCCGAGCATCTCTTCGGTCAGCGCGTTCGCCTGGTCCCGGTTATCGATGGTGATGGTGAGAACGTCGTCGGTACCGTCTTGCCTGATCGTGCGGGACTCCTGAGCTTGTGCTGCTCCCGGCAGATCTGGATCACCGTGGCGACGCCGGGCACGGATGTGGATTCGTTCTCAGCAACCTACTCGACTCGCTCCCGCCCCTGTCCAGGCATCCCGCCCTGCGACCATCTGTTGTATCCAAGATGGATGCAAGTTAATGTGAGTGAGTCCTGACCACCACGACGACGTGAGACCACCATGACCAGCCACATCCGCGAACAGGCCAAACTCATCACCGCCCAGCTCCTCTCCGGAGCCGGCATCGCCTCCGGGTATGCCGTCGGCGGACTGCTCGCCGAAGAGATCACCGGGCAGACCTCAATGGCCGGATTCGCGCAGATGAGCGTCATCCTCGGCGCCGGTCTCATCGCCTATCCCCTCGCCGTGCTCGCCGGTCGCTCCGGCCGTCGCAAGGCGCTGACCTTGGGCTTCGGCATCGGCACGCTCGGCGCCGTGGTCGTCCTCATCGGCGTCGCCCTGCATTTCCTTCCCCTGTTCATGCTCGGGATGATGATGTGCGGGTCCTCCACCGCCTCCGGCCTGCAGGCCCGCTACGCCGCCGTCGACCTCGCCGACCCGGCCGCCGCTGGTCGCGCGATGTCCCTGGTCGTGTGGGCCACGACCGTCGGCTCCGTCCTCGGCCCCAGCTTCACCGCCCCGGGCGCCCACCTCGGCGAAACGCTGGGCATGAACGGATTGGCCGGGCCCTACCTCATCTCCATGGTCGCGTTCGCCCTGGCGACGCTGTCGGCCTCGACGCTGACGAAAACGGTGGCCGCCGGAACCGACCACGCCGGTGAACCCGGGGTCGACGATCCCGGCCACGACGGTGAAGGCACGACCGACAACAACGACGGGGCCGCCTCGGCGAAGGAAACCGCTGCGACCAACAGATCCACCACCACCGAGGCGACCGCCCCTCCCCCGATGAAACTCGGCGAAGCGCTGCGCTTCGCCCTTGCCCGCCCGGTGCCTCTGTTCGCGATGATCACGATCATCGCGGGGCAGATGATGATGACCAACGTCATGGTCATGACCCCGGTGCACATGGACCACCAGGAGTTCAGCCTCGGCGCAATCGGCATCGTGGTGAGCATCCACATTGCCGGTATGTACGCCCTGTCCCCAGTATTCGGATGGATGGCCGACCGGTGGGGTTCGGGCGTCGTCATCGCAGGTGGGGCCGGTATCTTCGTTCTCACGATCGCCCTCGGAGTCATCGATGCAGTGGCCCCGGAGTCGTCGATGGTGCTGCTGTCGACCGCACTGTCGCTGCTCGGAATCGGGTGGTCGATGTTCCTCATCGGCGGTTCGTCTCTGCTGACCGCCTCGGTGCCGGCGCATGCGAAGGTGCCGCTGCAGGGCGCCTCGGATTCGGCGATGAACCTGGGCGGTGCGCTCATGGCGGCGATGGCCGGAGCCGTGCTCGGCGCGGGCGGGTTCCTCTGGATCAACCTCATGGCCACATTCGTCCTCGTCATCGCCGTCGGATTCTCGATCCGGGCGATCCCGCTGATGAAATGGCCCGGACGCGAAGGCACGGTCGATCACCCTCGACGCGCAGCCGCGAGCGATCAGGCAGGCACTGCCAGCGATCGGGCGGGAGCCGTGGAATGAGCGGCCGGACGGAGTCGCTGAGTGCGGCCGAACGCGCCTACCAGGTCATCCGCTGCCAGATCCTCGAGGGCGGGCATGCGCCGGGGACGATGCTCGGCGAGGCGGCTCTGGCCACCGAGATCGGCGTCAGTCGCACCCCGGTGCGCGTGGCCATGGCCAGGCTGCAGGACGAGGGGTGGATCCGCATCTATCCCAAACGCGGAGCCGTCGTCCAAGGTGTTGACGAGCGGACCATCGCCGAGCTCGCCGACGCCCGCTATCTCCTCGAGACCACCGCGGTCGACCGTGCGCCCGAGGCCCTGCGGCACCGGTTGGCCGCCGATCTCGATGATCTGATCGCACAGCAGCGGGACGCATTCGCCGAGGCGGACATCGCCCGATTCATCGAGCTGACCTTGGACTTCCACCGCGGTTTCGTCGAGGCCGGTGACAGTCAGGTGATGCTCGAGATGTATTCGCTGCTGTCCGACCGGCACCGCTTCATTCTGTTCATGAACAGTCGTCATCTGCTCGGTCGCTGCGATGAGATCATCGCCGAACACGAGGAGCTGGTGGATCACCTGCGCGCGGGCGATTCCGCTGCATTCGCGGCGACCCTGCGGGGGCATATTGCGGAGAACGCCGGCCCGGCGCGCTGAGGCGGGAGATGCGAATCCCGTGCACTGAGTGAGCCCACTGTTTGGGACAGGATTTCGGTACACCCTTCTCTGAGGTGACCACTTTCTTCAGTGTGCAATCCAGAGAAAGGTGTACCGAACCGGCGAGGCGCAGCGGTGCATCGGCGCCACTGCAGCCTCGGCGAGGGGTTCCGCACTCCCGCGCCCGGTCGTAGGCTGAGGTCATGGAACACAGATACCTGGGAAACAGCGGACTCAAGATCTCCGAGATCACCTACGGCAATTGGCTCACGCACGGCTCGCAGGTGGAGAACGACACCGCCACGAAGTGCGTCCACGCCGCCCTGGACGCGGGAATCTCCACCTTCGACACCGCCGACGTCTATGCGAACACCGTCGCCGAACAGGTCCTCGGCGATGCGCTCAAGGGCCAAAGGCGCGAATCGCTCGAAATCTTCACGAAGGTCTACTTCCCCACCGGACCTAAGGGACACAACGACACCGGCCTGTCGCGCAAGCACATGATGGAGTCGATCAACGGCTCGCTGCGCCGACTCGGCACCGACTACGTCGACCTCTACCAAGCCCATCGCTACGACTACGAAACCCCACTGGAAGAGACGATGCAGGCCTTCGCCGACATCGTCCGCTCCGGCAAAGCTCTCTACATCGGCGTGAGCGAATGGAACGCCGATCAGCTGCGCGCCGCCCACCACCTGGCCCGCGACCTCGGCATCCAGCTCGTGTCGAACCAACCGCAGTACAACATGCTCTGGCGCGTCATCGAGGAACGGGTCGTCCCGACGTCGAAGGAACTCGGCATCTCGCAGATCGTCTGGTCCCCGATCGCCCAGGGCGCACTGACCGGCAAATACAAGCCCGGCCAACCGGTGCCCGAGGGATCGCGGGCGACCGACGAGAAAGGCGGTGCCGACTTCATCAAGAGCCGCTACCTCCACGACGATATGCTCACCGCGATTGCCGGTCTCGAACCCATCGCCGCCGAGCTCAACCTGACGATGGCGCAGCTGGCGATCGCCTGGGTGCTGGCCAACGACAACGTCGCCACTGCCCTCGTCGGCGCTTCCCGCCCCGAGCAGATCGCCTCGAACGCCGAGGCGGCCGGGGTCACCCTCGACACAGACGTGCTCGACCGCATCGACGACATCCTCGGCGATCTGCCGGAGACCGATCCGAACAAGACCCAGTCGCCTGCCACCCGCCTGACCTGATCCCCCACCGAGGCGATCGACTGTCCGTCCTGAGCCCGACCGCGGCCCCGCTGTGGGACCGCGGTCGGAATCATTCACACATGCGGCAGGTGGCTGGCACCCGGCCGGCAGATGAACTCGATGAGTCTCACACCGACCCGGGGCCACCTCGGCGAGGGCGGTGCGTTAAACTGCATAAAGCGGTTATATAACCGAGGAATTTATCTCCCGGCGCGAAGAGGGGCCGACTCAGCACACCGCCCCAGGCGGACTGTCGCTGGAAGATGAGAAGTAACGCAGACGACGAACAGATGAAGGGATGCCATTGGCGAACGGAGACGACATTCAGAAGGACCCGTCAGAAGGCGCACCGATCAATCGGAACCTCGTTCTCGCCGTCCTCGTCTCCGGCGCCTTCGTCATCATCCTCAATCAGACGCTGCTCAATACGGCCCTGCCGCACTTCATGTCCTACTTCGACATCACCTCCGGTGCCGCACAGTGGGTGACGACGAGCTTCATGCTCGTCAACGGCATCATGATTCCGGTGACCGCGTTCCTCATCGAGAAGTTCACGACGAGGGGCCTGTTCTTCACCGCCATGGGCCTGTTCATCCTCGGCACTCTCGTCTGCGCCATCGCCCCCGTCTATCCGGTGATGCTCATCGGCAGGGTCATCCAAGCCTCGGCCGGCGGCATCATCATGCCCCTCATGCAGACGATCCTGTTCGCGATCTTCCCCGTAGAGAAGCGCGGATCAGCCATGGGCACCTTCGGCCTCGTCATCGCCTTCGCCCCGGCCATCGGCCCCAGCCTCTCGGGCTGGATCGTCGACCATCTGCCGTGGCAGACGCTGTTCTACATGATGCTGCCGATCGCGATCATCGATCTCATCGTCGCCTATTTTCTGCTCAAGAACGTCACCGAACGGACTTTCCCCCGACTCGATGTCCTCTCGATCATCCTCTCCACACTCGGCTTCGGCGGACTGCTGTTCGGCTTCGGCACCGCCGGTGATGCCGGCTGGCTCAGCGCCGAGGTGCTCATCCCGCTGGTCATCGGCGCGATCACGCTGACGTTCTTCATCACCCGTCAGTTCAAGCTCGAACAGCCGATCCTCGAGTTCCGCATCCTCCGCTACCGCATGTTCACGCTCAATACCCTGTTGGGCATGTGCGTGTTCATCGTCATGGTCGGCGGCATGATGGTCCTGCCGCTGTACATGCAGAACATGAATGACTTCTCGGCCATGGAGTCGGGTCTGGTCCTGCTTCCCGGTGCCGCGGTGATGGGACTGATGTCGCCGGTGACCGGTCGCGTGTTCGACGCCGTGGGCGCGAAATGGCTCGCGATCGCCGGCTTCGTCCTGCTCACCGGAACCACGTTCCTCTTCGCCCGGCTGGAACCGGACACGTCGTTCGTCTACCTCGCCGTCGTCAACACGGTCCGCATGTTCGGTGTCGCCATGGTGATGATGCCGGTGACCACGGCCGCGCTCAACCAGCTGCCCTCGCACCTCATCCCCCATGGCACTGCCCTGAACAACACGCTGCGCCAGATCGCGGCGTCGGTCGGCACCGCGGCGCTCGTGACGATCATGGTCTCGGCCGCGCGGAACCCGGAGACCTACGGCATGGCGGGCCTGGTCCACGGCGCGAACGTCGCGTTCTTCGTCGCCGCCTGCGTCGGCATCCTCGGCGTCATCGGTGCGTTCTTCATCAAGAACTCCCACGGACTCGAACCGGGACAGCAGAAGACGACCGGAAAGTGATCCCGGGGCACTTCAGGTGCCGATCCGGTCCCTCGACAGCTCCGGACCCTGCCCAGCGCTGACTGCTTCAGCCGTGCCCGTCGTTCCGCGTCTGCAGGGTCCGCGCGATCCATGACAGGGCACCGGTGAACAACAGAAGCAGAGCACACACCAGGAAGGTCGACGACGATCCGAGATAGGTGAAGCCGAGCCCGCCGACCACGCCGGCGACGGCCAGCCCGATATCGAAGTTCATGTTCCAGGCGACGCTGGCGCGGCTCGGCGAACTGACTGAAGCGAAGGCCATGACGAGGCTCGCCGACTGCATGGCGCCCAATCCCAGTCCGATGATGAGCATCGAGATGAACAGCGTCCCACCATAGGAGACGACGGCGCAGACCAGCCCGATCGCCGTCAGGACGAGTCCCAAGATGTTGAGGGCGAACGGCGGGAAGCTGTCCGAAACGGCCCCGACGACGAAGCGACCGATGACCGCTGATATCTGCATCCCGGCGATGAACATTGCCGCCACGGCGACGTCCTCGCCCGGACCGAAGCCGACGATGATCCCGAAGACGATCATGCCGACGAGGAACGGAGAGAGCGTGAGAACGAGCCCGAGGGCCTCCCCCGCCCGGCGTCCCACCTTCCGCAGGCTCCGCCTCTCATTGCGACCGGACCGAACCCCGACAGTATCGCGGCCGTTGACCGGTTCTCCCGGATCGCCTTTTCCTCGCCGAGGCGGCCGACCGGGTACGTATTTGAGCACAGTGGGGATGGCCAAGAGGAGACAGGCGCAGACGATGACGCGGAAGATCCAGATCGGGATCGACTCGACCAGCCACAGTCCCAGCGGAGCTCCGACTGCCGCTGCCAGGGAGGTGATCCCACCGAAGAAGCCCAGCGCCTTGCCGATCCGCCCCGGCGAGGTCGTCCCCGGGACCGCTGCGTTGGCGAGGACGACGAAGAGGCCGAACCCGACGCCTCCGCAGAGTCCGGCGAGGACGAGAGCCAGCAGAGGCGGAGCTACGAAGAGGCCGAGGAGTTGGCCGATGAATTGCAGCAGGAGAGCCAGCATGAGCGAAGCCTTGAAACCGAAGACCCGACCGGCCCACGGAGCGAAGGGCTGAGCGACGATGACGCCGATCATCATCGTCGTCAGCACGGTCCCGCCGGTGACGGTCGACAGTCCGTCCGTCGACGCAATCGTCACCATCGTCGAATAGCTGAAAAAGAAGGCGGAGAACCCGAACATCGCCGTCCACACCAAGCCCAGCAGGGCCGGGGTGTACGTCGCCTGAGACGGCTGTTCGGGGTTCATAGTCCGAGGTTACGACATCGGCACTGCATCTGCCGTATCAGAATCGTCTGCCTCTCCTGCAGCGGAGAAGTGTTCACCTGCGCGTCAGAAACGTCGCCTATCATCGGTTCATGAACTCATCGGAACTCAGCTCGGACCTCAAGCGCGACGCTCCCAGCGGCACCATCGACACCGCCTTCGTCCTCAAGTTCGAACCGCTCTATGTCCTCACTGATCTCGAGTCAGAGATCTTCAGCGACATCGGCCCGAAGACGAAAGTCCGCGAATCGTTCAAACGCAAGCACTTCCTCAAAGTCGCCGAGTGGAAGGCCATCGGCGTCCTGCCGAGTCTTGAGGAGATCCCATCCGATGACATCGACTTCGTCACAGGCGTCGCCCTCGATGACGACACACCCAACCGGTTCCGGCTGCCGATGCTGCAGATGCTGCCCGGAGTGGGAGTCCCGATGGCGAGCACGTTGCTCACCGTCGTCAATCCGAAGAAGTTCTCCGTCATGGACTCCCGGGCGCTGACCGTGCTGCACGAGTACGCTCTCGTCCCCACGGACAACCCTGCGCAGATGGACTACCAGACCTACCGCAAACTCATGAAGTCCCTGGCCAAGGGCGCCAATTGCGCGCCGATCGATCTGTACCGGGCCCTCATCGCCTATTCGCGGCAGAAGAGACTCTGAGCCGGTCACCGGAAGCCGATCTCCCCGCGGCCTGCAGCGCCGGGATGACCTCGTTGCGGGTCAGCGGCGCGAACTGACGGATATCGGTGTCCGCGGGCAGCGGGTCGATGGGAAACCATCCGGCTTCGGCGATCTCGGCCAGATGCGCGATGTTCTCCACATCGAGTGCCGCCGGCAGACCGTCATAGCAGAACACGTCACCGATGACACGGTGATCGGCTTCGTTCGCCGCCTCGGCAGAGAAAGTGCCCAAAGCGTGCAGTCGGTGACGGTCCAGATCGAGTCCGAGCTCCTCGGCGATCTCACGGACGATGGTGTCCTCAGCGGTCTCCCCCTCTTCGGGTTTGCCGCCGGGCAGCATGAAGGAACTGGTCCCGGCCTTGCGCACCATGAGCAGTTCCCGGCGTTGCGGGTGGAGGAGGACGAGTGCGGAGACGCGGATGTCATTCATTCCGACCACACTCCGGACGCTCCTCGGCGGTGGGAATCGAGCAGGTGCGTATCGACCATGCCGACGGCCTCCATCAGCGCATACATCGTCGTCGGACCGACGAAGCGGAACCCCTTCTTCTTCAGCGCCTTCGACAGCGCCACGGATTCCGGTCCGGTCGTCGGGATCTCGGCAATGGTACGCGGTCGCGGGGTCTGCGCAGGTTGGAACGACCACAGGAACGCATCGAGTCCGCCGTCTTCACGCAGTTCGATCACGCGAGCGGCATTTTTGATGCAGGCTTCGATCTTGCCGCGGTGGCGGATGATCCCGGAATCGGTCAGCAGCTGCTCGATCTCGCTTTCGCCGAAGCGGGCCACGGCGTCGGGATCGAATCCCGCGAAGACCTCACGGAACCGTTCCCGCTTCTTCAGAATCGTCAGCCACGACAGTCCTGCTTGGAATCCCTCGAGGCTCATCCGCTCGAACAGCCCCGCCTCGTCGTGGACGGGCAGACCCCACTCGCTGTCGTAGTAGTCCAGCAGCATCGGGTCACCGTACGCCCACGGGGTGCGGGCAAGTCCGTCGTCACCGGTGACGGCTCCCCCGGATGCACTCGGCTGTGATTCGTCGTCCATCCTGCAACCGTATCGCGTCGCACTGACATTGCCCGCGCACCCCCGCACTCCGGCCTCCCGCAGCTGTGATCTCACCGCTGTGAGCCTAGTGTCAGCCGTCTCCGATAGGGTGCGGCCATGCCTTCAGTGCTCCTCCTCGGCTTCGGTGCCATCGGCCGCCACGTCGCTCGGCTGCTCTCTCCCGAGCTCGAAGCCGGGGCGTTCAACCTGACCGCCCTGGTCTCGGATCGGACCAACCACAGAGGTCGCCCGAATCACGGCGCCGAGGTGGTCGACCTCCCCACGCTCACCACCCCGGTTCACGAACCGGCCCCGTCGTTGCCTGTTCCGTCGTCGACGCAATCACCGTCGCCGAGGATGTTCGACCGCTTCGATGTCATCGTCGAATGCGCTGGGGTTCCCGCTGCTGCCCGACTCGGCCCCGCCGTCATCGCGGCCGGTCGCCCTCTCGTGCTCACCAGTGTCGGAGCCATGGCCAGTCCCGACACCCGCGCGGTCTGCTCGGCGGACCCGGCCACCTGCATGTGACCAATGGGGCGATCGGCGGACTCGATGTGCTCGAGGCGGCGGCTCAGGCCGATGGCCTCGACAGCGTCGAAATCACCACCTCGAAGGAGGCGAGCGGACTCATCCGCCCGTGGATGTCTGAGTCCGAAGCCGAGCGTCTGCGCGGCCTCCGCCCCGAGGACGGCCCTCTGACGGTGTTTGAGGGCAATCCCGCCGAGGCGATCGAGAAGTTCCCAGCCAATGTCAATATCGCCGTCGCCCTCGCTTGGGCCACCCGCGGACTGGGCTCTGCTGCACCGGCCTCAGACTCAGGAGCCAGAGCGGCGTCGACCGAGACCGCACCCGAACATACCGATGCCGACTTACTCGGTGCCTCGTTGGAGAGGGTGCGGGTCGTGCTCCATGCGGTTGCCGGTCAAACCCAGTCCGCCCACCGAATCCGGGCGTCGGGGTCGGCAGGGGAATTCGCGTTCGACATCCGGTCGACGCCCAGCCCGGAGAACCCTGCCACCAGCGGGCTGACGGCCCTGTCCGTCGCCCGGACCCTGCGCAACGTGTTGACGGAGTGATCGCCAGACCGTCCTTCAGCTCACTACGCGGCCTCTCGCCGTCTCAGGGCGAGAAATGACGGCGCCCGGGATCCCCGACCAACAGGCCGGAGATCCCGGGCGCCGCACTCACCCGCCGGATTCAGTCATCCGGACATCGCGATTCAGTCATCGCGGTGGGTGATGTTCTCCTGGAGTTGGAGGAATTCGACGTGGCGTTCGTACTGGTCGAGCACGTCATCGATGATCTGCTCCTTCGAGAAGCCCATGATGTCGTAGCCCTGACCGGTGCCGCCGTCGAGGTAGACCTCCATCCGGTAGTAGTCCTCGCCGGTTCCGCGTGGGACCATTCCGCCGAATGACGGCACGCTGACCTTGTGCGGCCACACCTGATAGCGGAACGGGTACTCCCCGTCTCCGTCGACTTCGAACTGGAAGAGTTCGCCGTCGTCGACGAACACGCCTTCGGAGTCGACGCGACCGCAGCGTGACGAGATTCCGCGGCCCTCCATCTCTTCGGCCACCTCGTGGAGGGTGGGGATGAGGACCTTCTGCTCGAACTCCTCGGCACGTGACTTGTTGGGGAAGGACAGCACCCGTCCGAGCTGACGCTGCCAGGTCTCGTGGCCGGGGCCGCGGGAGCGGCGGGCCAGAGAGCCGGGCAGGGTCGTATCGACGCTGTCGACGCGGTTCGCCTCGACTCGCAGGGCCTTGTACAGGCCGATCATGACGAGGATGACGACGAAGGCGAAGGGCAGACCCATGATCACCGTCGCGCTCTGCAGCGCGCCGATGCCCCCGACGAGCAGCATCGCCACCGTCAGGGCTCCGGTCGACAGAGCCCAGAAGATGCGCAGTCCGGCGCGTCCGTCTTCGGCGGGATTGCGCAGGTTCGACGACAGGTTCGCCATCACCAGAGCCGCGGAATCAGCGGTGGTGACGTAGAACAGCAGCGCCGTGATCGTAGCCAGAGCGGCGATGACGGCGAACGCCGGGTAGCGTGAGAGCAGGTCGTAGAACCCGCCCTCAGGGCTGAGCATGACCGACTCGCCGAACTTCTTGTCTCCGCTGCGGATGATGTCCAGGGCAGAGTTTCCGTAGATCGAGATCCACATGAAGATGTAGATGAACGGAATCGTCAGGGTGCCCAGCACGAACTGGCGGATGGTGCGTCCGCGGGAGATGCGGGCGAGGAAGAGTCCGACGAACGAGGCGAAGGCGATCCACCAGGCCCAGAAGAACAGGGTCCAGTCGGTCATCCAGGTTCCGGTGTCTTCGAAGGCGAAGGTCTGACCGGCCATGTTCGGAAACAGACGAACGAAATCCGTGACGTTGAGGACGAAGGCATTGAGCAGGAACTTCGTGTTTCCGGCCACGAGCACCCAGAGGCTCAGCACGATCGCGAGGACGACGTTGAGGATGGACAGGAACTTGATTCCCTTGTCCACACCTGAGACTGCCAAGGCACCGTGGCGACACCGACACCGACGACGACGATGCCGACCTGGGTGGCGGTGCCGATCGGAATCCCGAAGACGGTGTTGAGGCCGACGTTGACCATGACGACGCCGATGCCCAACGAGGTGGCCACACCGAAGATAGTGCCCAGCAGGGCAGCGAAGTCGACCGTTTCACCCAGAGCACCGTGGACACGTTTGCCGAAGATCGGGGCCAGTGCCGAGCGGATCGCCAGGGGCATGTTCATCCGGTAGGCGAAGTAGGCCAGGGCCATGCCCATGAGTGCATAGAGGCCCCAACCGCTCAAGCCGTAGTGGAAGAGAGCCCACACGGTGGATTCGCGCGCGGCGTTGACTGTTTCAGGGTCGGTGCTCGGCGGAGCGAGGTACATCGTGACCGGCTCGGCAACGGCGAAGAACATGAGGTCGGTGCTGATGCCGGCGGCGAACAGCATCGACGCCCACGCGACGAGGCCGAATTCGGGCTTCGAATGCTCGGGGCCGAGCTTCGTGTTGCCGTATCGGGACGCCGCGAGGTAGATGACGAAGACGAGGACCGCGAGGACGAGGAGGACGTAGAACCAACCGAACCAATCAGAGGTCCAGCCGACGACTGCGCCGAGGACCGCCTCGGCGTTGGTCGGTGAGATGAGCGCCCACACGGTGATGGCCAGTGCCACCAGAGCTGCCGCGATGAAGACCCGTTTGTTCACAGGAGGCAGCGACGGCCTCTTTCCCTTCGCATCTCCCTTCGAATCACCCGGCGGGGTGTCGACTGTTGCTGACATGGTTCTGCTCCTTATCCGGACGCTGTCGCGTCATGGCATCGGACCCGGTCGAACAACGTGCTCAACCGAGCATAATCAACTGCTGTTGTGAAATGAGATTCCGTCCTCGCCGCGTTCCCTCATCCGGAGACCGGCCAACAAAGGAGGTTACCACATCGACACTTACGGTCACTTGTTCGGGTATGCCACGCGAATCTGCAGATCAGCGGTTCGTTGGGACTCACAGGGAGACGAGGAGCAGCGCGGCAGCCATCACCACCCCTGCGCCGAGGAACGTGATGACGGTGTAGCCGAGGATGTCGCGCATCTTCAGTCCGGCGATCGCGAGCACCGGCAGCGCCCAGAACGGCTGGAGCATATTCGTCCACTGATCACCATAGGACACGGCCATGATCGCAATCGACGGGTCGACGCCGAGCTGGTTGGCGGCATCGAGCATGATCGGTCCCTGCACCGCGAACTGTCCGCCGCCGGAGGGGACGAAGAAGTTGACGAGGCCGGCCGAGAGCAGGGCGAGGACGCCGAAGGTCGTGGTGTTCGAGATCGAGACGAAGGCATCGGAGAACACGGCGATGAGTCCGGTCGAGGACATGATGCCGAGGATTCCGGCGTAGAGCGGGAACTGCAGGAGGATCTCGCCGACGTTCGACGCGGCTTCCTTCGTCAGGTGGATGAGCTCGAACGGGTTGCGCACGAGCAGCAGGATGAGGGCGAGGAACGACCAGTTGACGATGTCGAGGGTCAGTCCGCCGCCTTGGGCGAAGTGAATGACGAGGTAGGCGACGAGGGCAAGGCCGACGACGAGAGTGAGGATCCGGGAGGCGTCGATGCGATCGGCGGGAGTGACGACTTCATCGTCGATCTGCGACTGTTCCTCCGAGCTCACCGAGGCGGGCAGTTCGTAGACGGGTGCGCCCGACTTGGGTGCGACGAGGAAGAACAGGAGGGCGCAGACGATGATGACGCCGGCGATGGCCAACAGGTTCCAGCCGGCGAAGATCGTCTCGGACACGGGGATCGTCTTCCCGCCGAGGGATTCGGCGAGGAAGGAGTCCGGGGTGGCCGCGGTCAGCGGGCCGGATCCCGAATAGCCCATATGCCAGACGACGAATCCGGAGTAGCCGGCGGCGACGAGCAGCGGGAAGTGGACCTTGATTCCGCGTTCGCGTGACTGCACGGCGATCTCGCGGGCCAGCAGGGCACCGACGACGAGGCCGAGTCCCCAGGTGATGAGGCTGGCCAGTGCTGCGACGACGAAGACGAAGACGTAGGCGAAGGTGGCGTTGCCCGGGACGCGGGCCAGCCAGGCCAGCAGCTTCCGCACGGGGCCGGTGTTGGCGAGGATGTGGCCGAGCAGGAGGATCAGACACATCTGCGTCATGAACTCGAGCAGTCCGGCCAGACCTTCACCCCAGCCGGTGATGACATCGATGGGTCCGGCATCGGTGAAGATGAACGCGAGGACCGCGACGATGAGGGTGAGGACGATGGCGAAGGTCAGTGCCGACGGTATCCACTGTTCGAGGAATCGGTTGACCGGCCGCATGATCCCTTTTGAGGCTGCTGCGTTGACCTGGGTTGACGGCTTCGGTGCCGACATGGGGAGACCTCCCGCTGGGAATTATGAGAATCAGCTGTGTGTGTTCTCAGCATACAATCAGGGCGCTGTCCGCTGGTAGGAGACAGCGCCCTGAGTGCGATCACAACCCGGTCACGATCGGCGTTCGAATCCTCAGGCCCCGAGTTCGCAGAGCCTGTGCTCTCGGAGCCCCAATCATCAAGCCCCGAACGCAGGGCCGCAGGGGTCAGTCCTGTTTGTACACGAGCTGCTTGTTGACGAATTCGTCCATCGCCAACGGTCCGAGCTCACGGCCGACGCCGGAGCGCTTGACTCCGCCGAAGGGCAGGTATTCGCGGGTGCCTTCGGGAGCGTTGAGGAAGACCATGCCCGAATCGATCTGGTCACCGACCCGCTCGGCCCGCTTGATATCGGTGGAGAACACGGCAGCGCCGAGGCCGAACGGAGTGTCGTTGGCGAGCTCGACGGCTTCTTCTTCGCTGCTGACCTTGTAGACGATAACGGCGGGACCGAAGAGCTCTTCGTAGTAGCCGCGCATGCCCTTCTGCACATCGGTGAGGACGACGGGTTCGACATAGGCTCCGCCGCCGTCGTACTTCTTGCCGCCGGCGAGCAGGGTCGCACCCTGGCTGACGGTGTCCTGGACCTGCTCGACGAAGCGATCGGCCGCAGCCACCGAGGACAGCGGGGACAGGCGGGAGCCTTCCTCACCCGGCGTCTCCGGGGTGACCTTCGTGGCCGCCTCGGTGATGGAGGCGACGAAGTCGTCATAGAGGTCATCCATGACGATCATCCGCTTGGGCGAGTTGCAGGCCTGGCCGGTGTTGCCCATGCGGGTGTTGAAGAAGGTCTTCGCGGACTTCTGGACATCGTCGGTGTCGAGCAGGATGTACGGGTCGGATCCCCCGAGCTCGAGCACGACCTTCTTGAGGTTCTTGCCGGCCTCAGCGGCGACGGCGGCACCGGCACGTTCCGAGCCGGTCAGGGACACACCGTGGTTGCGGGGGTCGGGCAGGATGATGTCGGCGACCTGCTCGTTGCTCGCGTAGATGTTGATGTACGCGTCCTTGGGCAGGCCGGCGTTGATGAAGATCTCCTCCATGAGCTTCGCCGAGCGGGGGCACTGGGGAGCGTGCTTGAGCAGGATCGTGTTGCCCAGTGCCAGGTTCGGCGCGGCGAAGCGGGCGACCTGGTAGTAGGGGAAGTTCCACGGCATGATGCCCAGCAGCGAACCGACGGGCTTGCGGCGGATCATGGCGGTGGCGTCCTTGGGTCCGCGCAGGGGCTCATCGGCCATGAACGCTTCGGCGTTGTCGGCGAAGTACTTGTAGATCATCGAGCTCAGCTGGACTTCGCCCTTGCCTTCGGGCACGGACTTGCCCATTTCGAGCTGGATGGCTTCGGCGAGCTCCTCGGCGCGTTCGGTGTAGATCTCGGAGACGCGGGTCAGCAGCTTGGCGCGTTCGGCAATGGGCGTCTGGCTCCACTCGGTGAAGGCGTTCGACGAACGGTCGAGGGCCGCGAGGATCTCGGAATCGGTGGCGGTGGGGAATTCTTCGGCGACTTCGCCGGTCGCCGGGTTGGTCACGCGATACATGGTGGTCATCACTGTCCTCTTTCACTTCGACGGGGTTGAGGCGATCACCGATGGTGTGATCGCAGGTCCATCCCCCACGGTATGGCCGAACGCCGGCGTCGGCAACGGGGGGCTCATTTCCTGGGCGGATTCCCAGCCATCACCGAGGCGGCCGACCCGACCGACGGAACATCCTCATCCGCCGGTCGGGTGCGACCCGCACCTGTTCCTTGGAGGCCCAGCCCCCATTGATGGAACCCCGGCTCTCAGCGCTGGAGATCCGGGCACAGCCCGGCGCCTTAGCCGGCGACGCCGGTGAGTTCGTTCGGAGCGTGCGGCAGCGTGGTTTCGGCCATCACTTCACCGGATTCGAGGTCGACGATGTGGATCTTCTTCTTGTCCGGTTCGCTGACATAGGCGACCTCGTCCTGGACGAAGAGCGTCGGCCGGGCCTCCTGCCATTCGACGGGCTCTTCCCATTCGTCGATGACCGGGTATTCCTCCGTCACCGAGGCGGTCTTGGGGTCGATGATCTTCAGCTTCCCATCCGTAGTGAGCACGACGCCCTCCCCTTCCGGACCGCGTCCCAGCGAGCGGAAGCTGTAGGAGGCGCCGAGGTCGACCAGTGAGAGCTCGTTCGTCTTCGTGTCAGTCACGCTCACGCGCTCGGGGCGTTCGAGTTCGACATCCTTCTCGACCTTGTAATCGCCGAGGATGTACTGCGAGTCCTCGTGTCCGGACTGGTTGCCGATGCGGCCGAAGGAATCCGGTGCATCGATCTTCTCGAACGTCCCGTCCTTGAACAGCAGGATCCCGTCTTCGCAGCCGAGAGCGATGACGTCGTCCTTCGCGGCTGCTTCCCCGTGGACGCCGGGGCAGTCCTCGCTGCGCGCGGTCTCTTTGCCCGCCTTGTCGACGACCTTCGCTCCCACGCGCTCATCCTCGGTGCCGATCGTGTGCAGCATCGATTCATCGGCGAGCTTCACGGCGACTCCGTGGTGGGGTTCATCGGCTTCAGCGACCTGGGGCTTCGGGTCTCCGTCAGCGAAGTCTTCTGTGTCGAAGGTCTGGATCTTGCCGTCACCGTCACCGAAGAGCACGGTGGACTCCCCGTGGTGGACGACGTGACCGGGCAGTTCGGTGTCGAAGACGGTGTCCGTCAGCTCCGGATCGGCGGCGTAGCTGTGAGTGTGGTCGCCATGTGGCTGAGTCCAGACTCCGGCGTCGAAGAGGCGGAAGCCATCGGCCACGGAGACCACGAGGTGGCGGCCGTCACCGACGGGATTGAGCCGGTTGAAGCCCTCGATCTTCGTATCGGCGATGACGTCAAGGGTCGTGGCGTCGAGGGTGACGATGCCGCCGTCGTAGGTGGTCACGATCCGCGGCTGCGCGGCGGCGAGCTCCTGGGCGTGCCCTTTCGCATCGGTGTCGTCGGCGGCAGCGGACTTCTCATCCTTTCCGACCGCGTCATAGTCCGTGGCCTCGTCGGCCGCCTGGCAGCCGGTGAGCAGCAGCGCCGAGGCGACCACCGCCGATCCGAGCATGTGTCGTTTCATCATTCGCACTCTCTAGTTAGTGAGATTCATTATCATTAGCAGGTCGATACTAACCCGATGCAAGTTGAGAATGCGAAATAGATGACGCGAATGCGAAATCAGATGACGACGATCAGGCGTCGAGCGCAGGTGAGGTCGGCCCGCAGCGTCGGTGGGATGCGAGGGTGAGCCCTGGCTGTGTTGTGAGTCACTGCTACGGTATTGGCATGCCCAGTGTGAATGAACTTGTGAAGCGCTACTACACTACCGTCGATGCCGGAGATGCGGACGCCACTTCGGCGCTGTTCGCCGCCGACGCCAGCTATGATCGCCCCGGATATCCGACGATGGTCGGCCAGCAGATCACTGATTTCTACCATGGCGAGCGCGTCATCGAATCCGGTGCGCATTCGCTGCAGGAGATCCTCATCGACGGTGACCGTGCCTCGAGCCGCGGAGTCTTCAACGGTCGGCTCAAAGACGGCACGGAGACCTCCGTGGGCTTCGCCGACTTCTTCCTCTTCGACAGCGAGGGCCTCATCGCCGAACGCACCACGTACTTCTACCAGGCAGCAGTCTGAGCCGCTGCCTCCTCGAAGATAGGTCACTATCGGACACTTCTGAGCCCGGGAGATATCCGATAGTGACCTTTATTTGGGACGAAGGCGCCTCAGCGCCCCTGACCGCGGGCCTCGAGCACCGCCTTCTGGATCCGATCGCGGGCGGCCGCTGCCTGTGGAGTCGGGGTCGGGCCATAAGCTTCTTCGACCTGTTCGAAGACGTCTTCCATGCCTGCGGGATCGAGATCGACCGGCAGGTCCTCGATGGCGGCGAAGGCCGGACCGATATGGTCCATGAACCCGCGGATCCCGGCCTCACCCCCACCGAAGTGCATGCCTTCGAACTGGCCGATGGCCGCCCACCGCAGGCCCAGAGAATTCTTCATCACCGTGTCGAGCTGGTCGACCGTGACGATTCCGTTCTGGACGAGTGAGATCGCTTCTTTCATCAGTGCGTTCTGCAGCCGGTTGCCGACGAATCCGCGGATCTCGCGCCCCAGCACCACCGGTTCGCGCCCGCAGCTGCGATAGAACTCGACCGTGGCCTCCACTGTCTGCCCCGATGTCTGCGGTGAGGGCACAACCTCGACTAGCGGCATAAGGTGGGGCGGGTTGAACGGGTGGCCGACGATGACACGGGCAGCCGCCTCCGGCTCCAACGCGGTCGCGATCAACGAGGCCGGGATCGTCGACGACGAGGTGGCGAACACGGCTTCGGTCGGAGCCGCCTCGGCGAACTGGGCGAACAGCTTCGGCTTCGCTTCCGCGTCTTCGGGACCGGATTCCTGGACGAAGACGACGCCGTCCACTGCGGCCTCGACGGTGTCGGCGACCTCGACGGCGCCGACCTGCGAGCCCAGCTCGTTCCGGGCGGACGCATCAGCGGTGACGTCGGCCTGCAAGCCGGCGACCACCTCGGCGAGGTCGGAACGCGGGTCGAAGACCCGCACCGTGTACCCGCTGCGGGCGAAGAGGAAGGCGAACGATCGGCCAATGGTTCCGGCGCCGATGACGGCGACTGTTGAGCTCATGCGACCAGGTTATACCCGCCCCACCTGCTCGAGCAGCGGAGTTCACTGGGGCGTGCCAGGACATTCACCCAAGCGCGCAGCGGCAGACATCGGCCCGCTCGCCATAGTCGAATCGTTGCCGTGCGCTTCCCGCCCGGGCCACGACCTGGTGGCACAATGTCATCATGAGCGCGAACCCAGAGCTGAGAACTGTCGACTCGGAGATCATTGCCCTGGCGGAGGACGAATACGCCGCCGCGGCAGAGACCGCCCGCATCGAAGTCCGCGAGATCCACACCGCCGACGAGGCGGCCCAGGCCTCGCTGCTGCTCGACGAAGTCTGGAACGTCGACGAGACCGGCACGAATGTGTTCGAACCCAGTCTCATCATCGCCTTCGCCCACGCCGGCAACTATGTCTCCGCTGCGTACAGCGTCGACGAGCCCGACGAGATGATCGGTGTGACCATCGGCTTCTTCGGTCAGCCTTTGGGTTCGGTCATGCATTCGCACATCGCCGGAGTCCGCCATCAAATCATCGGCCGCGGTGCCGGCTCCGCGATGAAGCTGCACCAGCGTCTGTGGTGCCTCAACCTCGGCATCACCGAGATGACCTGGACTTTCGACCCGCTCATCGCGCGCAACGCGTACTTCAACTTCCAGCGCCTGGGCGTCAACATGGTCGAATACCTCGAGGACTTCTACGGGCAGATGCGCGATGGAGTGAACTCCGGTCAGGCCAGTGACCGGATGATGGTGTCGTGGCCGCTCGACCGTCCGGCAAGATCATCGGCCGTCGACCCGGGTTCGGCATTCCCCTGCCTGCGTGCCGATGACGATGGGGAACCGCTGCTCAGCGAAGTGCCGAAGGAAACCGAGGTCGTCTCCCTCGACTTCCCCTCCGATATCGAAGACCTGCGCGGCCAGGATGCCGAGCTCGCCAGCCGCTGGCGGATGGCCCTGCGCGACTCGCTCACCGGGCTCGTCGGCGATGGGTGGGTCGTCGACACCTGCCTCAAGGGCGGCACATACCTCCTCCACCACCCTTGAGGATTCAGCACTGAGCGTTCGGCCCTGAGCGAGCCTCTGCTGCCCCGTTCACCTCTGCGTCACCTGCGGCGTGTTCACTGAGGTGTTCACCTGACGATGCGGAGGATCGATGATCAGTGATGCGGCGGCCCCTCTCAAGCCCCGTCGGACACCTTTGGCCGAGGTCACCGGTGCCTTCCTGCGGCTGGGTCTGACGTCGTTCGGCGGCCCCGTCGCCCACCTCGGGTATTTCCGCAATGCCTTCGTCGATCAGCGGAAATGGCTCGATGACCGCGAATACGCCGACCTCGTGGCCTTGTGCCAGATGCTGCCCGGACCGGCCTCGAGCCAGGTCGGAATGGGGCTCGGCATGCGGCGTGCCGGCCTGCCTGGGCTCTTTGCCGCGTGGGTGACGTTCACCCTGCCGTCGGCGATTGTGCTCACTCTCTTCGCGCTGGGTCTCTCTGCCATCGGCAGCGTCGGAGACGCCGGATGGCTGCTCGGACTGAAGGCCGCCGCGGTCGCTGTCGTCGCCGGTGCGGTGAAGTCGATGGCGCAGTCGCTCACCCCCGACCCGACGCGAGCGAGCATCGCCGGTCTCGCGCTCATCCTCCTGCTCATCGTTCCTGGTTCGCTCGTTCCCACCGCGGTGGTGCAGGTGGCGGCGATCGTCCTCGGCGCGGTCGCCGGGCTTCTGTGGCTGCGCCCCAAACCCTCCCCCGCCGGGCAGGCCGCCGCCGAAGTCTCGACCGCGCAGTCCGAGCCCGCTCCTACAGAGCCCAGCGCCGATGCCGCCCATACCGGGTCGAGCGCTCCGGCGGCCGTTCCCTCCACCGCGACCGCCAAGCTGGGCTCGCGCGCTTCGCGCCGACTCGGCGTGAGCGCGCTCATCGCCTTCATCGTCCTGCTTCTCGGTCTGCCGACGCTGGCCGCGGCGACCGGGGATGCGACCATTCGCCTCATCGATATCTTCTATCGGGCAGGGGCCCTGGTCTTCGGCGGCGGTCATGTCGTTCTGCCCCTGCTCGAGGCCGAACTCGTCCCCACAGGGCTCGTCGACCATGACACGTTCCTCGCCGGCTACGGAGCCGCTCAGGCAGTGCCCGGTCCGCTGTTCACCTTCGCGGCGTTCCTCGGAGCGTCGATGACGACGGGACCGACCGGCATCCTCGGTGCCGGCATCGCACTGCTCGCGATCTTCCTGCCGGCGGGCCTTCTCGTGGTGGGCATTCTGCCGTTCTGGGAACGGCTGCGGGCCTGGGAACCGGCGACGGCGGCACTGACCGGAGTCAATGCCGCCGTTGTGGGGCTGCTGGGGGCCGCGCTCTACGATCCAGTGTTCGCCGAGGGGATCACCTCACCGGCGACCTTGGCGCTGGCGGTCGCCGCCTTCATCGCCGGGACCATTTGGGAGGTCCCGGCGTGGGCGACGGTGATCGGCGCCGGGGTGCTCGGCTGGCTGCTGCTGTGATCGGTCGGGCCCGAGGGTCGACCGATCGTTGCTCGGGTCAGCCTTGCGATCAGGACTGTTCCCAGTCCTTGCGCAGCAGCTTCTTGTCGAGTTTGCCCACCGAGGTGCGCGGCATCTCGTCGACAACCTTGACCTCATCGGGCATCTGCCACTTGGCGAAACGAGAACTCAGCGTTTCGACGATCGACTCGCGGGTCACCTCGGCGCCGGGATTGGCCACGACGTAGGCGATCGGGCGCTCATCCCATTTCTCGTCGGGGACGCCGATGACGGCGGCCTCGCTGACGTCGGGGTTGTCGAGGATCGCGTTCTCCATGTCGATCGACGAGATCCACTCGCCTCCGGACTTGATGACGTCCTTGAGACGGTCGGTGATCTTCAGGTAGCCGTACTGGTCGATGGTGCCGACATCGCCCGAACGCCACCATCCGTCGAGGAAGCGATCGGCGTTGTCGGGCAGCTGGTAGTAGGACTCGGTGATCCACGGTCCGCGCATGAGCAGCTCGCCCATGGACTTTCCGTCGCGTGGCAGCTCATTGCCCTCGGGGTCGACGGTCTTCATTTCGACACCGATGATCGGCAGGCCCTGCGAGCGCTTGAGGTCCCACTTCTCTTCCTCGTCGAGGTCGAGACCGGGACGGATCTTCCAGTTCGTCGACGCCAGCGGGGTGGTTTCGGTAGCACCGTAGCCGTGGATGACGTCGGCCCCGGTGACTTCCTTGAACCCGCGCATCATCGACAGCGGCGGCTCGGACGATCCGGACACCAGACGGACACCGCTGAGGTCCGGGGCCTGCGGCATCTTCTTCATCATCTGCAGCATCGGCCCGAAGATGGCGGGGGCGCCGTTGGCCAGGGTGACCTTCTCCTCGACGAATGCCTGGGCGATGGCGCCGAACTCCTCGGCGGCGAACTTGCCCGGCAGGACGAGTTTGGCACCGGCGGCCACCGCGTTCTGCGGGAATCCCCACGACAGCACATGGAACATCGGCGTGATGGGCATGACGCAGTCGTCGAAGCCCGCGTGGAGTGCTGCCAGACCGCCCATGGTGTGCAGGTAGATCGAGCGGTGCGAGTAGTACACGCCCTTGGGCCGGCCGGTGGTGCCGGTGGTGTATCCGGCGTAGGCGGCGGTCTTCTCGTCGACGACCGGCCAGTCGAAGGTCTCGGGCTTGTCGGCGATGAGATCTTCGTAGGAGACGACGTTGTTCAGGCTCGTCTCGATCTCGGCGATCGGTTTGTCGGTCATGACGACCCAGCCCTTGACGTCGAGCTTCGGGGCCAGCGATTCGGCGACGGGCAGCAGCGATTCGTCGACGAAGATCCAGTCCGACTTCGAGTGGCTGACGACGTAGGCGAGGTCCTCGGGAGCCAGACGCAGGTTGAGCTGGAGCATGGTCGCGGCCACACCGGGGACGCCGAAGTAGAGCTCGAGGTGGCGGCGGGAGTTCCAGTCGAGGACTCCGACCGTGGAGCCGGCGCCGACGCCGAGGTCGGCGAGGCCCTGGGCGAGCTGCGCCATGCGCTTGAATTCGTCGGCGTAGTTCGACCGGCCCCAGGAGCCGTCCGAACGGCGGTAGACGACCTCGACATCACCGAAGACGGTGGCTGCGTGGCGGATGAGGCTGGTGGTGTTGAGCTGGTAGCTGTCGCCCAGGGTGGACGGAATTCCTGTCAGCATGAGACTCCTTCGTTCGTGCTCCGGTCCCGTCGCGACGTTGTGGCTGCGACGGGAGAAGTATCGTGATCGCCGGTTTCGTGGTGGGCGGTCGTCACCATCACATCAGCTGTGGAGGCGGCGCGGATGAAGATGCACTGATTCGTGGTCAAACAGTTATCAACCGGTCCGACTGCGCCGCTCTTCGCTCATTCCCCGGTGAAGCCGGGTGCCCGCTTGCCGAGGAAGGCTGCGACTCCCTCAGCGAAGTCCTTGCTCGTGCGCAGAGCATCCTGTCCTTCGACCTCACGGTCGAAAGTCGCGTCGATCTCGGCCAGGCTGGCTCGATTGATCGCCCGCTTCGAGGCGGCCAGGGCCCGGGTGGGCCCCTGTGCGAAGGCGGCGGCGACTTCGCCGGCACGGTCCAGATGGTTTCCGGCCGGAACGACTTCACTGGCCAGTCCCCAGTCGAGAGCATCGGCGGCCTGCAGCTTCTCACCCGTCAGCGCCAGACGCAGGGCCCGGTGGCGTCCCGCCGAAGCCGCGACCAGAGCGGTCGACCCTCCGTCGGGCATGAGGCCGATCTTCGTGAAGGGCAGCATGAGGTAGGACGTCTCGCTCATCACCAGGTAGTCACACGCCAAGGCAAGGGAGCATCCGATGCCGGCCGCCGGTCCGGACACCGCTGCGATCGTGGGGATGGGCAGGTCGAGGATCTTGCCGATGATCCTGTTCGCGCCGGCAAGGTCGATGTTCTCGCTCGAGGCCGCCTCGCCACGCAGGTCGGCACCGGAGCTGAAGGCGCGTTCGCTGCCGGTGAGGATGACGGCACGGGTATGTGCGGCCGCCTCGGCGAAGGCTGCGCCGATGGCTTGGAACGTCTCCTCGTTGAGCGCATTGAGGCTTTCCGGGCGGTTGATGGTGACGGTCGTGACATCGCCGCTGACTTCGGTGAGAACGCTGGTGGACAATGCGACTCCTTCGTACGAATCCGATGATCCGGGTAGCTTTCGGGGCTTCTGCTTCCGCCGGCTGTCGGTGCCGGAGGAAGCATCTACAGTCACTTTAACGTACGTTAAGTTGATCTGCGTCACATGTCCGAGCGGAGTCGGCGTTGCCCGTATCCTGTGGGTGGATCCGCCCCGAAATCTACTGAGTTATCGAGGCGGATCCACCCACAGGAGACACGTTCCGAAGTGAGGCCTGGGCCGGAGAGAGCCTCCCCGTCTCAGGCCAATCTCGCGCCGAGCTGGGCGGCGGTGAGTCCCCGGTCGGCGAAGACCAGTCGGACGAGGATCGCTTCGGCCTCTTCCTCATCGGTCAGGCGTCCGCTGGGCAGGTGCGTCCAGACCCGCGGGTCGGAGACGATGGAGAAGAACTGGTCGAGATCGTCCACGCTGGGACGGTCGAGCACACAGTCGGGCGTCTGCCTCATCAGGCCAGGGCCGCCTCGAGGTCGGCCCACAGGTCGTCGAGGTTCTCGATGCCGACGCTCAACCGGATGAGTCCCTCGGGCACGGTCGCCGGTTCCGACGGGTGTCGGCGGCGACGTTCGATGAGGGATTCCACCCCGCCCAGGGAGGTCGCCGGCGTCCACAGTCGGACCGCCTCGGCGATGGCGGTGGCCTTCTCCGCGGATTCGGCGGTGAAGGAGATGATGGCGCCGAATCCGTTCATCTGCGCGGCCGCGCGGGCGTGGCCGGGGTCGTCCGGCAGGCCCGGGTAGCGGGTTTCGACGACGGCCGGGTGGGCAGCGAGGCGCTCGGCGATGACCTGGGCGTTGGCCTGCGCGCGGTCGAGGCGCACGGCCAGGGTGCGCAGTCCGCGCAGAGCCAGCCAGACCTCGAAGGGACCGGCGATTCCGCCGCGCATAGATCGTTCCGTGTGCAGCTCTTCGCGCAGTCCGATGCTGCTGGTCACGACCGCGCCGAGAACGACATCGGAGTGCCCGGCGAGGTATTTCGTCACCGAGTGCACGACGATATCGGCGCCCAGGTCGAGCGGGGTCTGCAGCAGCGGGGTGGCGAAGGTGTTGTCGACGGAGACGAGGAATCCGCGGTCCTTGGCAGCCGCGGTCAGCGCGGGAACGTCGGCGACCTCGAGCATCGGGTTCGTCGGCGATTCGATCCACAGCATCCCAGGCGCCGTCGCCGAGGCGGTCCTTCCGTCAGCGTCCCCCGCCGAGGCGGCCGCCCCCTCCGCTGGGACCCGGCCCGCCGTCGACTGCCCCGCTTCATCGAGGGCGGCGATGACCGCCTCGGTGTCGGCGATGTCGACGGTGACGAGGTCGAAGTTCTGCCGCCCGGCGATCTGTTCGGCTGAGGCGAGCGCTCCCTGGTAGCTGTGGGTGGGGATGATCAGGGTGCCTCCGGCGGGCACGAGGCTGATCACGGCCGAAATCGCCGCCAAGCCGGAGCCGAAGACCAGCCCGGGCAGGCTCGCATGCTCGAGCTGACCGAGCGCCTCTTCGAAGGGCGTCCATGCAGGAGTGTCGAAGCGGGCATAGGCAAAGGGCGAATTCGAGATGTCGCCCGCGCTCACGAAGGTCGACGACAGATCGATCGGCGGGTTCACCGAGGCGCCGTCGACGCGCTGAGGTCGTCCGGTCTCGACGACGATGGTGTCCGGACCGAACTCAGGATGACGGGCGGGTGAGGAGGCTGGCTCAGGCTGTGTCATGACCCCAATATATGCCTCACCGCGTCACACGGAATCGACAGCGATATTTCGGACACGTTTTCCGCAATTCTGAAGGGTTCGCCCGGTGTCCGCGGCTTCGGCCGGCGCGCAGATTACGGCCCGCTCGGGCTCCGTCACTCGAGGTTGTCGACCATGTGCTCAAGCAGCAGACGTGCCCCGGGTGACTGTCGCCGGGTCCGCGCCCATACGGCGTGGAGTTCACGGGTGAGGTCGACGTCGTCGGCCACCGGCAACGGCACCAGACGTCCCGCCCGGAAGTCATCACGCAGAGCGAGTTCGGACAGAACGGCCGGAGCCACGGATGTGGCGGCGGCGATGCGCAGGGCGGAGTTCGATCCGTACTCCCCCGCCACGCGCACTCCCCCCGCTCCGACCAGTGCCGCGTCGATGACCTCCCTCGTGCCCGACCCGATCTCACGCACCAGCAGCGGCACCTGCGCCAGCTCCTCGGCGGCGATCGGCTTCGTCCAGGCGTGGGCGAAGTCCGGGGCACAGGCGATCATGAGTCGGTCACGGCCGACCACCTCGGCGTTGAGGTCCTGCGGCAGGGACACGGATTCGATGAGCCCGAGGTCGCTGGTCTGCCGGCGCACCCGGTCGATGACGGTCGCGGAGTTCTCCACCGACAGACCGATGTCGATTGTCGGGTGCGCGGCGCGGAAGGTCGTGAGGTGATGGGGCATGAGGTACTCGGCGACCGTCAGCGAAGCGCTGACCTTGACGGTTCCGGCGCGGGCGTCCTGGATCGCGCGGGCCCCGGCGTAGAGCGTGTCGTAGGCTTCGATGACCTTCGACGCCCATTCGGCGACGGCGCGGCCCTCAACGGTGAGTTCGGTACCCCGCGGCGAGCGCCGCAGCAGCGGGACCTTGAGATCGCGTTCGAGGTTGCGCAGACTGCGTGAGGCATTCGGCTGGGCGAGATCGAGTTTCGCCGCGGCCTGGCCGATCGACCTGGCGTTGCCGCTGAGGGCCACCAGCAGCCCCAGAGCCTGGAGCTCGGGCCAGTTCTTCATATTCCCGAGATCGTGCATATGCTCATCATGACATATCAGATCCATATGGGTTGCGAAGAAATCACCGTCTACTGCAACCGAGCAGGCGTTGACAGACTGAAGTCATGAACCGCTTTGTCTCCCTCTTACCCGGACTCGCCGTCGCCGCTGTGGCCACGGCCGTCGCGTGGCCGATCTCCATGCTCGCCCCCGTACTCTCACCGCTGCTCGTGGCGATCGTGCTCGGCATCCTTCTGGGCAATCTCGTGCCCAACCTGCCCGAGGCGTTCATGCCCGGACTCAACTTCGCCGCGAAGCCGCTGCTGCGCCTGGGCATCGTCGCTCTCGGCGCGCAGGTGGTGCTCGGCGACATCCTCGACCTCGGGTGGCTCGTTCTCGTGCTTGCCGCCGTCATCGTCGCCGCCGGCATCCTCTCGGCCCTGGCCCTGGCGGGACCGCTCAAGGTCGACCGTCCCCTGGCCGTGCTCATCGGCAGCGGATTCGGCATCTGCGGTGCCGCCGCCGTCGCCGGAGTCGAGTCGACCCTGAAGTCGAAGAAGGAGGATGTGGCCGCCGCGATCGGCCTCGTCGTCCTCTTCGGCACCCTGATGATCGCAATCGTGCCCGGACTCTCGACCGCCCTGGGCCTGTCCCCGGAGACCGCAGGAATGTGGGGAGGTGCCGCCACCCATGAGGTCGCCCAGGTCGTGGCGATCGGCGGAATCATCGGCCCTGCGGCCCTCGAGATCGCCGTCCTCGTCAAACTCGCCCGTGTCATCATGCTCGCGCCCACCGTCGCAGTGTTCAGCTACGCAGTGCGCCGCAGCGAGGACAAGGCACTGACGAACACCGACACCGAGGCGGCCGCCGGTTCCGCCGAGACCTCCGCAGCCGCGGGGTCGGGCGGAGAGAACAACGCGTCGGATGCATCGGCCGCGGGGGCGGTATCGGCCGGTGGGTCGGTGTCGACTGCGACGAAGCAGACTCCGGCGCACGGCAAGCGTCCGCCGATCGTTCCGCTCTTCGTCGTCGGCTTCCTCGTCATGGCGGCTCTGCGCACCTTCGGCCTGCTGCCGGAGTTTGCGGTCACCGGACTCAACTGGATTCAGACCGTGTGCCTGGCGATGGCGATGTTCGCCCTCGGCCGCGGAGTGCAGTGGCGGTCGCTGAAGAACCTCGGTGCCCGACCGATCGCCCTGGCCGCCCTGGTCACGATCATCGTCGCCCTCATCGCCTTAGGCGGAGCCCTCCTCCTCACCTAACCCTCCCCAATTACTACCTGACGGCGGCCCAGCAACCTCGCGCGAGGTTGCTGGGCCGCCGTCAGGTAGTTCTGAGGTCGACTCGGGAGGATTTTCCGACTATCGGGACTTTCCGACGGATCGGACACGCCTCAGCTGTACCCGCCGGTAACACTGGTAGTCTCTCAGCGAATCAGCCAGCGATGCTCAGTGTCGCTTCAGCCTTCGCAAGGACATCATGCTCACTCAGATCATTGCTCTGCTCATATTCGTCGCCCTCTTCGCCATCGGCGCTGTCCGCGGTGTGCAGATCGGCGTGCTCATGCTCGTCGGCGCGGCCGGAACCGGGCTCATCTTCACCGATATGGCCGTCGACGACATCATCGCCGAGTTCCCCCTGGACATCATGATCCTGCTGGCCGGGGTCACCTATTTCTTCGCGATCGCACAAGAGAACGGGACCGTCGACAAGATCATCGACTGGGCCCTCGAACGCGTCGGATCCTCGGCGGTGCTGCTGCCCGCGGTGTTCTTCGTCATCACGGGCTGCATTGCGGCCATGGGCGCACCGTTGGCGGGCCTCGTCATGATGCCGGTGGGCATGCAGGTCGCCCGCAAGTACGGCGTCGACTACGCGCTCATGGGACTGGCGATCTGCTTCGCCATCGGCGCCGGCGGCTTCGCCCCGACCAGCCTCTACGGAATCGTCACGTACTCGACCGCCCATGATGCCGGAATCGACCTCTCCCCATTCCTGCTCTTCGGCATCGCCGTGGCCGTCTACCTCGTCATGCTCGTCGTCGCCTACTTCATGTACGGTCGGTCGCTGCTCTCGAAGACGACTGTGGCGGCCGCCGAACATGCTTCAGCCGGAAGTGCCCAGTCGAAGATCTCCCGCGGCTCCGCCTCGGCGTCGAGTGTCGCCTTCGGTGAGGACGATGAGGACGAAGCCCTCTTCGACTCCTCCACCACCGACGAGGCGGGGGAATCCAAGCCGTTCACCTTCGTCCAGATCCTCACCGTAATCTTCATGATCGGGCTCATCGTCACCGTGGTCGTGCTCGCGGCCCTCGGTCAGGAACCGGACATCGGCCTGCTGTGCTTCATGTTCGGAGCGATCCTCGCACTCGTCGATCCGAAGACGGGCAAGGCCGCGATCCCGAAGATCGACTGGCCGACCGTGCTGCTCGTCGGCGGCATCATCACCTTCGTCGGCGTGCTGCAGAACATGGGAGCCGTCGACCTGCTCGGTGAGGGTGCCGAGTCGATCGGTTCGCCGCTCATCGCTGCTTTCGTCCTCTGCATCGTCGGCGGCCTGGTCTCGGCCTTCGCGTCGACGACGGGCATCCTCGCTGCGCTCGTGCCGCTGGCTCTGCCTCTCATCGCAGCGGGCGGGGTGCCCGGTTGGGCACTCATCGCGGCTCTGGGCGTGTGCTCGGCGGTCGTCGACGTCTCACCGTTCTCGACGCTGGGTGCCACGGTCGTCGCAACCGCCCCTGTCGAGGACAAGCCGCGCCTGACCCGCATCCTCGTGAAGTTCGGCATGTCGATGGTCGTCATCGGGCCGGTCGCCCTCGTCGGCGGCCTGGTTGTGCCCGCCATGATGTTCTGAGGCCGGTCTCTCGGGCCTGGCTCTCGGCCCTGTGTCCCAGCCCGGGGCCCAGGGCATCCAAGAATAGGTCAGCATCGGACACTTTTCTCCAACAGGAGTGTCCGATGCTGACCTATATTGCGACTGCAGCCCGTTTTCCGCCTGCAGCCTCGATTCGGCCGCCCCTCAGCTCAAGGGTTTGGCCAGGAGCACGAATTCGAGGTCGTTGACCTTCGGCAGACCGAAACGTTCGTCGCCGTAGGGGAAGGGCTCGATTTCGCCGGTGCGCACGTAGCCGCGGCGCTCGTAGTAGGCGATGAGTTCGTCACGCTTGTTGATCACGCTCATCCGCATCGACGTTGCGCCCCAATGTTCGGCCACCCACGACTCGGCGAGGCTGATGAGCAAGGACCCCACTCCTTTGCCCTGTCCTAGCGGAGAGACGGCGAGCACCCCGAGGTAGGAGGCTCCGTCTTCGGGTTTGCGCACATAGACGCTGGCCACGGCGCTCCCTTGTCCATCGCGGGCGAGCAGGATCTGGGAGTCCGCCTCGGCGAGCATGTCCTCAGCCATGGGACCGTCGAGCCGTTGTCCCCCGAGGAGGTCCGCCTCGGTGGTCCATCCCTGTTTCGATCCCTCGCCGCGGTAGGCCGAGGACACGAGCTCGACGTAGTCGGGGATGTCGGCGGACGTCAGTTCGGTGACCTCGAATCCGGCTGCGCGCAGCTTCTGGCGGTGCGCGTCGACCAGGGGCGCCGAGGGGTGTGCGGTCATAGGTGGGACTCCTTCAAGATCTTCCGTGCGGCTGCGTCTGACCAGGCTAGTCGCTTCCTCAGGAACAGAACTATAGTGTCAATTGTCAGGACAGCGACGATCGTCGATCGATCGCCGACGACCATCGCGCAGTGCCGCCGGCACGGACATTCGGGAGGAATGACCATGGACATCGACATCTCGGGAGAGACCTTCACCATCGCCGAGGATGCTGCGGCCAAACGCTTCACCGTCTCTCACGCGGGCAAGGTCATCGGTCTCGTCGATTACATCGACCGTGAAACGAGCGCCGATGACACCGCCGACGGTCCGGTGCGCATCTTCACCCACACCGAGGTGTCG
Source organism: Brevibacterium sp. JSBI002 (assembly GCF_026013965.1). Classification (NCBI taxonomy): domain Bacteria; kingdom Bacillati; phylum Actinomycetota; class Actinomycetes; order Micrococcales; family Brevibacteriaceae; genus Brevibacterium; species Brevibacterium sp. JSBI002. Next base: position 3,011,108 of record NZ_CP110341.1, read on the forward strand.
CCCGAGTGGGGCGGTCGCGGATTGGCGGCCAAGCTGGTGCGCTATGCACTGGAGACCAGCGCCGAGGCGGGGCTGAAGTTCCGGACCACGTGCTCCTATGTGCAGAATTTCCTGGCCAAGAACGACGAGTTCGACAAGTTCGTCGCCTGAGCGTCCGGCCCATGAGCAGTGTGCGCTCCCGGCGATGAGGTCGCGCGGCCGCGATGACCGAGTGGCCGCCGCACCCCACACCGTTCCTGCCACAACCACCTCGGCCTTACCAATTGCTCTCGGCCTGACGTAACACACCGGGGCAACAGTGCCGTCAGTCAGCACCGAGGCGATCAGGCACCGGCGGTGCGGCGTCCCTTCTTCGCGAGGTAGGCGGCGACGGAGATCGACACCAGACAGCCCGCAGCGAGGTAAGCACCGACAAGGTACCAGCTGCCGTCGCCGACTCCGACGAGGTAGGTGGCGATGAACGGAGTGAAGCCGCCTGCCAGCGCGCTGGCCAGCTGGTAGCCGACGCCCGCTCCGCTGTAACGGAATTCGGGGCTGAACATTTCGGCGAACAGCGGCTGCTGGACGCTGACGACCGCGTCGTGGGCGATATTGACCAGCAGCACGGCGAAGATCACGATGGCAATCGTGCTTCCCGATTCCAGAGCGAAGAAGAACGGGATCGCGCTGAGCAGTCCGACGACTCCGCCGGTGAGGTAGACGCGCAGACGTCCGTACCGATCAGAAAGGTAGGCGAACGCAGGAATCGTGACGATTCCCAGTCCGCCGACGAGCAGCGTGATGTTGAGCATGAACTGCCTGTCGAAACCGAGTTCGTCCGTCGCATACGACAGCGCGAAGGTGGTGACGATGTACATAGTCAGAAGCTCGATGAACCGCAGTCCGACGATTTGCGCGATCTGTGCGGGGAATCGCTTGAAGGCCTCGAGGATCGGCAGCTTGGCAACCTTGTCCTCGTCCGCGTTCTTCACTCGCTCCACATACTCTTCGGATTCGGCGACACCGGAACGGATCCACAGCCCGACCAGGACGAGGCCGGCGCTGGCGAGGAACGGGATCCGCCACCCCCAAGCCAGGAAGCCTTCGGAGGTCAGTCCGCCGCTGAGGATGGCGACGAGTCCGGTCGCCAGCAGCAGTCCGACCGAGTAGCCGACTTGAACCCCGCTGGAGTAGAAGGCGCGCAGCTTCGGCGGTGCGCTTTCGACGGCCATGAGCGCGGCGCCTCCCCATTCTCCGCCGACCGCCACGCCCTGGATGCAGCGCAGCAGAACGAGCAGTGCCGGTGCCAGCCAGCCGATCGTCTGGTAGGTCGGCAGACAGCCGATGAGGGCGGTGGCCACGCCCATGATCGTCATCGTCCAGATGAGCATGGATTTGCGCCCGAGGCGGTCGCCGAAGTGGCCGAAGATGATTCCGCCGAGCGGGCGGAAGATGAATCCGACGCCGAAGGTCGCGAACGCCGCGAGCGTGCCCGCCCGGTCACTGTAACCGGGGAAGAAGAGCTCGCCGAAGACCAGAGCTGCGACGATCCCGTAGAGCAGGAAGTCATACCATTCGACGACGGCGCCGATGAACGACCCGGCCGCCGCACGGCGTGCACGCCGTGCCACGTCAGGTTCAGCTCTCACCTGGTCTTCGATATCGGCCATCGGATTCTCCCCTGAACTCGTCTTCGGCCTCCTGTTGGCCGCCCTCGCGTGATCGACGCTGAGCAATCTAGCACGGCCGATGACAGCTGGGCGGCCCGAGTCCACCAGGGAAAACGCACGTCGCCGGTCAGTCTCCGTCCACGGTTGCCGATGCGCTCAAGTCAGGCACCGACCGGAGGGGCGACTACAATCGGCAACTGTGAACGCCTGCTCGCTTCGTCGCTCGCGACCGCTGTCGATTCTCGGTCGGCTCCTGTGATCCTGCCGGAGGTCCGTGATCCCCGGATGATCACGATTCGCCGAGGCGGCTCCCTCACCGATGTCGACCACCACCTTCTCGCGCTGTGGGCCACCGACTGCGCCGAACACGCCCTGGCCTTCTTCGAATTCGCCTGCCCCGAGGATGAACGACCTCGCGACGCCATTGCCGCCGCCCGAGCGTGGGCCGCCGGTGAGATGTCGATGATGGAGGCTCGCGCCCTCGGCGGTCATGCCATGGGTGCGGCACGACCTCTGCATGGGCCTGCCCGGTTCGCCGCTTATGCGGCGGGGCAAGCGGCCTGTGTCGGACACGTCGCCGAGCACAACCTCGGGGCGGCGGCCTACGCGATCAAAGCGGCCCGAGGGGCATCAGGGAAGGACCTTGCCGCCGGTCGTGCCGAACGCGACTGGCAGCACGACCAACTGCCGAATGAAGTCCGCGAACTCGTGCTGGAAGATCAGGCACGCCGCGATTCGATCTGCTGGTCGGTTTTCAGCGCCTGATTGCTGGCGGCACCCTCCACGACAGACAGCGGGCTTTCAAACGGGTGCTAACCGTGGTGAACTTGGCTGTCAGCGACAAACCCTCGTGGACACCGTAACCCCGGCGCGCAGAAGCCCCGCACGGGTTGTACGGGGCTTCTGCGTCGGCATCGCGAAATCCTCTTGCGGACCTCGCTTCAGTGGCTTCAGGGCTTCACGCGCGCCGGCGAGCGAGAACGTCGTTGACGGCGCCGAGGTCGGCGGCCTTCGTCGTCCGGATCGCCTTGCGCCCGTGGCCGAGCGGTCCGTCCTCGCGGGCGGAGTCGCTGAGTTCCGGACGGTAGCCGAGCTCTTCGGCGAACCGAGCCGCGATGTCTTCACGACTGCGGGCCTCGGTTTCATACGAGCTGGCATCGGCCGCCGATGCCGAGGGCACCGGATGCTCGGCTTCGGGTGCATCGACGTAGCTGGGTACCGGCAGCGGGGTCGGCGACCAGCCGTCACGCGATTTCAGTCGCTGCATGAACGGGTCATCGACCGTGCGAGCCGCCGCATCAAGTGCAGCGTGCACATCCGCATCCGCTTCCTTTCGACCGGCCGCAGCTGAGACAGTGTCGGTCTCAGCGAGGAGGTCGGCTCCGAGCGAGACCGGGGTCTTGGTGGATTCGGTCCGGGCCTTCTCTGCAGACGTCGCCGAGGCGGCGTCGGCATCGTTCTCGCGGTCGACCGTGGTATCCGTCGAGGCGGACGCGGAGTCGGCGACCACCTCGGCGGAAGTCGCGTCACCGTCTGCGGTGGCGTTCTCCTTCACGACCGGGATCGGTCCGGTGAGGAGGACCTGGCGCGTGGTGTGGCCCTCGGCGGCTTCCTTGCGGATGCGCACGAGCGGGATCTCTCCGGTGTCGGCCTCTTCGCGGGACTTCTTCGCCGCGGCGGAGCGGTTCATCGCAGCGCGAGCCTGCGCGGCCTTCGCCGCCGCGCTTGTGCCCTGGGCGGCCGCGGCGATCCGGGCAGCGGTTCCGCTCGAGGTCGATGCCGGGGCCGTGCGAGGCTGCTGTTTGACCGGAACGGTCTGCGACTTCGCGGACTTCGCGCCCGTGCGAGCTGGCTGCGATCCAGCTACGGGCTGAGCATCAGTCGTCCTGGCTGTGGCAGTCTGTCGTGCCGTGGCAGTCGACGGTTCGGCCGACTTCGGCTCGGCGGCACGCTCGACCTTGGCGGCGTGCTCCGGAGCAGTGTCACGCTTCGGCTGGCCCGCTGACCGTGACCGTGCGGTCTCCTGCAGACGTCGCAGCTTCTTCTTCGTCTCCCGCTTGCGCAGATTGAGCGTGCGCACGAGGAAGAGAGTGACTACCGCGAGCCCGAGGAAGACACCGGCCAAGGCGATGTGCACGACCGAGAAGGCCGCGAGCACACTCGACACAAGGATGCCGAGAACCGAGGCGAGGAAGACCAGGGAGAAGCCCCTGACCATGGTGTTCAGCGACTTCAGTGACTCCCGCAGGGTCGTGGCTTGCTCGGTCATCGCATGTTCCTCATCGGTTCCGATGGTCGGATTGGAAATCTGTCGGTTCTGTCCATCTGTGCCGGCCATCCCCTCGCCGAGGTGGCCGCCGCGTCCCGTCCGGGACTGGCCTTCACGTGGTCCGCCGCGTTGAGGGGCTGGACCGGCGCCGCCCGAAACCGTCCGGCTCGTCGACGCCTTATGGCCGGCGCCGGTCGGATGCGGCGGATGGGCCTGCGGCGAACGACTCTGTCTGTCCGACTGCCCGACGGAGCGGCCGCCGTCGTTGAAGACTGCATGGACCGCGGGTTGGAGCAGTCGCACATTGTCAGCGGCAGCGCCTGCACGAACGCCTGTGTCAGTGCCGACGCCTACGCTGGAACCGACGACGCGACCGACGGCCGCATGGTCGGCGGACAGGGAGGCGTAGGTTTCACCGACTGCAACTGGAAGGACGTTGAGCTGGGCGTGCTCGGCGGCCTCGGTGATGGTGTGTGCTTCGGCGTGACCGTCGATGACGGCGAATTCGGGAGTGGAGGCCGAGAGACTCAGCTTCGGGGCCTCGACTTCCTGTGAGACGTCCGGGGTCGGCACCGACGGCACCTTCCGGGGTTTGTCGTGGAAGACCTGGATGCGCTCCGAATGGTCGTGCCCGGGGATGGCTGTCTCGGCGGAGACGACGGCCGCATTGTCCGGAACCGTGTCGATTTCGACGCGCGAGAGATCCGTCGCGGACTTCCGAATCATTGCGGGCACAGCAACGGCGAAGACCACGACGATGGCGATGACGACGATGATGCTGGTGTCCACAATGCCACCCTAAGTTGCAGGCATCAGGGAAGTCGTGAAGACGAGAGGTGTGTCGATCAAACTGGGGCGAAGTTCACCGAATTCCCAGGTGGCGGCTGGACGTTCCCGATTCGCGCCTACCACCCGCCGGTGCCGTGCCGGTATGCGGCCAGCAGACCCTGCGGGACCTCCTCGGCGAGGAGGGCGAAGGTGCGGTGGTCGCACCACTGCCCATCGATGTGCATGTACTTCTCGCGCACACCCTCATCGCGTAGGCCCAACTTCTCGACCACGCGCAGGCTCGCGGTGTTCTCCGGGCGGATGTTGATCTCGATGCGGTGGAGTCCGAGGGCGAAGAAGCAGTGGTCGGCGGCCATCGCCACGGCGACCGGGGTGATACCGCGCCCGGCCACGCGCGAGTCGATCCAGTAACCGATCTGCCCGGACAGGATCGAACCCCAGCTCAGTCCCGATACGGTGATCTGTCCGCGGAAGTTCCGGTCGACCTCGATGGCGAACGGCACGGTCTGCCCGCGTTTGGCCTGTTTGTCCTGCATCCGCACCATCGTGCGGAACCCCGGCAGCTCTTGGCCCGGCGCGGGCAGGGTCGCGTCCCACGGGCGCAGCCAGTCGCGGTTGAATCGGCGGACCTCTCGCCAGGCCTCTTCGTCGCGGCGGCGCAGCGGTCGCAGCACGATATCGGACTGTCGATCAGTCAGGATGACAGGCCACACGCGGCTGCCCTCGCTCTCGGGATCAAGGTCGGTCTGCCCGGATGGGCTGAACCAGGACGGTCGGCTCGGAGCCGTGTCGGCGCTCAGTCCAGAGTCGGCACGAATTCGCGCAGCCACGCTTTGAGATCGTCGCCGAGGTCCTCCCGGTCGCATGCGATCTGCACAACGGCCTTGAGATAGTCGAGCTTGTCTCCCGTGTCGTAGCGAGCGCCCTTGAACACGACTCCGTAGACGCCGTGGCCCTCGTCGTCTCCGGCGAGCTCCTGCAGGGCATCGGTGAGCTGGATCTCGTTGCCGCGTCCCGGCTTCGTCGTCTCGAGGACATCGAAGATCTCCGGCGCCAGCACGTAGCGGCCGATGATGGCGAGATTCGACGGAGCATCCTCGGTGGCGGGCTTCTCGACGAGGTCGGTGACCCTGACGACCTCGTCGTCAGCAGTGGACTCGACGGCGGCACAGCCGTAGAGGTGGATCGCCTCGGGCGGAACCTCCATGAGGGCGACGACACTGCCGCCGGTCTTCTCCGCGACCTCGATCATCTTCGGCAGGATCGGGCTGCGCTCATCGATGAGGTCATCACCGAGCAGGACCGCGAACGGCTCATTGCCCACATGCTGACGCCCCTTGAGCACGGCATGGCCGAGTCCCTTGGGGTCGCCCTGGCGCACATAGTGGATATCAGCGAGTTCCGAGGGATGGCGCACCGCGGCGAGCTTCTTGTCGTCGCCCTTCTGCGCGAGCGCTGCCTCGAGCCCGTCAACCCGGTCGAAATGATCCTCCAGCGGCCGCTTGTTCCGACCGGTGATCATGAGAACGTCCTGCAGACCGGCATCGACGGCTTCCTCGATGACGTACTGGATCGCCGGCTTGTCGACGACCGGGAGCATCTCTTTGGGGGTGGCTTTCGTGGCGGGGAGGAACCGAGTTCCGAGACCGGCGACGGGGATCACGGCCTTGCGAACGGTGCGCTGCGCTTCATCACTCATGAAGTCATCTTAACGAATCCGCCCACCCCAGTTAGTCTGAAATGCGTGGACCCACAAACTTCGAAGGCGCAGCTGCGGTCCTGCATCCGCGCCGCTCGCGCAGACCGCTCCCTCACCGAGGCAGCTCCGGGTACGCCAGGGGCCGCGGGGACTGTGGCGGCCGCCGCGTGGGACCTCATCCGAGAAACACCGGTTCGTTCCCTTCTTGCCTATGCGGCGCTGCCCGGAGAACCGGACCTCGACCCGGCTCTCGATAAGTTTCTCGCCTCCGGCTGCTCCGTCTACCTGCCCGTCGTCACCAAGGTGGGCGCACCCTTGATGTTCGGCCAGGTCACTGAATCGATGGCCACCCTGAGACCGCAGGGCCGATGGGGAATCCGCGAACCGGCCCGGGATGGGGAGCTGCTCACCGCCGCCCAGCTGCTCTCCCCTACGATCGGCCTCGACCTCGTCTTCGTCCCCGCCCTGGGGTTCGGCGCCGATGGTGCTCGACTGGGAAACGGGGGCGGCTTCTACGACAGGACCTTCGGCCCCCACGGGGCGGAGCCTCTCGGCTCGGGCGTTCTCGGATGGGGACGTTTTGGTTCCGAGTCCCCTGGTTCAGAGTCCTCTGGTCCCGAGTCCCGTGGTTCGGAACGGAATGGTTCGGCAGCTCCTGGTTCGGGTCCCCGCGTTGTCGGGGTGTGCTTCGCCGACGAGCTCAACCTCAAGGGTCTCGCCGCAGAAGCCTGGGACCTGCGCATCCCGGAGGCCGTCACCGACGACGGAACTCACGTCTTCACGGCCTGATCGTCGGGAATCAGTACCCACTCGCGCGTGTTGATATGTGGATAACCTTGTGCATATCGCGGACCGGTGCCCCGGGGAGGAACTGAGATGCACTATAATCTTGTCGTCGAAGAAAGGTCTCGAATGCCCGTCTACTCCTACGCCTGCAAGAGCTGTGGTCACGCCTTTGATATTCATCAGGACTTCAGCGATGACTCGCTCACCGTCTGCCCGGAATGCCAGGGCCGCCTGAAGAAGGTCTTCGGTGCCGTGGGTATCAGCTTCAAGGGATCCGGCTTCTACGCCACCGACTCCCGCTCGAGCAAGTCGAGCACCGTCAGCTCCTCGAGTTCAGACTCCTCCACGAAGGAGTCCTCGGGCTCGTCGTCGAAGGAAGCCTCCAGCTCGTTGACTTCGTCATCGAGCAGCTCCTCGACCGCGAGCACCCCAGCCGCCGGTTGAGCAACGCCGGTCGCCGGCGCACCTTCGCTGCCGCCAGCTGGCAGCCTGCACCTTCAGGGCGATTCACCTCAACCGCCAGCTGACCGGATGCCACGAGGGACCGGCTCTCGTCACTCAGACACCGCTCGCCTGTGGACGGAACGAACTGTCCACAGGCGAGTTCCATACCCTTGCCGCTGGCCGCGCAGCGCCGCAGGCTCGGTGCATGGGCATCTTCCACCGCATCCGGTCCACGTCTTCCGGCCAGTCACGGCTGTCTCGCATTCGGCCTCAGCGCATCCTCGCCGCCGTCTGCCTCGCGTGCGCCTGCGCTCTTGCCGTCTGGTTGCTCACGCCGAGCAGCACAGGAACGGCGATCGTCGTCGCGAAGTCGGACCTGGCACCCGGAACCGAGCTCAAGGCCCAGGACCTCACTCTCACTCAGTTCCCTTCCAACCTCGTCCCCGACAAGGCATTCAGGTCCGTTGAAGAGGTGCAGGGACGGGCCACCTCGGCGGGGTTATCGAAGGGGTCACCCCTGACCTCGTCGATCGTCCTCGATCAGCAGGCGCTGCCGAAGGGCAGTCGCGATCTGCTCATGCCGATCCGTCTGGCCGATGATGCCTCGGCGGCACTGCTCCAACCGGGGCAGAAGATCCGTCTCTTCTCGTCTCTGCCCGACGGCGGGTCGGAAGTCGTCGTCGAGAAAGTGACGATCGCCCGCCTCGTCGACAAACCCGAAGGAATTGCCGCGGAGTCAGGACAACTTGTTTCCGTGATCCTCTCCGCCGATGATGCCGGGCGTGTCGCCGAGTTCGCCGGATTCCCCATCAGCTTTGCGATCCTCCCTCGCTGAACCATGTCATCGCCGGGCTGTCCGCCCCTCTGATCTGCGGTGGTCGGAGACGTCTGTGTTCACCCGACCGACGCTCATCACTGCAAACCGATTACCCGGAGTATCACAACGATTACCCGGAACGTCAATACGATGATCGGACTCGCAGATCATTTCTGCTGACAATGAGTTACCCATGTGTACTATTGAAACGTAATTGAACAATTCACAGCCGCATTGCAGTGAACACACACCGAAAGGGTTTCTCTAATGCTTAAAGGCTTCAGAGACTTCATTCTCCAGGGGAATGTCGTCGAACTCGCAACCGCGGTCATCATCGGCGGTGCCTTCACCGCGATCGTCACTGCGTTCTCCGACAAGATCATCAACCCCCTCATCGCTGCCGTCGGCGGCGCCGAGGGTCCTGCTCTGTCGTTCCAGATCAAGCCGAACGTCCCGGAGACGACCATCGATTTGGGCGCGGTCATCACCGCGGCCATCAACTTCCTCATCGTCGCCGCTATCGTCTACTTCATCATCATCGTGCCGATGAACAAGCTCAACGAGCTGCGTAAGCGCGGAGCGCCCGAGGAAGAGGTTCCTCCGACCACCGAGGATCTGCTCGGCGACATCCGCGAGATCCTGCGCAACCAGACCGCTGCTGCCGCCGGACCTGCTGAGGGTCCGGCCACCGACGGTCCGATCGATCCGAACCAGCTTCCGCGGCACTGATCACCAGCCGATCGCACAGAAGGCCCGCTCTCATCCGAGAGCGGGCCTTCTTCATGTCTGTAACCTATCGGGCTATCTGAGACCGATCGGGCGCTGTTGACCGACCGTAAAGGGCGGGTTCGACGTCCGGACAGATCGAAGCCACTAGACGGAACAGTAGCTATGACCAGTGTGGGGGCTTCTGCGAACGGTAGTAGTCCTCGGTGAAGCCGCCGCCACCGGAGTCGGCTTCATTGCGCAGAGTCGCTCGATATCGGCGCTTCGCCGCTTCGATCCGGGCCCTCCGAGACTCATCAGTTTCGGCATCGCCGTCGCAATGTGATGGCTGTACCGGCTCAGCGCCGGACTCGCCGTCGCCGTGCGGTGGCTCGTCCAGTTCAGTGTTCAACCCGCTGACGCTGGGATCAACCGTTTCTCGGTCGCTGCCGCTCGTTCCTCGGTCGCAATCAGCATCCTCGGTGCCGGTGGGCCGCTCAGGCATCGTCGTTCTTCGACCCCGACTTCGCCGAGGCGGTCCCGTCCATCCCGGATTCAGCCGACTCCGACTCGGACTCCCCCGACTCCGCCTCGGCCGAATCCGACCCGCCAAAGTCAGCGGCGGTCGAATCCTCGTCGGCCGAATCCGAGTCTGCGGACTCGGCCCCAACTGCACCGGCTGCTGCAGCGTCACGCGGTCCAGCTGCCTTCGCGGACGAACCTGCACCGTCGTCCCCGGCACTGTCGGACCCCGCACCGACCGAATCGCTGTGGACGGACTCGTCGGCCGCCTCGGGGACCTGCTCGTTGCTTGCGGTCTGCACGAGGCCGGCTGACCGGAGCTCGTCGGCACGGATCTTGCCGGTGTCGAAGGTCGGCAGGATCTCGTCTTCGACGGGTCCAGTCGAGTTGGACCGTGGGATGAACACCTCGGCGCCGGTGACCTTCTTCGCCTGCGCATGGCGTTCCCGGTAACGGTCCACGGCGGCCTGCAGCTGGGAATCGCCGCGGCTCGAGTTGCCCTTCTGCGCCAGGGCGGTGCGCAGCAGATCCTTGATCTCACCGTCGCCGCGCACGACCGCATCCGACTGGATCCAGTCGATCATCTGATCGAGGCCCTCGGCGGAGTACTTGTGCATCGGCAGACCGGGCACGAGCTTCGGTCGGCTGCCGGTGCGGCCGACGACCACCGAGGCGGCACGCGCCGCATTGAGCACGGCCTGCGGGCTCATCGTCTCCACGGTGGCACGCCAGGCCTCGAAGATCTTCTCGGTCTCGGACTGCGGGTCGACGAACGCATCGGTCGACCACACGCGCATGAACTTCCAGCCTCGGCGGCTCAGCTGTTCGGGCAGCACCCGGTCCCGCTGGCGCAGGCTGCGCATCGACGCGTATTCGGGTCCGTCACCGGCGACGGCGATGATCATTCCGTGCTCGTCCTCGGTGGAGTTCGCCACGGCCAGGTCGATGCCGTTGTAGTGCTCGTGAGCAACGACGCCGAGCTGCAGCAGCCGGTCGGCGATGTCGTTGAACAGCGGATCGTAGATCTCGCCGTGCGGTCCGGGCTGGTGGACGCCGCCGGTCGCGACCTCCTCGAGCAGCTGCGGGAGCATGACCGCTCCCCCGTTGAGTTTGCTGCGATCGAAGTCCTCGGCCTCGATGCTCGAGACCAGAGTCAGCCGCTTCCGGGCCCGCGTCATCGTGGCCGCGAGGATGCGACGACCGTCCGCCCCGGACAGCGGACCGAAGTCATGGATGACGCGACCGTGGACGGTGCGGCCGTAGCCGAGGGTGAAGATCACGGCATCGCGCGACATGCCCTGGACGCGTTCGGCGTCGGTGACGACGAACGGCTCCTTCGATGAGTCGTTGAAGAACGCCGCCACATACGGCAGATCCTTCATCGCCCGCGAGATCGCCGTCGCCACTCGCTGAGCGTGATGTGGGGTGAGCGCGACGACGGCCAGCGACTCTCGCGACCGGTTCCGCGCGTGTTTGAGCACCAGATCGACGACGCGCTTGACCTCGGCGTCGGGACTCTCGACCCGACCGGTGCCGATGTCTGTTGGGCCTCTGCCGTCGGCGACATAGGAGAATTCGAGGCCGCTGCCCTCACCGGTGTGCGCGGTCGGCAGCGTCGAAATCGTCGAATCGTAGAAGTGCCGGTTGGCCAGGTCGATGAGCCCGACCGGGGACAGTCGGTAGGAGTTCGACAGCCGCATCCGCGGCAGGAACTCGCCGAGGCGGTCCTGCACAGAGCGCGGATGTTTCCCATCGTCCATACCGAAGCGATCGACCGCGATCGAGAACGGCCGCGGTCCGAGCAGTCGGGAGTCACCGAGGGAGATGACCTGGCGGGCTCGGGTGATTCCGGGGACGACATCGGCCACCGAGAGCCGTCCGGCATCGGCGATGACGACCGCATCGAAGAGAGGCAGGGCGGAGAAGAGTTCGGGCACCGTGTACGGGCTGCCCATCCAGACCGGGGCCAGAGTCGTCAGCAGTTCGGGTGCCTGAGTGGAGATCCGCTTCGTCGAGGTGTGCTTCGACAGCAGCTCCTGTTTGATGACTCCGGCGGCGATCGGATCGGATTCGATTCCGCGCTTCCAAGCCTGCGCATGGTTGAAGCGCAGGCGGGAGGCGCCGGCGGCGACGAAGGCGCGGTCGTTCTCGCGGAAGCCTTCGGCGACCTGGTGGAGAGCGGCACCGTCGTGGCGGCCGATCGCGGGATCTTCACCGGCCATGGTCTGCAGCACGGAGGCCCAGTAGGCGAGGTCGAATTCGGGGCCGACGAGTGACTCGTCGACCTTGCGTCGGCGCAGATCGGCCATGAGGTCGCCGAGGCCCTCGCCGTCGAGCTCACGCTGCAGGCGGGAGCGTTCGGGCAGATCGGCGAGATTCTCCGAGTCGCTGCCCATCGCCTCGGCGCGTGCCTGGAGTTCCTCGATGAGCATCGATCCGAGGTCCCCGCCGTCCGGGGTCGTCTCGAGGATCGGGGCGAGCTTGGCCATATCGGCTTCGACGCTCTGGAGGATCTCGTCGGCTTCGAGGACGCCGCGCGGGATCTGCGGGCGGCCGTCGTGTCCGGCGAGGTCCGAGAGGATGACCCGCTGGGCGCGGACGTCGATGAGGGCCTCGTGGAGGTCAGTCACCTCGGCGCCGGGGCGGAGGAATTCCGCGGCCGACTTCTTCAGCCGACGGCGCTGCATCATGCCCATCTCGACGCCGACATCGGCCCGGTATTCGGGTGTGCCCGTGGCGGCGATGAGGTCGTCGAGGCGGTGATCGTAGATGTCGGGAGCGAAGTTGTCGAGCGTCTTGCGCACGCGCAGGAGCACGCGGATGGCGCGGGACCAGTCGTCGACATTGCGGCGCGGGTTGAGTTTCGCCTTCTGCAGCACCGGTTCGGTGGCTGCGACGAGGTCGGGGATCGTCCGGCCGATGCGTTCGGCCACGGTGCGTGCGGCTTCGGCTTCTTCGACGGACTTGAGGTCGGCCCCGAACCAGACGGTGTCTTCGACGTCGAGGGTGAAAGCACCCAGTCCGGCGAGTTCACCGAGTTTGCCGCGCAGGATGTTCCGGCGGTCGTCACTGGCACCGAGGATGTCATCGTCGAAGCGCACCGGGGTCTGCGGGGAGTCATCACCGGAGGTCAGTTCGGCGAGGTGCTGCATGGTTTCGTAGACGGAGACGTCCCACGGCTTGCGCCGGCGGTGCAGGGAGGAGACATGGTCGGCCAGGGTCGCCCGCTGTTCGTTGAGTTCGGTCAGCAGGTGGGAGAGGTCCGGGCGTTCGGATTTCTCTGCCGAGGCGATGAGACCGATGAGCTGTTTGCGGATGTCTTCCGAGCCGGCGCGGGTGTCGACAGCGAAGTCGGAGAGTCCGACCTCGCCGAGGCGGGCGGAGAAATCGTCGAGCGCATCGGAGGTCTGCGCGAGGAAGAGCACGCTCTTGCCGGTGTGTGCCAGTGTGGTGGCCACAGCGACGGCAACCTGAGTGGCACCGGTTCCGGGCGGGGTGTCGACGACGACGGAGTGACCGGACACGGCAGCGTCGACGACGGCCTGCTGGTCACCGTCGACATCGATGACGAGGAATTCTTCCTGCGGCTTCCGATCCGGAAGCGGGGTGATCGGCTCCTGAAGCGCAGCCGGTACGACGTCCTCGCCGTCGGCTTCAGCTTCGGGTGCTGTCTTCTCAGACTTGGTCGCCGATACGGCTTCAGCGTCGGTCGACGTCTTCTCGTCGACTGTGGTCGTGTCATCGGCCGAATCGGCGGCAGTGACCGGCTTCGCGGCGCCCAGTGGTTCGTCGGTGATCGGCACGGTCGGCTGACCGTAGTCCTCATCGTCATCCGCCTCCGCTGCGGCAGCTGTACCGGCAGCTGCCTCGGACGAAGACTTCGCGGACGAAGGCTTCTCTGGCGCAGACTTATCACCGGTCTTCTCGCCGCCGGTCGCCGACTCATCAGCGGACTCAACAGCATCCTCGGCGGTGTCGCTCTCTGCCGTTTCCGCAGTCTTCGTCTCGGCTCCGGACTTCACTGCGTCCGCGGAGGTCGCTTCAGGTGCTGGCTTCTCATCGCCTGCGGGTTCGGTGTCTTTGTCGTCGGACTCGGCGGCGGTCTCCGCCTCAACAACACCGGCGACCCTCTTGGCTTCGGCTCGCTTCTGCTCGGCTTCGGCCTTCTCTGCCGCAGCGATCTTCTCGTCCGGGAGGACACCCGGCTGCGGCACATACGAAGGCCCACCGAGGGAGGCGCGCACGTCCTCGTCGCCGGCCAGCGCACGCAGAACGGGGTGTTGGGTAGGCAGGTAGTCGGTGGAGAACGGGCTCGCGATGTTCGCGAACGTCGAGATGATCAGGCGGTGGTTGATCCGCAGACCGGGCACGTTCTGCCCCAGATCGCGCAGACGGTCGAGAGCCGGACCCGGATCGAATCCGTGCGGTCCACCGGTCGCGTCGACCCATTCGTCGACGGGCACGTCGAGGTCGTATTCCTCGCGCAGGTGCTGGACGAGTGCGGGGTTGATCGTGATCTCGTTGTCGAGCACGATCTCGTAGTCCTCGACGCGGGACCCGCGAGGCACCAGTGTGATGTGGCGCATGACGACGGGGGCGTTGAACTTGAACTTCGCGTCCTTTTCCGTCCACGAAGCGAATCCGAGCGCCAGGTGAGCGGTGCGGATGCCGCGTTCGTTGTCGAGCTGCTCTGCCTTCGACCGGATGGATTTCGCACGCCGGCGGGCATCCGTGAGGATGTCGTGGTCGCGGATGAGGCTGGAGAGTCGAGTGGCGCGACCGGCCAGCAGCTGCGCCAGGCCGGAGGGGTGGGCGCCGGAGAGGTCGATGCTGCCGTCACGCGAGTCCCGGAAATGAAGCATGGTGTCGCGACCGCCCAGATGGGCAGCCTGCTTCTTCCACTCGGCGAAGACATCTCCGAGTTCTGGGAACTGTTCGTCTCTAACGGAATCCGACACAATTCGACCCTAACGAGAATCTGTCCATAATAGGTGCTGGCACACCGTGGAACAGTGAGGTTTCTTCTACGCTACACTGGGTGTTCGTGGTTGAGGACGACCACCTGGCCCCCGTAGCTCAGGGGATAGAGCACCGCTCTCCTAAAGCGGGTGTCGGCAGTTCGAATCTGCCCGGGGGCGCCGGAACCACCTGACTGAGCAAGTTCCACTTGCCGATGTCGCCCAGACCCACCATCACCGAGGCGGCCGATCGTATCGATCGGCCGCCTCGGTGATCGTCTTCCGGCCTGAAGGATTCGAGCCTCGTGATCGGGGTTCTCGGACTCAGGACGGTTCTAGAGGCCAGGCTCTGCCGAGGCCTCGTTGGTCTTGCGTCGCCCGTGATCACGGGCGACGCGGACGACCATCGTCGGGCACTGCGAGTACGGCAGCACCGACTGCGAGGTCGAACCGAGCAGGAGCCCGGCGAATCCACCGCGGCCCCGCGATCCGATGACGAGCACTTCGGCCGTGTCAGAGGCGCGGACGAGCACCTCGGCGGGCTGGCCGTCAAATAGCGTCCACGTGACGTCGAGATCGGGGAACTCCTCGGCCAGGCGCTGCTTGGCGACGACGAGCTTGTCCGCACCCTCGTTGACGAGGCGTTCGAGATCGGCGGTGCTCGGCAGCCACTCGGGACCGATGACCGTTGTGGTGATCACGGCGACGATGTGCAGCGGTGAGCCACGGCGCACAGCCAGTCGGGCCGCCTTCCACAGCGCCGGGGATTCGGCGCCGAGCGAGTCGACGCCGACGACGACCTTCCCGTCGAAGCGCAGACCTTCGATCGACTCGGCATTCGGGTCGTGGGTTTCGACATCGACCCCGTCCTGTCGGATCGGCCGCGACGAGGTCGGGTGCGCGGGGCGCTCGGCCTGATCGTCCCAGCAGGAGGGGACGACGACCGTCGGGCACGCGGAGTGCGCCGGCAGAGCGCTCGAGACCGTGCCGAGGAGACGACCGGCGAAGCCGCCGCGCCCGCGAGAGCCGACAACGGTGAGGCAGCCGGTCTTCGATTCGTCGATGAGCACACCGGCGGCGTCTCCGATCTCGATGACCGCCTCGACGGGAACACCGGCGGCTTTGACCTCGGCAGCTGCTTCCTTGAGCGTGTTCGTCACGGCCGCGCGGATCGAGCTGTCGTCGATCGGCACATAGGACACGTCGATGGCGGCTGCGGCCACGCTCGGGATGGTGTAGGCGCCGACGAGGCGGATCGGACGGTTCAGGGAGCGAGCCTCTTGGATCGCCCAGGCCAGGGCGTTGCGGCTCGGCGGCGAACCGTCGATTCCGACGATGACGGCTTCGGGCTCACCGGCCGGGGCCGGGTCGGGGTTCTGTGGGCGATCCTGCTCACTCATCGCAAGCTCCTTGGGTCGAAGCGAACTTCTGTTTCGTCCACCCTAGAGCACATTGACGGTGAGAACTTCACCTATGTCACATCGTTATCCGAATTGCACCAACATTCGGACAACACCGTCCCCTATCTGGGACGATGCCGAATCTCGGCCGTGGAAGCCGGAGTCCGGAACCGCCTCGGCGATCAGGCGGCGCTGGAGTACTCGAGGAATGGTCGCCACTTCTCGACGGGTTTGTCGATCCCACGCATCCACAGCTGACCGAGGCGGGGCTCCTGCGGAAGGAAGCTGAGCTTCCATCCGATCTCACTGAGGGTGCGATTGCCCTTGCGATTGTTGCATTCGCGGCAGCACGCGACGAGATTCTCCCACGTGTTGGCTCCTCCGCGGGACCGTGGGACGACGTGGTCGACGGTGTACGCCGGTTTCGAGCAGTAGGCGCAGCGGTGGCCGTCCCGCCGCAGGACTCCGCGACGGGAGAGCGAGACGCGGCGGTTGCTCGGCGGGCGCACATAGCGGGTGAGCAGGATGACGGAGGGCTGATCGAGACTCATGTGCTCGGATCTCACCGGAATGTCCTCTGCGGCCAGGACTGTCGCCTTTCCGGTCAGCACGAGCACCACGGCTCGTGTGAACGGAACGATCGACAACGGTTCATAACCGGCGTTCAGCACGAGAGTCTTCATATCTCGCCCCTCATCTTCTTCTCTACTGGGCCGAAACCGGCTGCCCCGGCCCCAGGGAACACAAAAGGCGCCGTGCTCATGGGCACGACGCCTGGGAAAGAGGGCACGGAGACAGATATGTACTCCGCACCAGAGACTGGAGCGGCTATTCGAATTATTCGACTATGCCCCATCTGCTTTCCTTCGCATCAGCGGTTGACACCACTTGGTGTCCACCATTTATGGAACTCAATCTTCTCCAGAGTAACGCCGCGCGCGCCCGTGACCCAATTCATACGGCTCGCGTCACGGAAACTTCGGTTTCCGTTAACCGAATCTGGTAAGTGCGCGCGGGAGCACGGGCACCTGGACAGCTCCGATGAGTCGCCTCGGCGAGCTTGCAGGGCCGAACAGCGGGCGCCCGAAGTCTCCGGACATACGAATGCTCCCCGTACGACTCGAGGACCGTCGAGTCGTACGGGGAGCATTCGGAAAGAGAATCAGAGAACGCGGATGAAGGTGACGTTGCCCATCCAGCTGTAGCTGCGCTTCGAGGTTCCCGAGCTCGCGAACCGGCATCGTACATCTGTCCGCCACCGGCGTAGATGCCGACGTGGCCGGGGTGCCAGATGAGGTCACCGGGCTTGGCTTCGGACTGCGAGACGATCTGTCCTGCACCCTTCTGAGCACCGGAGGTGCGGGGCAGGTTCACGCCGACGTGGCTGTAGACCCACGAGGTGTAGCCGGAGCAGTCCCAGCCGCTCTGGCTGGTTCCGCCCAGGACGTAGGGGGTTCCGACGCCCTTGGCCGCCCAGGCGAGGACCTGCTCGGCCTTGGATCCGTCGATGGATCCCGAGTCCTTGGAGTCGGACTCGCCCGAGTCGGACGATCCGCTGTTGGCGGTGTCGTCGGAGGTTCCGGCTGGCTCATCGGAGTCAGCGGAGGAGGTTTCAGCGGGCTTCGGCTTGGGCTTGGGCTTCGGAGCAGCCTCAGCGGTGATGGCCTTGCTCTCGACACCGAAGGAATCGGACTTCTCGTCGTCCTTCTTGTCCTTCTTGCTGTTCGAGTCGTCGCCGATGGTGACGGTCTGGTTCTCGAAGTCGACCTTCTGGGTGGTCTCGGCTTCTGCGGAGACCTTGCTCTGGTCGTCGGCTCCCTGGCCGGCGGCCGGCATCACTGCGGCGGTCAGCAGACCACCGCTGGCAGCGACAACTGCTGCACGACGGCCGAAGACGCCTGAGTTGGCGTTCAGAAGTTCAGTGAGTTCGGTCAGTGGAGTCTTGACCTTGGCATCGGCGGCGCGGCGGCCATGCTGCTTAGTTGCCACGTTTTCCCTCTCGTCCCTATTGGCTGCTCTCAGCCAACCGCCACTATCGGTCCTTGGTATCCCACAGCGAGCGCGGCGTTCGGTTCTCGCTGTGCAGTCGTCATTGCGTGAACGACCTCCACAACTGTAACCAATCGGTGACTGATTGTCACGTTTTTGTCACAACCACCGGAGGAGAACCGTGATGTTTTCCATAAAACCGCAGGTCAGAGGCCCTAAACGGCGTAGAATATTCGTAACATTTCCTCGTTATACGACGTGACCCAGGGGTGGAAAATCCACTCCCTGGGTCAGAGATCACAGTCATTTGTAACGAATCGGGGTTCGGGCACCCGCTCTTTCGTTACCGTTGCTCGGTCTCGTCGTTATCCAGACACAGTCCTGCGGTTACCGAGACGCAGTCCCGTCCCGTTACCGAGACGCAGTCTCGTCGCTATCGGGCGGAGGCTTCTGGGCGTCTCAGCTTCGGTAGGCGAAGACGTGCGAGGCGGTCTCGACCGGCAGGTCGAGTACGTCCTGCGCGCCGGGCACCTGCACGGTGATGTATTCGCCGTTGCGTGAGATCTCGACGTCGCTTCCCGGCAGGACGCCGGCGACCTGGAACTGCTGAAGCAGATGGATATCGACCTGCAGCGGTTCGGCCAGCCAGGCGATCGTCAGCTTCTTCGCACCGTCCCGGCCGACTGCCGTGGCGAGGTCGATGACGTCGGTGGTCTTCGAGGCTTCGCCGCCGATGACGTCGAGTCCGGGGATCGGGTTGCCGTAGGGCCCGGTGGAGGTTTCGGAGAGCAGCGTCACCAGCTTGCGCTCGACCTGCTCGCTCATCACGTGCTCCCAGCGGCAGGCCTCGTCGTGGACGAGTTCCCATTCGAGTCCGACGACATCGGAGAGGAGACGCTCGGCCAGACGGTGCTTGCGCATGACGTCGGTGGCGATCCGTCGGCCCTCCGGCGTGAGCTCGAGATGGCGGTCGTTGCCGACGTGGAGCAGTCCGTCGCGCTCCATCCGCGCCACCGTCTGTGACACGGTGGGGCCGGAGTGATCCAGGCGCTCGGCGATGCGGGCACGCAATGGAACGATCGACTGTTCCTCGAGCTCTATGATCGATTTGAGGTACATCTCGGTTGTATCAATGAGGTCGTTCACTTCTGACCAGCCACTCCACTCTTCGTCTTCAGGTCGTTTCGACCGTTTCAGGCGTTGTCACCATTTCGGGTCGTTCCGACCCTGCCCCGCCCCGCACAGGCGAACCCGTTCGCAGCCGTTGCGATCTGCCCCAATCCTATCGTGCGTTCAGCAAATCCCGTGAGTCGAGGAATCGCCCCGTCCCGGACGCGGCCTCGGTCGGCCCCCGACGGCTCGACCGGGGTGTGCATCTGCCCGCTCGGGAAGAATTCGCACCGACCTGCTCAGCCCGCATTCGTGTAGGTCGTCTTGTGCACTGTGAAGAATTCGCGTGCCGCCCGAGCCTGTTCGCGGGGACCATAGCTAGACCCTTTCCGTCCGCCGAAGGAGACATGATAGTCCACTCCTGCCGTCGGGGCATTGACCATGACCATTCCGGCTTCGGCGTAACGCTTGAAGTGGGTCGAATATTTCAGGGAGGTCGTGAAGATGCCCGAGGACAGTCCGAACTCGGTGTCATTGGCCACGGCCAGCGCTTCGTTGTAGTCGGCAACCTCGATCACCGAGGCGACCGGACCGAAGACCTCTTCGACGTTGATCGTGTCGCCCGGTTTCGTGCCCGTGACGAGCGCGGGGGCGAGGAAGTACCCGTCCGTGTCCGAGTCGACGAGCTCACCGCCGGTGACCTCCCCGCCTTCGACTCGCGCCTTGGCGATGTAGTCGAGGTCCTGGTCGAGCTGGGTCCGGGAGACCACGGGTCCGATGGCGATGCCCTCGGCGCGGGCGTCTCCGACGGTCAGCGCCGCCATCTTCTCCTTGAGCAGCGCGACGAATTCGTCGTGCACATCGGAGGTGACGATGAGGCGGGAGGACGCGGTGCAGCGCTGACCGGTGGAGAAGAAGGCTCCGTTGATCGCGGCCTCGGCGGCCGCTTCGAGGTCGGCGTCGCCGAGCACGACGAGCGGATTCTTCCCGCCCATCTCGCACTGCACCCTGATCTGGTGGGCCGCAGCCGATGCGATGACGGACCGTCCGACGGCGACGGATCCGGTGAAAGTCACGGCGTCGACCTTCGCCGAGGTGGACAGTGCGTCCCCGACCACGGAGCCCGGCCCCATGACGAGGTTGAGGACCCCATCGGGCAGTCCCGCCTCGGCGAGGATGTCGGTGAGTGCATAGGCGCTGGCGGGGGCGAGTTCGGCCGGTTTGAACACGATCGTATTGCCGAAAGCCAGGGCCGGGGCGATCTTCCAGGCCGGGATGGCGATGGGGAAGTTCCACGGGGTGATGATGCCGATGACGCCGATGGGCTCGTGCGTCATCTCGGCGATGAGCCCGGGGCGGACCGAGTCGACAACCTCACCGGTGTTGCGGATGGTCTCGCCGGCGAAGAACTTGAAGATCTGGGAGGCGCGCAGCACCTCGCCCTTGGCTTCGGCGAGCTGTTTGCCCTCTTCCCGGGCGAGCAGATCGCCGAGTTCGTCGGCGCGTTCGGCGATGAGGCTGCCGGCCTTGTCGAGGATTGCGAATCGCTGCTGTGAGCCGAGGTCCGCCCAGGCGGGGGCGGCAGCGCGGGCGGTATCGATCGCCGAGGCGACCGTGGCGGCATCCGCGCGGGCGTAGCGGCCGATCACATCGGAAGGATCGGACGGGTTCGTATTCGTCGACCGGTCCTCACTGGGCACCCGTGCGCCGCCGATGAGGTTGTCGAACACGGCGTCGGGTCCGTACTGGGTAATGCCTACTGGGGGTGTCATGGGTGCTCCTTTGCATCGACTGCGCCCGGTTGCGGTGCGCATGTAGTGACCATTGTGCTGGGTGGCCGGCACCCTGTGCCGATTCATTCTGCAACACGGAAAGCCAGTGCCCTGGGGCTGCGCCTCAGGGGTAGGGCAGAGCCTCAGGGGTAGAGACGGACGACCTCCCAGGCCGAGGAGTCGTCGAGGTCAGCTGCTTCGTGGCTGCCGTCGGCACGGCGGAAGACCCACCGGTCGTGGAACCGGTTCTGCTGGCCCTGCCAGAATTCGATCTCGAAGACGCGCACGCGGAATCCGCCCCAATGGTCGGGCCGCGGAACGTCCTGGCCCTCGAGCTCGGCCGTCGCGGCATCGTATTCGGCCTGCATCTGTTCGCGGCTGGTCACCGGTTGGGACTGCTTGGACACGGTCGCCCCGATCTGCGATCCACGGGGGCGCACGGCGAAGTACGCGTCCGAGTCCTCGGGGGCGGCCACCTCGGCGAGGCCGCGGATGCGGACCTGTCGTTCCATGTCCTGCCAGGGAAAGTTCACGGCGATGCGGGGGTCGCCTGCAGCTGCCGGCCCTTCGCGGAGTCGTAGTCGGTGAAGAACAGGAGTCCGCGTTCGTCGAGGCCTTTGAGCAGGACGATGCGCGAGCTCGGGCCCCATTCATCCAGGGTAGAGACGGTCATCGCATTCGGTTCGCGGACATGATCGGCCGCCTCGTCGTACCACCGGCGCAGCAGATCTAGGGGTGCTGCGTCGGGGTGTTCGAAGACGGCTGAGTCGTAGGACTTGCGGGTCTGCGGGAGACGATCGACGGGCTCACTCATGTCTTCACTCTACGACGCGGCACGGACACGAGTCAGCCAGGTCCCGCCTCGGTGGGGGCGATCGAGCCGGGACCCGCCTCGGCGGGTGTGGTCGAGACTGGGAATGTCGAGGCGGCACGTCCGTCACATGACGGACCGGTCCCGGGCGCCGGGCGGGCCCGCCGTAGAATGTCGAGCGTGACTGCGACGAATATTGAGATCCCGAAGAACCTCCTGCCCGCCGACGGACGCTTCGGGTCCGGCCCGGCCCGCATCCGCCCCGCCCAGATCGAGGCGCTGACCTCGGCCGCGACCGAGGTGCTCGGCACCAGCCACCGCCAGGCGCCGGTGAAGAACCTCGTCGGCCGCATCCGCTCCGGACTGGCCGAGCTGTTCAGCCTGCCCGAGGGCTACGAAGTGGTGCTCGGCAACGGCGGGTCCACCGTGTTCTGGGACGTCGCGGCATTCGGCCTCGTCCGCGAACGGGCCGCCCATGCAACGTTTGGCGAGTTCGGTCAGAAGTTCGCAAAGGCCACCGACACCGCCCCACACCTGAAGTCCTCCCTTATCCTGGGCGCCGAACCCGGCACCGCTGCGATCCCGTCGCCGGAGGCCCTGGCTGCTGCTGGTCTTGTGAACTCCCCCGCCGAGGCGGCCACCGGCGAGAACGCCGCCGACGTCTTCGCCTGGCCCCACAATGAGACGTCGACCGGCGTCGCCACCCGAATCGCACGTCCGGCCGGGATCGCCGAGGATGCCCTCGTCGTCATCGACGCCACCTCCGGAGCGGGCGGGCTGGCCGTCGACATCGCCGAGACCGACGTCTATTACTTCGCCCCGCAGAAGAACATGGGCTCCGACGGCGGCCTGTGGGTGGCGATCATGTCGCCGCGAGCGATCGCCCGCGCGCAGGAGATCAAGGACTCCGGGCGCTGGATCCCGACCTCGCTCGCTCTGGTCACCGCGATCGAGAACTCGGCCAAGGACCAGACCTACAACACCCCGGCGGTGGCGACCCTGCTGCTGCTCGCCGAGCAGATCGAGTGGATCAACGGCAACGGCGGACTGTCGTGGGCGGCCGAGCGGACCGCGGAGTCCTCCGGGCTCGTCTACGACTGGGCTGAATCCGCCGAGGCGGCCCACCCCTATGTCGCCGAGCCGGCCGACCGCTCATCGGTCGTCGCCACCGTCGACTTCGATGAGTCGGTGGATGCTGCGGCCGTGGCCAAGGTGCTGCGGGCGAACGGCGTCGTCGACGTGGAGCCCTACCGCAAGCTCGGCCGCAATCAGCTGCGCATCGCGACCTTCGTCTCCGTCGACCCCGACGATGTGCGGGCACTGCTGAGCTGCATCGACTTCGTCGTCGACGCTCTCAAGTAACGCGACCGACATGCCTGCACACACCGTCGACAGCTCCGCCCGCGTCGGCATCATCGGCAGCGGAATCGCCGGGGCCAGTGTTGCCTTCGGCCTCGCCTCCCGCGGGGTCGACGTCACCATCGTCGACGATGCCATGGCCGGGCAGGCGACAGCTGCCAGCGCGGGGATCATCGCACCATGGGTGTCGACGAGCACCGGTGCCTACTACGAGACGTACGCGGCGGGAGGGAACTTCTATCCGGCGTTCCTCGAGGCGCTGCGTACGCTCGGCATCCCCGACCTCGGCTATCGCAGGTCCGGTGCCCTCGTCGTCAACAACGACCCGGGGACCCTCGCCGAGGCGGCTGCGACCATCCGTTCTCGTGTCGCGCCCGCGGGGACCGTCGCGGGCGAGGTCCATGACCTCGATGCTGCGGAGCTTCGCGAGATCTTTCCGCCGATCGCTCCGGACATGACCGGACTCCTCATCACCGGAGGCGGCCGTGTCGACGGGCGGGTTCTGCGCGATGCGATCCTCACCGGAGCGCGCCTGCATGGCGCCAGAACGGTCGCAGATTCTGCACAGGATGTCACCGCATCGAGCGCGGGCACATGGTCGGTACGCACCACCTCGGCGACGGAGGACTTCGACGCCCTCGTCATCGCAGGTGGGGCGCGGAGTGCCGAGCTCCTCGGACGACTCGGCCACGCTGTGGGGATCGTCCCTCAACGTGGTCAGCTGCTCCATCTGGAGCTGCGCGGAGTCAACACATCGCCGTGGCCGACGATTCACCCTCTCGACCATCACTACATCACACCCTTCGACGGAGGCCGCATCGTCGCAGGCGCCACCAGGGAGGACGGGGTCGGCTTCGACGTCCGCGCCACTGCCGCCGGAACGCAGCAGGTCCTCGACGACGCGCTGCGGATCGCCCCGGGCCTCGCACAGGCTACCGTTCTCGAGACCCGCGTCGGAGTGCGCCCCATGTCGACGCGCGAGGGGGCACTGCCGTACGCGGGTGCGGTGCAGGGCGCGGACGGACTGTGGCTGGCTTCGGGATTCGGCGCCGGCGGACTCACGATGGGCCCACTCATCGGCGATGGTGTGGCCAGACTGATCCTCGGCGAAGAAGCACCGGAGATCGCCCACCTGGCTCCGTGAGCGGTGCTCTGCCGGTGATAGTGAAGGGTCCCAGCTGCCCTCAGCCGAAGAAGTGGATGAGCACGCCGATGCCGAAGGTGATGGCGGCGAGCATGGCGAGGATGAACTCGATGGCAGCGCCGAGGCCGATCGCCTTGATCGATTCCCAGCTGGAGTTCCACGCCGTCTTCCCGTCCTTGAGGCGGGCATACACGGCGAGGTAGAGGCCGCCGACGAAGCCGATGGGCAGGCCGAGCACGGGGATGACGAAGAAGCCGATGATGGCGAGCACCCCGCCCAGCAGCACCGAGGAGTTCGGCACCTGCATGGACTTGAGTTTGCGACCGGTGAGCACGAGTGAGGCGCTCATTCCGGCAGCGACGAACACCGCGACGATGGCGAAGATGATCCACGCGGCCGGTCCGCCGATGATGATCGCCCAGACGAGCACCGCGATGGCGATGAGGATCGACCCGGGAAGCACCGGCACGATGATGCCCAGGCAGCCGACGAGGATCGCCAGGCCCACGAGCGCCGAGGTGATGATGTCAGTTGTCACAGTCCGTCCGTTTCCTTTGGGCGACCCTCGAATCCCTCGCCGAGGCGGTCGACCGAAATTCTATGACACGAACCTCCGGGCCCGCCGAGTGCGGAATCTCGCTCGAGCTCGTCAGTGCCCGGTGCCGCCCGGTGGCCTGCCCTGATAGCTCATGTGCAGCCGGATCCGCGACTTCGGGTCCCGGTGGAGGCGCAGATCCTTGGCCGTGATCATCCACAGCAGCCCCACCGCGAAGGCGATGATCCCCGAGGCGGCTCCGACGACGAGTGCCATCCGCGGCCCGAAGGCATCGGCGACCCAGCCGGCCAGCGGTGCCCCGATCGGGGTGCCGCCCATGACGACGGCCGCGTAGATGGCCATGACTCGACCGCGGTAGTTCGGCGCGGTGGTCGTCTGCACATAGGCGTTCGCCGAAGTCATCATCGTCAGCGATGCGAAGCCGACGAACATCAGCGAGGCGGCGAAGAGATAGTAGTTGGGCATCAGCGATGCCACGCCGACGGCGATACCGAATCCGCCGGCGGCGCCGAAGATGAAGCGCAGGCGGGGCTTCTCCCGCCTGGCCGAGGCGAGTGCCCCGGTCACGGACCCGATGGCCATGACGGAGTTGAGCAGACCGAAGCCGCTGGCGTCCTTGCCGAACTCGATCTTCGCCATCGTCGCCGTGTAGATGTTGAAGTTGAATCCGAAGGTCGCGACGATGAACAGCACAACGAGCACGACCGTGATGTCCGGGCGTCTGCGCAGATATTTCAGTCCGCCGAGGACTCCGCCCTTGCCGCGTCGACCGGAAGGATGCAGCTTCGACTTGTCGAGCCGGAGGAGCACCGTGAGCGTCGCTGCGAAGCCGAGGCCGCTGATGAGGAAGACGGGACCGGGGCCGATGACGGCGGTGAGCACACCGGCCACGGCGGGTCCGATCATGCGTGCGCCGTTGAAGGACGCCGAGTTGAGGCTGACGGCGTTCGGCAGCAGCTTCTCACCGACGAGTTCGGAGACGAAGGCCTGCCTGGCCGGGTTGTCCAGGGTCGTGAGCATCCCGAGCGTGAACGCAAGTACGTAGACGTGCCAGAGGACGATGACGTCGGTGATGGTGAGGACGAAGAGGACGAGTCCGATGAATCCCAGCAGCGCCTGAGTGACCATGAGCAGACGCCGTTTGTCGAACTTGTCGACGAGGTTTCCCGCGAACGGGAACATGATCAGCTGCGGTCCCAGCTGCAGCGCCATGGTGAGGCCGAGCGCCGAAGCGTTGTTGTCCGTGAGCATGGTCAGGACGATCCAGTCCTGCGCCGTGCGCTGCATCCATGTCCCGGTGTTGGAGATCAGGGCACCGGCGAACCAGTGCCGGTAGTTCGGCTCCGACAGCGACCGGAACATCTGGGACATCGAGTGGTTCAGCCCTCCTGGAACTCGAGCTCGCCGGAGTAGTCGTCGACGACGGCTTCAGCAGGCTCGTTGTTCGGCCGTCTCACATCGGTCTCCGAATGCGCACCGCATCCGGATTCGAGTCCGACCACGCGACCGTCGAACGGCGACCACGCATTGGCGCAGACCCCGAACTTCTGGCGCAGCGATCCGGCGATCGGCATGAGGTAGCCGCAGCTGCCGCAGTGTCCGGCCGCGCGTGAGGCGAACTCGCTGTCGGGTCCGGCATCGGATTCCGACCATCGGCTCGCGGCCGCGCTCAGCCCGTCGGAGGAGAGCACGCGTTCACGACCGAGACCGAATTCGAAGTTCTGGATCTGGTCGATGTTGTCCGCCGAGTTGTCCTCGGTCTGTTGGAAGCCCGGCTGCAGGTTCGGGTCCTGGTCGAGCTTCGGCAGGGTGTCCCGCGGGCCCATATCGCCGGGTTCGAGTCGTTCCTCCCACGGCACCCATTCGGGGGCGACGAGAGCATCGGGACCGGGCAGCAGCGCGGTTTCGCAGACCGTGACCTTCTTCGCGCGCGGAGCGCGGGCGAGCACGGCCACCCACCGCCAACCGCGGTAGGTCGGGTCGGTGCACACGAAGTAGTGGGTGACGAGGCGGGTCGCCTCGGCCACCGCGCCCAGGTGTTCGCCGACGACGGCAGTGCCGGCCACCTCGGTGATGGCGGTGCGGGCGATGTCGATCGCCGCGGCCAGCTGGGTGTCGAGGACGACCTTCTCCGTGCCCGATCGCGGACGACCAGTCTTCGATGCCTTCGCCGAGGCGGCCGTGCCGGAATCCGCGGCGACCGCACTTCCAGCGGCGGTCGATTCGCCCGCAGCGGCGGGCGCATCGCTGCCCGGGGCCGCCTCGGTGGTCTGTTCGGCGTCGTTCTCGGCGGGCGCGGCGGTCTGCCGGGCCAGCCAATCACTGAACAGTGATGACATCAGGACTCCAAATCGTCGGCAATCGCCCGCAGCAGGCTGGCGACCTTGTTCCCATGGGTGGGGTCCGGGTAACGGCCGTGCTGCAGTCCGTTGTTGAGGTCATCCAAAACTTTGATGACATCTTCAACCATAACTGCCATGTCCACGGCCGGACGTCGGCGGGCCTTGGCGACTTTGCCGGGAGTGGTGATCGGGCGGGCCTTGAGCACCTGCGCTCCGCGGCGGGAATCGACGACATCGTATTCGAGCCGGGTGCCCTTGGTGACTTCGACTCCCTCGGGCAGCACGGAGGAATGGAGGAAGGCCTGCGAGCCGTCCTCGGCGATGACGAAGCCGAAGCCCTTGTCGGCATCGAACCATTTCACGCGTCCGGTGGGCATGATGTCCTTTCTGTCTGTTCGTACCCGCTGAGGCGGGCTGATCGTACGGTGCCCGCAGGTGCGGGCTGTGTGTCGGTCGGCTGCGGAGTCGGATTCCGCGGCCGGGAAGCTGGTCGGGTGGTGTGGTCGCTGTGCTCGTTCGTCCTCATCGCCGTCGGTCGGACCATGCCGGCTGCGGGACCGAGGGCATCGAATCGGCGCTATGATCCCTGACTCTCACCGATCTGTGAAGGTCACGTGCACGGTGGCGGCGAGCGCCTAGTCGGCGGCGGGAGATCACGGGTGCGTGCACAACTGGGTGGTCGGCCGCCTCGGCGAGGTGGGGATCCGCGCCCTTCGATCACACTGTGCGGGTGGGACTCATGCCCGTACCCGAACCTGCGGGGTGAGGCATGAGTGATGGTTTCAGCGGTGGCCCACCCCGGTCTGTCTGCGTCGGATGGCGGCTCGGATCATGGCCACGCAGGCGAGGATGACGGCGATGGGCACGAGGATCATGGGCAGGTAGGTCAGCAGCGGACTGGGGGTGAGTCCCATCCAGGCCTGGCCGAGGACGCCGATGAGGCCGAGCGCCCCGATGGCTGCGGCGGCAACCGCGGCGACGACGATGGTCGTGTCGACTCGAGTGGCTGACAATGCGCGTCCTTCCGTCCGATCTCTGATCCTTCTCTGCACCTCCATTGTACCCCTCGCGATAGACTGATCTGCGATGTCAATGACCTTCAGCCAGTGGCTGTCCCACAGTGCAGATGCCGACTTCGAGTCCTTCGTCCGGACCCGTCGCGACCTCCTCCAACCCGAGTCCCCGACGATGGCGGCGCTGGCCGCGGCCGCGTCCTCGCGCATCGGGGTCTCCCGCGGCATCGAAGCTCTCGATGCGCAGTCGCTCGAGGTCTTCATCGCCTTGGCCAAGGCGGCCCGGACGACGCCGGAGATCAAGATCACGGGCAATCCGCATATCGATCCCGCCCTCGCCGAGGCGGCCCTGCCCCGACTGCGCGACCTCGGCCTGGCATGGCCGGCAGGTGGGGATGGGAACTGGCGGATCCAGTCCGAGGCCATCACCCTGCTGCCGACTTCGGCGGCCGAATCCGCCCGGGCCTACCCGTGGCAGATCGACGGGTCCGCGATCGATTCGTCCACGGCCACGATCGGCCAGCCGCTCATCCACAACAGCGAACAGGCCGCCGTGGCCGAGGGGATCTCGTCCCTGCGCGGACTCGTCGATGAACTCGCCGCCTCCCCGATCTCCCGGCTGACCAGCGGCGGCATCTCGAAACGGGACGTCTCCCGACTCGCCCGCACCCTCGAACTGGGACTCGAGCAGACGATCACCCTGCTGCAGGCGGCGAAGTCGCTGCACCTCATCGGAGTCCTCGACGATGCCCTCGATCCGCAATGGACGGCCGCCGATGACGCCGATTCCGCCCTCGCCGGAGACCGTGCCGAACTGTGGGCGGCACTAGTCGGGGCATGGCTGCGCGAACTGCTCGACGTCACGCAGCTGGCGGCGGGGACGAGCGAGAACGAACGCCTCACCGTGCTCGCCACCCCGAAGAAGTCCCTGTTCAAAGGGTACGGGCTGTCGGTGCCGGCGATGCCGCTCCTTCGCTTCGCCGTGCTCTCCGTCCTCCACGACATCGGTCTGGGCTCGGCACGGTCGGCCGGGTGGATCCATGCCGAGGTGCTGCGTCGGCATCCGCTGCTGCCGGCGCACGAATTCGCAATGACCGAGGCCGTTCTCCACACCTGTGTGAGCTTCGGGTTGGCGACGACTCCGCTGCAGGAGCCGGATCATTTCGGCCCGAGCCGGTTCGGACTCCGACTGGCCGCCGGACTGGATCGGGCGATGGCCGAGCATGCCGAGCAGGACCCCTCGATCCTGCCCCTGGGCGTGTCCGTCGAGGCCCTGACCGTGCCCGGGGATGTCATCGCCGCAGTCACCGAGGGGCTGGGGGCCGAGGTCGACACAGTGCTCATCCAGTCCGATCTCACCGCCGTGGCCACCGGACCGATCGAACCGCGGGTCCACCATATTCTGCGCAAGTACGCCGTCGTCGAGGCCCGCGGTCAGGGCACCGTCTACCGCATCGACGCCGAGACCATCGAGGACACGATGCAGGCCGGGCTCACCCCGGAGGAGGCGTTGGCCGAACTCGCCGAGATCAGTGCCGAAGAGCTGCCGTCGACGCTGGAGTTCCTCGTGCAGAACACGGCTTCGAAGCTGCGTCGAGTGCGGGTGGCAGGTGCCAGGGCGGTGCTCATCGTCGACGACCCGGTCGACCTCGATGTCATCCTCTCCGATCAGGCCATGATGCCGGCCGGTCTCGAACGTCTGGCTCCGACCGTGGCGATCGCTCAGCTGGGCCCGGAGCGAACGATGCACCTGCTCGAGGCCGGGGATCACCATGCTCTGCTGCATGCGGCGGCCGGACCCGTGCGCAAACGCCGGGTGATCACCGAATCGGAACCCGAGGTCAGCGTGAGGCGACGTCCGCGGGTCAGTGACGGCCACCTCGGCGAATATATTCGGATCCTGCGGTCCGCACCGGCGGCGGCCGCCCAGGTGAGCACGGATGAGCCTTTGGGGCATATGGATCGGCTGCGGGAAGCGGCGGAGGCGAAGCGTCGCGTGCTCATTCGGATCGCGGATTCCCACGGCAAGGAACGGACGATCGAGATGCTGCCGGCCACCCTCAACGCCGGCCGCGTCCGCGGAGTGGTGACGACCACCGGCGCCGAGGCCTCCCTGTCCGTCGCCCGCATCGTCTCCGTCGACCCCTCCCCCTAATTGCTACCTGACGGCGTCCCAGCTACCTGGCGCCAGGTTGCTGCGCCCCCGACAGGTAGCTCGGAGCGGGAACAATCGGGGTGATGGACGTGTTGTGTCCTCTGGTGTCATCACACTTCGGGAAGGGAAGTATTGAATGAATGGTCCGTTGATCGTGCAGTCCGATCGGACTGTGCTGCTGGAATCGGGACATCCCCTGGCCGTCGAGGCGGCCGTGGCGATCGCCCCGTTCGCGCAGCTGTCGCGGACCCCGGAGTACATCCACACCTATGAGATCACTCCGCTGGGGCTGTGGAACGCTCGCGCCAGCGGCCATGATGCCGAATCCGTCGTCGACGTGCTCCTCGAATTCGCGAAGTACCCGGTCCCGCACGAACTCCTCGTCGACATCGTCGACATCATGGACCGTTTCGGTGTGCTCACGCTCATCGACCATCCGATCCACGGTCTGACCCTGACGTCAACGGAGACGGGACTGCTCGATGAGCTTGTCGGTCAGCCCGATCTCGTCGGCAAGTTCGGCAAACGCATCGATGCCGAATCCGTCCTCGTCCATCCTTCCGAACGTGGTGAGCTGAAACACGCACTGCTGCAACTGGGACACCCGGTGTCCGACCACGCCGGCTATGTCGACGGCGAAGCCCACGAGATCTCACTGTCCGATGATGCCCACGGCGGTCAATGGCACCTGCGCGACTACCAGAGGCAGGCGATCGACCAGTCGCTGTCCGGTGAGTCCGGGGTCGTCGTTCTGCCGTGCGGTGCCGGGAAGACAGTCGTCGGTGTGGCCACCATGTCGCGGGTGCAGACGACGACGCTCATCCTCGTGACGAACTCGGTCTCGGCGAAGCAGTGGAAGGACGAGATCCTGCGCCGCACCACCCTGACCGAAGACGAAGTCGGCGAATATTCGGGATCGACGAAGGAAATCCGCCCGATCACCATCGCCACCTACCAGGTGCTCACCACCCGGAGGAAGGGCTCGTACCTCCACCTTGAACTCCTCGATGCCAAGGACTGGGGCCTGGTCATCTACGACGAGGTGCACCTCTTGCCAGCACCGATCTTCCGGCTGACCGCAAGCCTCCAGGCACGTCGTCGCCTCGGCCTGACCGCGACGCTGGTGCGTGAGGACGGACGCGAGGACGAGGTGTTCTCCCTCATCGGACCCAAGCAGTACGAAGTGCCGTGGAAGGAACTCGAACGGCTCGGGTATATCGCCTCGGCCTCCTGTCATGAAGTCCGCGTCCGCCTCGACGGCGGAACCCGAACCGCGTATGCCCGCGCCGACGGCGAGGACCGATACCGGCTGGCCGCGACATCGGATGCGAAGCTGCCGATCGTCTCCGAACTCGTCGCCGATCATCCGGATGCGCAGATCCTCGTCATCGGTCAGTATCTCGATCAGCTCGAGGAGATCGGAGCCGAACTCGGTGCGCCCGTGCTCACCGGGCAGACCCCGGAATCGGTGCGCCAGGAGCTCTTCCGCGAGTTCCGGTCCGGGGAGATTCCCGTGCTTGTGGTCTCGAAGGTCGCGAACTTCTCCGTCGATCTGCCGGCCGCCTCGGTGGCGATCCAGGTCTCCGGAGCCTTCGGGTCCCGGCAGGAGGAGGCCCAGCGCCTCGGACGGATTCTGCGTCCGAAGGAAGACCAGGGTTCGGCCACGTTCTACACGGTCGTCGCCGCCGATACCGTCGATGAGCATTTTGCCGCTCAGCGCCGCCGCTTCCTCACCGAGCAGGGCTACAGCTACAGCATCGAAGTCCGCTGACACTCCCCTCAATTGCTACCTGACGGCGGCTCAGCAACCTGGCGCCAGGTTGCTGAGCCGCCGTCAGGTAGTAATTAGGGAAGTTGTGTTTGCGTCGGACTTGGCGACTACCTCGCGGCGGGCGACGCGGCGTGCCAGGCGGGACTCGCCCCACTTGATGAAGCCGACGCCGCCGAGGATGAAGACTCCGCCGAAGAGCTGGATCGGGGCGGGCATCTCGAAGAGAACCAGCCAGGCGACGATGACGGAGAACGGGACCTCGACGAGGTTGACGAACGATCCGACCGTCGCCCCGACATAGCGCAGACCGAGGATCCCGGTGATGTAGGCGCCGACCGTGAAGACGACGATCATCGCCATCGGCACGACCCACGACATCGGCACCCCGCCGAAGTCGACATCCGCCGTCACCGCGTTCCACGGCATGATGCCGGCGAGCACGATGGCCGACATCGCCAGCGCCCCGATGCCCATGCCCAGACCGGTCAGCGCCACCGGCGGGATCGTGATCGTGTCCTTCGCAGAGACGAGGAAGTAGCTGGCCAGGCAGACCGCGGCAGCCATGGCCATGACCACGCCGAAGATGCTGATCGACGATCCGCGCAGATTGAGCACGAGCAGGAGGCCGATCATGGAGACGATGACACCGATGAATGTCACGGTCGCCGGCCGGGTCCGGGTCCGCGCCCAGATCCAGAAGACGATGAGCATCGGCGCGGTCATCTCCAGCAGCAGCGCCACGGCCACGGTGAGGTGTTCGACGGCGACGAAGTAGAACCCCTGAACGCCGGCCATCGAGACCAGGCCGTAGGTGACGACGGTGCGCCAGTGCGTGAGCACTTCGCCCCAGCGTCCGCGCAGGGCGATGAGGGTGGGGATGAGCAGCAGGACTGCGGATCCGGCCAAGCGGATGAGCACCACCGCGCCGGGCGTCCACCCGATCGCATACATCGTCTTCGCGATCGGCCCCGACACCGCGAAGAAGAACGCGGAGGCAAGAGTGAGCAGGAACCCTGCGATGACGGTGCGATTCATTCCTGACCTCCTGATGTGGTGAAACGTTGAGTGGCGTACAAGGACAGACGTCCCCGAGGTGGTGGTGCGGTGTTGAGTCGGTGGAGCGACGCTGAGTGGATGTTGCGGTGGCGGATCATCCCCTCGCCGAGGCGGTCCGACGATTGCCGGTTCCCCTCGCCGAGGCGCTCCGATGGCTGCCGGTTTCAGTATCGGCCCTGAAATTGAAATGGGTCAAGTGCATTTTGGTCCTTACATCCTGTGGCAGAATGTTATTCACCATGGCTTTCATCTACGACATTCGCGCGAACCTCACGATGCTCGTCGACCTGCTCAACACCTCCGGTGACATCACGGACGGCGGCGACGAGCTGACGACAACCGCAAAACTCCGCGAATTTGCGGCCCGGCACGACTTCTCCGGACCCTTGACCGCCACCAGAAGCGACGTCGACGAGACCCTGGAGCTGCGCCGCAGATTCGCCGCAGCACTGGACGCGAGCATCGACGCCGAGACGGATGATGAGGTCGAAGCGGGGGCGGTCGCGGTCGTCGATGAGATCAATCTCACACTGAGCGACTCGGGTTCCGTGCCGCAATTGGTCAAACATGACAACTGGGACTGGCACCTGCACGCCACCGGCGCTCAAGCCAGCCTCGCGGATCGAGTTGCCGCCGATGTCGCCCTGGTCCTCATCGACCTCATCCGCTCCGGCGACCTCGACCGGCTCGGGCGCTGCGCCGCCGAGGACTGCCGCGCCTACCTCGCCGACTTCAGCCGCAATCGTTCGAAGCGCTTCTGCGATACCGGCAGCTGCGCCACCCGCACTCATGTTGCGGCGTTCCGCGCCCGCCATTCCGACGCCGACTCCCACAACTGACCCGAGGAGCCGCCCATGTCACTTCAGCCCTTGCACATCACCGCCGGACGCAAGCTCGCCGCCGGCCTAGCAGGCATCATCACCATGTCCGTCACGCTGACATCTGGGTTCGCCATTGCGGCGCTGGCTTTGCTTCCTGCGGGCCCCGGAGGATTGCTGAGCGAAAAGACGCTCTTCAGCGCCATCGCGGTCATTGTGGCCATCGCCTCTGTCACCGCCAGTTTTCTGCTCGTGCTCGCAGCCCTCGGCCGCTTCCGCACCGGCGGCAGCCTCTCTCGCTTTTTCCGATACCAACTGGCAGCGCTCGGATCCGGCGGCGGGCTCGGCCTCGGCTTCGCTCCAGCCATGACGGACGCGGCTCCCGTCTGGTGGGTGGTTGCGATCGCCGCCGGTGTCGGACTCATCGCCGTCTCCCTGCTCGCATTCCGCAAGGCCCGTTATCCGATCCTCGACCGCCCACCCCACCCCAATGTCGCCCTCGCAGAGGGAAGAGTCATCGACTACTCGGCACAGGCCCAGTCGAGGGGCCCAACCCTGACCGTTGTTCATTTCGTCGACAACAACGGCAGGGACCGCTGGGCCCGTCACCTCGTCCAGCAGGACCCGTCGATGCGGGGCACTGTCGGCCAGGTGGTCTATGACCGCCAACGCCCTGAGCGGGTTCGGCGTTTCGCCGTCACCCAGCAGCTCTTCGACCTCCGCCCACCTCGTGAGATCCGCGAGAATCCGACATCCCGGTCGGGCACCGTCTTCCCGATGCCTCCCGGACCCCGCCCGCCGCGCCCACTGTGAGCTGAACCCATCCACCCACCGCCGCGTCGGCGAGCATTTCTGAACGCAAGCTGGTCACAGCCACATCTTTCACTGAAATCGCGCTTTCGTTCCTGAGAACGAATGCCCGACCCAGGACCCAAAAGGACTTTCCTGAGAGTTCTCCAGTGACGCATGACACATTCGCATTCAGCTGACCTCCAGCCCACTCCCAGAAATGGGTCTCAGACTGGAGCCATGACTACAGCACAGAACGACACCGACATCGAAGCCACCCTGCTCGTTGTCGATGATGAGCCCAATATCCGCGAACTCCTGTCCACCAGTCTCCGCTTCGCCGGCTTCGACGTCGTCTCTGCCGCAAACGGCGCCGAGGCGCTGCGCCTGGCCGAGCAGACCGAGGTCGACCTCCTCGTCCTCGACGTCATGCTCCCGGACATGGACGGCTTCACCGTCACCCGCCGTCTGCGCCAGATCGGGATGAACGCCCCCGTCGTGTTCCTCACCGCCCGCGACGACACCTCGGACAAGATCACCGGCCTGACCGTCGGCGGTGACGACTATGTGACGAAGCCCTTCAGCCTCGAAGAGGTCGTCGCCCGCATCCGCGCCGTCCTCCGCCGCACCCGCAACCTCGAAGACGAGGAGAACGCCGTCATCGTGGCAGGCGACCTCGAACTCGACGACGATACCCACGAGGTCCGCCGCTCCGGCATCCTCATCGACCTCTCCCCCACCGAGTTCAAGCTGCTGCGCTACCTCATGCTGAATACGAACCGCGTGCTGTCGAAGTCGCAGATCCTCGACCACGTGTGGGAATACGACTTCGGCGGAGACACCGGAATCGTGGAGTCCTATATCTCCTACCTGCGCCGCAAGATCGACGTCACCCCGGAGACGGATGCCGCCGGCCACCCCGTCGAGATGGAGTGGACGCCGATGATCCAGACCAAGCGCGGGGTCGGCTACATGCTGCGCACACCGGAATCCAAGTAGTCGTCCATGCAAGGACGATAGATTACATACGTGGCAATAGAATCCCGTCCCTCCCGTCCCGGCTTCTGGGAAGAATGGTCTCTGACCACCAAGCTGCTGGCCATCATGATGCTGCTCATGCTGCTCGTCCTCACGGGGACGAGCGCTTGGGTGTTGGAGAACCTGCGCGACAGCCTCGTCCAGCGCACCGATGAACGACTCATCAGCGCCTCCGAGACCCTGGCGAAGCAGGCCTACCAAGATGTGTTCCAGAAGGCCGAACTCCAGTCCGGGGACGACGACGCCGAGGATGCGCCGTCGTCGACGACGATCGATTCGAATTCCTGGGATCAGCTCAAGAGCCTCCTGCCGGGTGGATTCTATGTGCAGTTCTACAACACGGACGGGGATCCGATCCGCGACCCCGTCGCCCCGGAGCCGCAGAACCATCCGATCCTGCCGAAGATCAACGAGAAGGAAGTCTATTCCCGAGGCGGCGAGCCCTTCACCGTCGCCGGAACGAGCTCGCAGTGGCGAGCACGAGCGATGAAGGTGAAGAACACCGACGTGCTCGTGTCCATCGCGGTGCCCTTCGACCGCGAGGTCGACAACATCAACGAGCGGGCCCGGAACACGATGATCGGCATCGGCCTGTTGGCCCTGGCGATGGTCGCCGGAGTCGGCTATTGGGCGATCAACAACACGTTCCGGCCGCTGCGCGATATCGAGAAGACCGCCTCCCGCATCGCCGCCGGCGACCTGTCCCAACGTGTGCCCAGCTATCCGCGCAACACCGAGCTCGGGCGGCTGTCGGCGGCGCTGAATACGATGCTTGGACGCATCGAGGACTCCTTCGACGGGCAGACCCGCTCGGAGAAGCGCATCCGCCAGTTCGTCTCCGACGCCTCGCACGAGCTGCGCACGCCTCTGGTCACGATCCGCGGTTATGCGGAGCTGTACCGGCAGGGTGCGATCACGAAGTCCGAGGACGTGGCCAATGCGATGGAGCGGATGGAGTCCGAGGCCAAGCGCATGGGCGTCCTCGTCGACGATCTCGTCGTCCTGGCCAGGCTCGACGAGCAGCGTGCCGCCGAGATCGGTCCGGTCGATCTGCACAAGGTCGTCCGCGATGCCGCCGCCGATGCCGCGGCACAGGCCCCGGACCGCGATATCAGCTTCATCGGACTCGACGGTGAGGATGCCCAACCCGTGCCGATGATCCGCGGATCCGAATCGAAGATCCGCCAGGTCATCGTCAACCTTGCCGGCAACGCCGTGCGGCACACCCCCGAGCATGCGGCGATCGAATTTGCCGTCGGCGTCGTCGGTCTCCCCGAGTCGGTCGACCCCGATTCCGCAGACACCGGCGAGATCCGTGAGAGCGGCGCCCGCGGCCAGAACGGTCGCAATGGTGCGAAGAACGGGGCGAAGGACAAACCCCGTGAACGCGGGTTCGTCACCGGTGGGGTCCGCATCTTCCGCCGAGGCGACTCTGCCGGACACGACCAAGCCGACACCCAGCCAAACCCCCGGACCGCCGCTCAGTCCCCGGCCAAGCCCGACCGTCAGGTCGGGCCCGAGAGTCAGGCGCCGAATGCGGAGCAGGGAGAGGGGCAGCACAACGGGCAGCTCAGGACACCGTCCGGATCGCAGTCGGCGCAACCCTCCGATTCTCAGAATTCCGAACCGCAGAATGGTGCAGCGGCCGACTCCCAGACTGCGGCGCAGTCCGCATCACCAGCCGAGTCCCAATCCGGGCCTCAGTCCAAGGCTCCCGAGCCGGCGAACATCGTCCCCGATGTCACTGCGGCCGGATCGATCACGGTCGATGAGTCACTGCGAGGATTCCCCAACGGCAGGGTCCGCTTCGAGGTCAGGGACCACGGCGACGGCATCGACCCCGAGGTGGTTCCGCGCATCTTCGAGCGCTTCTACCGCCTCGACGTGTCCCGGACCAGGGACACCGGCGGATCCGGACTCGGGCTGTCGATCGTCAAGGCGATCGTGGAGAACCACCATGGTGCGATCTCCGTCCACGAAACTCCGGGCGGCGGTGCGACGTTCCGCATCGACCTGCCCATCTCCGACAACGGCGAAACCACTGCGGACACGCGAAAGGATGAGCGATGAACGAGAACACCGACCCTCAGAATCCGGATGAGGTGTCCCGCAGCTCCCG
The DNA here is from genome assembly GCF_026013965.1 of Brevibacterium sp. JSBI002. Classification (NCBI taxonomy): domain Bacteria; kingdom Bacillati; phylum Actinomycetota; class Actinomycetes; order Micrococcales; family Brevibacteriaceae; genus Brevibacterium; species Brevibacterium sp. JSBI002. The sequence goes on from NZ_CP110341.1 coordinate 3,048,988, forward strand.
ATCGGATGATCAGACACCGCGTCCGTCGGGAAATCAGGGCAGCGGTTCCGCCGCCGGGGGACGTCGCAGCCCATCGGCCGGTGGCTACCGCGGGTCCGGAGCCGAGGTTCCGCGCACCTTCCCGTCCCAGCCCAACGGCCCTGCACGCGTCAGTCCACCGGTCGCACCGCCCGAGAGACGCCCCGACGTTCCGTCGACTCAGGCGCAGAGCCCTGTGGACGGATCCCCTCACCGAGGCGGCTCCCCCTCCCAGCAGCCGTCCCCCTACCAGCCCGGTGGGCAGCAGGACGGATACGCCGGCGAACGACACGACGGACAGTCGGGTCAGCCAGCCGACCAACAGGGACGCCCCCAGCAGTCGTCGCCGTATCAGCCGAACGGGCAGCAGCACTCTTCGCACCAGCCGGGCAGCCAACGGCAGGGCGGTCAGCCGGGCTATCCAGGACACCAGAGCGCCCAGGGCGATTTCGGCAATCAGCCGCAGCCTGATCGGCAGAACGTCCAGCCGAATCAGCCTCATCCCCGTACCCCGTACGGTCAGCCCCAGCAGAATGGGCCTCAGTCGCATCAGGGCCAGAACAACGCCAGACAGAACAGCACTGGCTCGACTGCTGGCGGAACCGGAGCCGCAGCAGGAACCGGAGCCGCAGCAGGAGCTGGCGCCGCGGCAGGAGCCGGAGCAGCAGCTGCCGGCGCTGGGTCCTATCACGCCGGAGCGAACTCTCAGCAGACAGGTTCCGCCGGCTACCCGGGCGCTCCCGGCAACCCGAACGATCCCCAGAACCCCCAAGGTCCCGGGTACCCGAACGCTCCGGGCCAACAGCCTGGTTCTGTTCAGCAGGTCGCTTCGAACCAGCACAACGCTCCCGGCCAGCCCACCGGCTCCAACGCCTATTCGGCCGCACATGGCTCGGGCCCCTATTCCTCGGAATTCTCAGCCGTCGGTTCCCAGCCCGGGCCCGGTGGCCCGGGAGATCCCAACGGACCCGGTGGTCCGGTCGGGCCGGACGGGTTCGGTCCGTACGGAGCTCAGCAGCCGGCTCGGCGAGAGAAGAAAGGACCCGGCTGGGGTGCGACGATCGCGATCGGCCTGGTGGCCGCGCTCCTCGGTGGGGCTCTCGCGTTCGGAGGGAACTATGCGCTCTCGGCGCTGCAGCAGGACGAACCGCGCAAGGTCGCCGAGGAGACGATCGAGACCCCCGATTGGACGCAGGTCGCAGAGAAGACCTCGGACAGTGTGATGTCGATCCAGGTCGGCACTCGAGGCCAGGTCCAGGGGCTCGGCTCGGGTGCGCTGTACGACGATCAGGGCCACGTCATCACGAACAACCACGTCGTCGCACCGGCGGACACCCCCGACGGCGAGATCGCCGTGACCATGAAGAACGGCGAGACGACGGAGGCGAAGATCGTCGGCCGCGATCCCTCGACCGATATCGCCGTCATCAAGCTCGAACAGGTGCCCGACGGGGTGAAACCACTGGTCATCGGCGATTCGAAAAAGCTGACCGTGGGCGATCCAGTGATGGCCCTGGGCAACCCCCTCGGTCTGGCCAACACCGTGACCACCGGCATCGTCTCCGCCCTCGACCGTCCGGTGTCGACGGAGAACATCGGCGAGGATGCCTCCTCGCAGGAGAAGGAGATGACGATCACGAACGCCATCCAGACCGATGCGGCGATCAACCCCGGCAACTCGGGCGGACCGCTGGTCAATGGTGATGGTCAGTTCATCGGCGTGAACTCGGCGGCGGCATCGCTGAGCCAGGGCGAGGGAGGTCAGTCCGGATCGATCGGCATCGGATTCGCGATCCCCGCGAACCAGGCCGTGATGATCGCCGACCAGCTCATCTCCTCCGGCAAGGCCCAGCACCCGTTCCTCGGCATCACTCTCACCGACGGGCACATCAACAGCGGCGGGATCAGCCGCGGCAGCGCCAAGGTGCAGTCCGTGGCAAGCGGATCCCCTGCGGCCAAGGCCGGAATCAAGGACGGAGACGACATCATCGAGGTGGCCGGAACCAAGGTGAACAACGCCATCGCCCTGCGCGCTCTCGTCCGCGCCCAGCCGGTGAACACTCCGGTCGAGGTCACCGTGGTCCGGGGAGGAAAGGAACAGAAGCTCGACGTCACGCTCGTGCTGCAGTAGGCAAGTCGCCGAGGCGGTTCTCTGCTGCAGCGGTCAGCCGCCCGAACGTCCACCACTCAAGCGTCCGCGCTTGGGGATCCGGTCGTGACTGAGCCACCTGGAGGGTGTGGACAGCAGAACGCTGTCCACACCCTCAGTTTCTGCTCTTCCCCTCCTCTGCCGCGTCAGCCGACACTGATGTCGTCTCGCCCGACCGCGGCGGAACGTCTCTGACCAAGAGGAGCGATGATGAGTTTCGAAGTCGACGCCGAACGCGTCCAGTCCGCTGCCACAGCCGCCGCGAACACCTCCCGCAATCTCGTGTCCGAATCCGACACGATGATGCGCAATCTGCTCGCCCTACAAGAATGCTGGCGCGGCAGTGCGGCCCAGAATTTCCAAGCCGTCGTCAACCAATGGGAGCGTGCGCAGAAGCAGCTCATGGAATCGCTCAACTCCGTCCACGGAGCACTCCACACAGCGGCCCGGCAGTACTCCGAAGTCGAGGCGGCGAACTCGCGTCTCTTCGCCCCCTGAACCGACCGAGTCCCACCCGCCAAGTGTCACAGACTCCGGCTGCGGATCCCGAGATACCGCGGCCGGGATCTGTTCGTACTCGTAGTCGGCGTCTGGCAAACTATCAGCCTTTCTCAGTAGACTTGAGAACGATAGTTCGCGGCGGTGTTGGCCAAGAATCTCCGGACCGGAGTGGATCGGGTTGGCAGCGTCGGGTCAAACCAATGCAGGAGTCGACTACGGATGAGTATCTTCCAACGGATCGCGACGATCTTCGGTGCCAAGGCCAACAAAGCTCTGGACAAGGCCGAAAACCCCAACGAAACCCTTGACTATTCGTACCAGAAGCAGCTGGAGCTGCTGCAGAAGGTCCGTCGTGGTGTTGCGGATGTCGCCACCAGCCGCAAGCGCCTCGAGCTGCAGATCAACCAGCTCGAACAGCAGCAGAACAAGCTCTCCGGTCAGGCCGAGAAAGCCATGCAGATCGGTCGCGAAGACCTCGCTCGCGAGGCACTGACCCGCAAGTCCGGGCTGACCCAGCAGATCACCGACCTGCAGACCCAGCACGAAGGACTGCAGGGTGAGGAGCAGAAGCTCACTCTCGCCTCGCAGCGCCTGCAGGCCAAGGTCGACGCCTTCCGCACGAAGAAGGAGACGCTGAAGGCCACCTACAACGCCGCCGACGCGCAGACCAAGATCGGCGAGGCGTTCTCGGGCATCTCGGAAGAGCTCGGCGACGTCGGACTCGCCGTCCAGCGCGCCGAAGACAAGACCGCGTCGCTGCAGGCCCGCGCCGGTGCCGTCGATGAGCTCCTCGCTTCAGGTGCCCTCGACGACGTCACGGGAACCCAGAAGGACGACATCACGGCCCAGCTCGACTCCCTCTCCAGCGAGAACGACGTCGAGATGGAACTCCAGCGGATGCGTGAGTCCCTGCCTGCCGGGTCCGAGAAGCAGGACCAGAAGTCGCTCGAAGGTGAGGATCAGCAATGATCATCCGCATCATGGGCGAAGGACAGTTCGACGTCAAGAACGTCGACCAGGACCTGCTCCAGAAGTACGACAACCAGGTCGAAGATGCCGTCAACGCCGGCAACGAGGAAGCCGCCCGCACCGCGCTGAACTCCCTGCACGACTACGTCACGGCCAATGGTCAGCCGGTCGCCGATGACTACCTCGGATCCTCCGATGTCGTCATCCCCTTCGTCGACGCCACCTTGGCCGAGATCGCCGAACTGCTCACCGGCGAGGGCTTCATCCCGGACCCGGCCTGAAACCACAGAGCACCGAAATGCACCCGGCCCATTGTCTTCGACAGTGGGCCGGTTCTGCCACTGCCAGAGAGGAAACCCGATGAAGAATCGCTTCGTCAAAGACAACGGACTGACCATGCGGATGGGATGGACGATCTTCCTCAACGGCCTCATCTATGTCGTGCTCATCCTCGCGATCTGGCTGATCATCGGCCAGAGCGTCGGCGGCGTCATCATCGCCGTCCTCATCAGCGCCGGCGCGTTCTTCTTCCAGTGGTACTTCTCCGACAAGATCGCCATGCGTGCGATGGGCGGACGGGAAGTCTCCCCCGAGGAGGCTCCCGAGCTGCATACGATCATCGACCGACTCTGCCAGCTGGCCGATTCGACGAAGCCCCGCGTGGCCGTTTCGAACTCTCCGATCCCCAATGCCTTCGCCACCGGCCGCTCCCCCGGGCGCTCGGTTGTGTGCGTGACCCGCGGTCTGCTCGAGAAGCTCGACCGTGATGAGGTCGAGGTCGTTCTCGCTCACGAACTCTCACACGTCGCTCACCGGGATGTCACGGTGATGACCGTTGCCGGCGTCACCGGAGTCGTCGCCGCACTGATGATGCGCGCCGGTTACTACATGAGCTTCGGACGGTCGAACAACAATAACAACGGCATCCCGATCCAGCTGCTCTTCATCCTCGTCGGAGCCGTCGTCTACGGGCTCTCGTTCGTTCTCATCCGTGCCCTCTCCCGGTATCGCGAGTTGGCCGCCGACCGCGCCGCAGCCATCCTCACCGGTGCACCGTCCACCCTGGCGTCGGCGCTGACGAAGCTCAGCGGAGACATGTCCAAGATCCCGGAGAAGGATCTGCGGTCCTCCGCCTCGGCGAACCACCTCGCCCTCATCCCCGCCATCAGCGGAAAGGCCGCCTTCGGCCAGCTCTTCTCCACGCACCCCTCACTCGAGAAGCGACTGGAGCAGCTGGCACAGATCTCCGCCCAGCTCTCTCGTCCCGAGTGAGCACCCACCGCACCCTTTGAACTGCGCACCACCGAAATAGGAGCTCCATGGGATTCTTCGACGCACTGCTCGGCCGGTCCAAACCGAAACGGGCCAACCTCGACGACCTCTTCGCCCTGCCGCCGGCGGCACTGACGCTGCAGGCCGCAACCGGCTTCACCCCCACCGGCGTCGGAGCCGTCGCCTTCCGTCAGGTCGAGGGAGCCGCGTTCCAAACCGCTGAGTCCGAAAGCGTCGCCCTCATCGGCTCCGACCCGGCCGCCTCGGTGAGGCAGGAGAACGACGGCTTCGGATTCACGTGGCAGGTCGTTGCCGATGAGAACGCCGAGGTGGTCAACCTCGTCACGAACATCCACGCCGTGAACTCGGCGCTGGTCAGCCAGGGCTTCGACACGATGCTGCTATGCACCACCGTATACTTCGTCCACCCCGACGGGCGTCGGATGGCGTTGGTCTACCAGTACAAGCGCGGAACCTTCTACCCGTTCGTGCAATTGGGCCCGAAGCAGCGGGACAATCCCCTGGAGATCCAGGTCAAGGGCATCCTCTCCAACGAGCTGCCGTTCGAAGAGGACACCTCGAACTGGTCGGCACTGTGGGACGCCCCGGGCATGAACGACACCCCGGGGAGCTCCTGAATTTCAGTAGGGAGCTCAGCCCGAACAGAGAACAGTTCAGTCTGAACAGACAGCGTTTCAATCCGATCAGACAGATGGAGGGCGTCCCCGCGAGGACGCCCTCCATCTCATATCTGAAAACTCTCAGCCTTCCTCGGCGGCCACCTCGATGACTTCGCCGAGAGCTTCGATGCGGTCGCCGGGACGGATCGTGGCACCGCGGCGGGTCTCGACCTCACCGTTGACGCTGACCTCACCGTCGGCGATCATGTCCTTGGCCATGGCACCGTGTTCGGCGATTCCGTGGAGTTTGAGCAGCTGACCGAGCCTGATCGAATCGCCGCGGATCTCGATCGTGTCCATCAGAACATGTCTCCGAATCCGTCGAACAGGCCGCCGCCGTCACCGCCGTCGCCTCCGAAGAAGCCACCGCCGTCACCGCCGCCCATATCGCCACCGGCGTCACCCATATCGCCGCCGTAGGCGCCGTCCCAGCCGCCGCCCATTCCGCCGAACATCATGGCGCCCATGAGGACGCCGGGCAGCAGGCCGGAGCCGGCATATGAGTTGAAGTAGCCGCGGTTGTATTCGGCGTAAGCGGGTCCGGCCTCCCAGTAGGCACGACGGGTGTGTCCGTCACCGGTGACAACCTTGCGCACCAGCGGATCGGCACCGACGGCGACGCGTTCGGCATCGGCGGCGCACACCGGAACGGGGCGCAGCTGGCCGCCGGCCGGGGCCCAGTCGATGTCTTCGACCGAAGGGCCGTGCTGCGGGTTGAAGAAGCAGGGCGGGCGACGCACCGGCAGAGACTTGCCTTCGACCCGGGCGCGAACGCATTTGGCGGCGTAGCGGCCGTCTTCGAGAGCCTCGGTGACGTGGCGGATGTCAGTGGGTTCGGAGACCTTTTCGAGCGTCTCTTTCGCGACGTCGTACGAGTCGAGCGCCTGCTTGTAGTCCTGCGCTCCGCCCGTGTCGAGCTCGACGCCCGCGGTGATGACGTCGAGTTCGGCGACTTCCTCACCGAATGCGGTGACGTCCTCTTCAGCAGTCTTCTTCACCTGCTGAAGTTCAGCGGCGTGCAATTCCTGCTGCCGCTTCTTCTCCTTGCGGTGGCCGATGAAGAAAACGGCCCCGAGAACTACGAGCAGCAACAGAAATACTTCAGTCACGATCCATGCCTCCCAGGCTAGCTTTGTCCTCGAACAGTATGCCCGATGAAACTGACAGCCGTCTGAGCCTGTGCCCCACATCCGCTCAGTCCCTGACCGCCGATGATGGCTCGGACCCGGCGGTGGAAGACAGCTGCACGAGATCATGCGACACCGGTGTGCGCAGGTCAGACGGCACCGGTCATCGCCCCGCGTACCACCGTCTCAGACGGCCCATGCGCCACCGCATCAGACGAGCGCCAGGAGGCCCTTGACCAAGGCCGCGATTCCGCCGCCGAAGGCGAGGACGAGCATCCCGATCCGCGCGATGCCCACGTCGATGTGACGGGCCAGCCGATCACCGCCGACAAGGCCTGCCACGAGGACGAGACCGAGCCCGATCCAGACTCCGAACTCCAGATGCGGCCAGGCCCCTCCGTGGACGATCACCTTCATCACCACCGCCGAGGCGGTCCCGACGGCGAGGAAGGGCTGCAGAGTGGCCGCGAACGACCGCTGTTCCCAATTCGTCAGCACAGCGTAGGCGCTCACCGCCGGTCCCCCGGCGCCGGCTGCCGCCGACATCGCCCCGGAGAAGAGCCCGGCCGTCATCCGTGTGCCGAGGTTCGCGGGGATTGATCGGCCCAGCTTTCCCAAGGTCAGCGAGCTGATGAGGGAGACGATGATGAGTGCGCCGATGAGGATCTGCAGCGGTGGGGTGGGCATCGATGACGAGAGAAGCGCGCCGGGGACGGTGCCGATCACCGCGCCCAAGGCAAGATGTCGGAACGGCGGCCATTCCACCTCGGCGAAGGTGCGGACGAAGACGGAGAATGAGGCGACGATTCCGCAGATGTTGACGAGGATGACGCCGCTGAACGGGTCGAGGAGGAGGACGAGAAATGGACCGCTGACCAGGCCGAATCCCATCCCGGTGACGCGCTGGGACAATGCGCCGAGGAACACGGCGAAGAGGATGAGCACGACGACGGGTTCCACACGGTCGAGTCTAGTACAGCCCGATTCCCGGCTGATCCGCAGGCTCACCGCTGACCGCGGGGTTAGAGTATTCACCATGAACGCCAGTCCCCTCTGGTCGCGGTTCAGCGCAGATCCCCGATCGTATGGGCAGGTCCGGGCCTCAGATGCCGATCGCGTGGTCGTCAGTGATGTCCTCTCGGAGGGTTATGCCCTCGGTCAGCTCGACGTTGAGGAGTTCGATGAACGCACCGAGGCGGCCACGAAGATCAAGACGCTCGGTGAAGTACCAGCACTGATCGAGGATCTCGTCCTCGCTGATCCCGCCGAAGTCGAGCCTGGCAGGCTCGATGATGCGGGCCGCGCGCAGGCGCTGGCTCGCCTCGAGGCAGACCGGGTGCCGATCACGCCGGAGCAGATCGATGCCGCGGCGCAGAAGTACTACCGGGACCGGGTGCGCCGGTCACTGCTGGGTGCAGTCGCCGGGCCGGTCGGGATCGTGCTGGCGATCTGGGCGATCTCGTCGATCGCTTCTGGAGGGTTCATCTTCTTCTGGCCGATCTTCGTCATCATTCCCTCGCTGCTCGGCGGTTTGGGGCACATCGCACGTAAGGACGAGATCATCCGCAATCGGAAGAAGGAGCTCACCCGCAGGGCTCGGGCCCAGCTCGGTGATGCTGAGGCCAAGCGACAGCTCGAAGAGGGCAAAGCTCCCGAGCGGGATTATGAAGCCGACTTCGGTACGGGCCTGCAGCCGCCGCATCCTTCCCATCCGCCGTACTCTCCCGGACAGATCTCACGCCGGGAAGAGCGGGACCGGCGCCGTCGCATCGCCGCCATAACCGCGATAACCCCTGGGACTGAGGGCACGGCTCCGGTCCAGCGGACCCTGTTCTGGCTCAGACTTGAAAGATCCGGATCTGCCCGAAGTCTTGAGCTTTGTGCGTGGTGAACCACATCGTGTGCGAGAAGTGCCGCAGGTCGTCGGCCTCGGCCTGCCGGTATCCCCATGCGGCTGCGGCCTTGCCGTGGGTGATCGCCGCTTCGAGGTGGCCGACCTCGCGAGACTGGCCGGACAATGTCAACAGCGCCTCGAGGACGGCGTCCCGGCCGGTGTGGGTTTCGACGTCGGAGGCGTGGACGATATGGAGCACGCAGTCGTCGGCGATCACCTCGTTGAGTGCTTCTCTGCCGCCGTTGAAGAGATTCTCCTCGAACGTCGCGACGAAGACGTTCTTCGGACTGTTTCCGCAGGAATCGGTTCCGGTGAAAGTCATGGGTCCAGCCTATGCGGGGCGAGGCTGCGGAACAACGGGTCGACGGGCCGCCTCGGCGATGATGGTCGCCGACTCACGACGAGCGGACACGTCCGCGTGAACGATCTGGCCATCGGGCCGGGATCCGGGAGCCGCAGCACGAAAACGGCCGTGCCGGCACCCTTGCGGGCACCGGCACGGCCGATCGAACAAGCGGTGGCTATCAGAACCCCATGCCGCCCATTCCGTCCATACCGGCAGCTGCGTCTGCACCTGCGGCGGCCTTCTCGGGCTTGTCGGCGACAACCGACTCGGTGGTGAGGAACAGACCGGCGATCGAGGCGGCGTTCTGCAGAGCAGAGCGGGTCACCTTGACCGGGTCGTTGATGCCGGCGGCCAGCAGGTCCTCGTACTCACCGGTTGCGGCGTTGAGACCGAATCCGGCTTCGAGGTTGGCGACCTTGTCGGCAACCACACCGGCTTCGAGGCCGGCGTTCGTGGCGATCTGCTTCAGCGGGGCTTCGATGGCAACCTTGACGATGTTGGCACCGGTGGCCTCGTCTCCCTCGAGTGCGAGGTCGGCAAATGCAGCCTTGCCAGCCTGGATGAGCGAGACGCCGCCACCGGCGACGATTCCCTCTTCCACGGCAGCCTTGGCGTTGCGCACGGCATCTTCGATGCGGTGCTTGGTTTCCTTGAGCTCAACCTCGGTGGCGGCTCCGGCCTTGATGACTGCAACACCGCCGGCCAGCTTGGCCAGACGTTCCTGCAGCTTCTCACGGTCGTAGTCGGAGTCCGAGTTCTCGATCTCAGCGCGGATCTGAGCGACCCGTCCGGCGATCTCCTCGGCGTCTCCGGCGCCCTCGACGATGGTGGTCTCGTCCTTGGTGATGACGACCTTGCGGGCGGTGCCCAGCAGATCGGTGGTCACGCTGTCGAGCTTGAGCCCGACTTCCTCGGACACGACCTGGCCACCGGTGAGGATGGCGATGTCGGCGAGCTGAGCCTTGCGACGGTCACCGAAGCCCGGAGCCTTGACGGCCACGGACTTGAAGGTGCCCTTGAGCTTGTTCAGCACCAGGACGGCCAGGGCTTCGCCCTCGACGTCTTCGGCGATGATGAACAGCGGCTTGTTGGACTGCTGGACCTTCTCGAGGACGGGCAGCAGGTCCTTCACGTTCGAGATCTTGGAGTTGACGATGAGGATGTAGGGATCCTCAAGGACAGCTTCCTGGCGATCGGTGTCGGTGACGAAGTAACCGGAGATGTAGCCCTTGTCAAAGCGCATACCCTCGGTCAGTTCGAGCTCGAGTCCGAAGGTGTTGGACTCCTCGACGGTGACGACGCCTTCCTTGCCGACCTTGTCGATGGCCTCGGCGATCAGTTCGCCGATTGCAGGATCTCCGGCGGAGATGCCAGCGGTGGCGGCGATCTGTTCCTTGGTCTCGATGTCGATGGCGTTGTTCAGCAGCACGTTCGTGACGGCCTCGACGGCCTTCTCGATGCCGCGCTTCAGGCTGAGCGGATCAGCACCGGCTGCCACGTTGCGCAGGCCTTCGCGGACGAGAGCCTGTGCGAGCACGGTAGCGGTGGTGGTTCCGTCGCCTGCGACGTCGTCAGTCTTCTTGGCGACTTCCTTGACGAGTTCGGCGCCGATCTTCTCGTAGGGGTCCTCGAGTTCGATCTCCTTGGCAATGGAGACGCCATCGTTGGTGATGGTCGGTGCGCCCCACTGCTTTTCGAGCACGACATTGCGACCGCGGGGTCCAAGGGTCACCTTGACCGCGTCCGCAAGCTGGTTGAGGCCAGCTTCGAGTCCTCGACGAGCTTCTTCGTCGAATGCAATCATCTTTGCCATAGCGGCTTAGATCCTCCCTGATGGAGTGGAGTGGGAATCCAGAGCAGTCATCAACGCCCGCGACGGCAGAGAGTGTGTCCGCATGTTCCATTCCACATATGGACCACGCTCTCGAGACGACTGGTGGGAATCCATCGGTTTTCACCAGTACTAGATTTAGCACTCTCCCCATGCGAGTGCAAATAATTGTCGCCCGCCAAGACGGGTGAGGGCGACTGCGATCCGCGAATTGTCGGCGCGCGGTGAAGGTGCGGAGGGCAGTTCGGCCCAGCGCGAAACGCCCTACTGCCCCGAGCATTTCGCATCAACGGCTTCAAGATTCATAGGAGGTGATCTTGAGCGGCGCATATGCATTTCGAAGCCGCGGGCACTGAAAAGCGCCGAGCAGTTGCCTGCTCGGCGCTTCCCCCGTGCGATTGGTGCCTGTCGGCCCGAAAGCCGTTCCGACGCCCTGCCGCAGCGGATCAGAAAACTGTGCTGACAGCAGCCAGTCTCAGAGGAGGGTGACGGACTCCGCCTGAGGACCCTTTTGTCCTTCTCCAACTTCGAACTGAACCTGCTGGCCCTCTTCGAGAGAGCGGTAGCCGTCCATCTGGATTGCGCTCCAGTGAACGAACACGTCCTGGTTGTCGCCTTCGAGGGTGATGAATCCATAGCCCTTTTCAGCGTTGAACCACTTGACGGTACCTTGTGCCATTACTTCTCCATACAGTGCAGTGCCATTGAAATCCCGCATCGCAGCCGCGATCAGATGACCCCACCCGAGATACGGAAGCTAGTAAAACTCAACTGACCCCGCGACTTCCCTCATTGACCTCTAGAGAATAATCTCGGTGAAGCACGAATAGAACACAAGGTGCTGTGCTTGCCTAGCTGTTGCAACTCTACCGCAGGCACGCATCCCGCCTAGAGTGGTTCAGCACTGTTATAGATTCGTTATCTAAGGGTTCCTGCCCAGTTCACAGCGGGGATCGCGACGCATGAAATCAGACCGTTCGGTCAGAAATTCGCCGAGGCGGCCGACACGGTCACGCGCGCGCCGCAACCGAGGAGTCCCGCCGACTCATGCCCTCATAACCGAAGCGGCCGAGCCCGAACCGATCCCGCCGACTCAGCTGCGCTGCTGCGCCACCGAATCGCTTCGGATCACTCTGAGTCCCCGCCTTCGCTGGGTTCAGGACCGCGATCGGCGATGTCCGAACAGATGACGACGGTGACGTCGGCCTCGAAGTCGGACGAGGCCTCCGTGGCAGAGACTCCCAGCGACTTGGCGACGAGCTTGGCCTGGGACGCGTTCTCTTCGCCGTTGTAGTACACGGTCGAATCAGTGAGGTTCGTCGAATAGTTGCCGACCTGCCCGAGCTTCCAGCCCTTCTCCTCGACCGCCTCGGAGAACTTCTTCGCAGCACCGGAGACGCCGGAGCCGTTGAGCACGTCGACGGTGATCGAGTCGTCTGCGACGCTGACTTCGCTTTCACTCGGCGAGGGTTCGGCCGACGACGATTCGGACGCCGGAGGGTCGGCGATCTTCGACTCGGGATTGCCCATCGAGGAGAAGATGATGTTGATGGCGGCCACGACCAGCAGAACGGCGACCAGGGCGAGGATGATGACCAGCGAGATGGCACCGATGTTCGACGACGCCGCGGACTCCTGTCGATGGGCACCGCTGCGCCGGCCGGGCTCGATCTCGTCGAATTCGTCGGTCATGTCTACCTCGAGACGCGGGCTTGGGCGCGTTCGCTCTGCCGCGTGCTGCGGATTCGGCGAAGGCGCTTGACCAGCATGGGGTCGCTGGCCAGAGCTGCAGGGTTGTCGAGAAGCGAGTTGAGGATCTGGAAGTAGCTGGTGGCAGACATGTCGAAGCGCTCACGGATCGCGTGGTCCTTGGCGCCTCCGTATTTCCACCACCGCCGCTCGAACTCCAAAACGGCCACCTCGAGCTCGCTCAGTTCTGAGGTGTCGTCGTTCGGCGGCATAGAGGTTGTGCTCCTTCGAGAGGTGTCTGTGCTTCTATCCTATCGCCGGATCGGCGGTACCGAAATTTCCGGCGCGCCGCCGAGGCTGTGAGGTCGGTCCCGATCGGGGCACGGCTCGCGGGACGGCAGCTCGCACATGCCCGGCGGCCGCTGCGCCCACAACCGCATCACCCCGTCGACACGGCACCGGATCGGTGACCGTGTCGACGGGGTGAAGGGAACGACTTTCGCCGAGGCGGGGCCGCCTCGGCGAACCGGGTGACCCGATCACGAGGATCGGATCGACCCCACATTCGACCGCGCGGGCAGACCCGCCTCGGCGAGATCGGATCAGCGGATGCGGATGTTGACCTGCTTGATCTGGGTGAATCCTTCGAGCATTCCTTCCAGCGATGCCTCTCGTCCGAATCCGGAGGTCTTCATGCCGCCGTAGGACTGGCCGGCCAGCTGGCCGCCGCCCTGGTTGACCTGGACCCAGCCGGATTCGATCCGGTTGGCCATGGTCAGGGCCGCGTCGACGTCCTTGGTGAAGACGAAGGCCGCGAGGCCGAAGTCGGAGTCGTTGGCCATGTCGATGACCTCGTCGATGTCCTTCCACGGGATGACCGAGAGGACGGGGCCGAAGATCTCTTCACGGCTGGTCTGCCAGTCGTTCTTCGCCTTCGAGAAGATCACGGGCGCGTGGTAGAAGCCGGGTTCGCCGACTTCCAGCGAATCGGAGCCGTCATAGGCGATCTCGACGCCGTCCATCGACTTGCCCATCTCGATGTAGCTGGCGACCTGGTCGTACTGCTTCTGGTTGATGATGCAGCCGATGTCGGTGGACTCATCGCGGGGGTCGCCGACCGTCATCTTCGACACCGCGTCGACGAGCTTGGACAGGAAATCGTCGTAGATGTCTTCGTGGAGGAACAGACGCGAGCCCATGGTGCACGACTGGCCCTGGCGGGCGAAGCGGGTCGACAGCAGCACCTGCTCGAGGGTGTCGTCGTCGTTCGAGTCCGGGAAGATGATGTTCGGGGACTTGCCGCCGAGCTCCATCGACGAATGTGCGAGTCGACCACCGGCCAGCTCGGCGACGTGACGGCCGACGCTCGTCGATCCGGTGAATGAGACCTTGTCGACGTCGGGGTGGACGTTGAGGGCCTCACCGATGACCGAGCCCTTGCCTGTGACGACGTTGAGCACACCGGCAGGGAGGATATCGGCGATGATCTCGGCCATCTTGAGGATAGTCAGCGGTGCATCCTCGGCGCATTTGAGGACGATCGTGTTGCCGGCGGCGATCGCGGCAGGGGTCTTGAACGCGGCGATCATCAGCGGCGAGTTCCACGGCAGGATGCCGGCGACGACACCCAGGGGCACGCGCTTGGTGTACTGGAGCTGCTTGTCTCCGGCGGGCAGGGTGTTGCCCTTGACTTCGCCCGCGACGCCGCCCATGTAGCGGAACAGGTCGGCCAAGATGATCGTCTCCGGGCGAGCCTGGGTGCGGATCGCGTTGCCGGTGTCGAGAGCGGTCAGCTGGGCGAGCTCCTCCGAAGCGGCTTCGAGCGCATCGGCACAGGCCAGAAGCTTCTTCTGGCGTTCTTTGAACGGAAGAGCCGCCCACTCGGGGAAGGCCTTCCGTGCGGCTTTGACGGCGCGGTCGGCGTCGGCCTCTTTGCCGTTGGGCACCTTGGCGATGACGACGTTGCGGTCGATCGGGGTGATGACATCGGTGGTGTCGCCGTCAGCGGCGTCGACCCACTGACCGCCGATGAGCATCTTCCAGTTCTTGGCCTCTGGGAATTCCGACATTTCGGTCCTTTCGTTCAACGATGAACTCCTTAGGCCGAGCATAACGCGTAGCGCCGAACGGCAATACACCGGTTCGGTAGGCGATCGCGCACACCCGATCTGCGCTTGGTGCACATGCACGCAGGTCGATTCCCACCCTCGCCGAGGCGGTGCCGACGTTTTCGTCTGCGCTCGCCGGGGTGGCGCCGAGATCCTCGTGCACCCTCACCGAGGCGGTGCCGACGTTTGCACCGTTCCCCTCCCTCCTCTGAGCGGGGATGGAGGATTGTTGGGTCGATCCACGGTGGTTTCAGTGAGGAAACCACCGTGGATCGACCCAACAATCATGTCCGTGGTGGCTTCCCGCCCCCGCTTCCCCTCCGCTGGCGACAGCACCGCCGTTCCTGCGCCGCCCATTCCTTGGAAGCTGACACCACTGTCCCAGCGCGACCTCGTCCGCCGAGCATCGCTAAACTCGTGCCCATGACGTCGACGCCTCCGATGACCGAGACCATGTCCCCCGACTGGGCGACCGCTCTGGCCGGAGTGGAGGAGCGCATCCATTCGATGGGCGACTTCCTCCGCGACGAGATCGCCGCCGGCCGCGCCTACCTGCCTTCCGGGGAATTCGTCTTCCGCGCCTTCGCCGAACCGCTGTCCGAGGTCAAGGTGCTCATCGTCGGCCAGGACCCCTACCCCACGCCCGGCCACGCCATCGGCCTGTCATTCGCCGTCGATCCCGATGTCCGCCCTCTGCCGCGGTCGCTGGGCAACATCTATAAGGAGCTCGAGTCCGACCTCGGCATCCCGCCGGCCCCGCACGGGGACCTGCGTGCCTGGTCGCGTCAGGGGGTCATGCTGCTCAACCGCGCCCTGACCGTCTCTCCCGGCGAACCCGCGTCCCACCGCGGCAAGGGCTGGGAGGAGATCACGGAGCGGGCGATCACCGCGCTGATCGAACGCGATCAGCCGCTTGTGGCCATCCTCTGGGGCCGCGATGCCCGGAACCTCGCTCCCCTGCTGACATCAGGGAACGCCGAGGTGGCCATCATCGAATCCGCGCATCCCTCACCTCTGTCGGCACGGCGGGGATTCTTCGGCTCGCGACCGTTCTCGCGCACGAATGAATTGCTCGCCCAGAAGGGCATCGATCCGATCGATTGGGCCCTGCCGGATCAGGCCTGAGCCCGGATCAGAGCTTGGCCCGGATCAAGGGTGAGCCCCGGTCCGATCTGAGTCCGGATCAGATCTGAATCGGACCGGTCGCGGTCTCCTCTGAGGATCCCGTTCCTCCGGCCCCATTCGGCTGAGGCTTCGCTCCTCCGGTCTCGCCCGATTGAGCCTTCTCTCCCCCGGCCTCTTCCGACTGAATCCTCGAACCTGCAGACCCGCTCGACTGGGTCTTCGCGCCACCGGGCTGCACCGAGTCGATGACAGCGGTCGATGTCTCGCCGCTGCGCACCTCTTCGACCTTCTCCTCAGCCGAGCTCTGACTCTTGAGGTTCTTCAACGGCAGCGCCAGATAGCTGCCGAGCACAGCGCCGACAGCGAGCGCCGCGTTCGCCAGGATCGCGGTGAACAGCGAGGACAGCCCCACAGCGAAGGAGACGTTCTCCGATTCCGACGCGATCTGATAGACAGCGGTGAAGATCGACAGCCCCTGCAGCAGGGTGTAGATGCCGGGAATCATCAGCACGATCGCCGGAGCTCCCAGCCGCAGCGCCAGCGGCCGCGACAGGAAACCGGTGACGGTGGCCGCCAGCAGACTGGCAAGCACATTGTCGACGTCCAACAGCGTCAGCGACATCATCGTGATGTGCGAAGCAAGGCCGACCAGCGCCGCAGGCAGGATGAACCGGCGCCTGGCCGACATCGCCACCGCACCGGACATCGCCACCACGGCCGCCGCGACCATCGACAGGATCGCCGTGACCACATGCGGGCTCGACTTCGGCACGAGCACTTCGATATGACTGAGCCCGATGGCCTGACCGCACACGATTCCCAGGGCAATGCCCGAGACGATGCCGGCCAGAGTCATGAATACCCCGACCACCCGCCCGGCCGCGGTCAGCGGGAAGTTCGTCAGCGCATCCTGAACCGCCGAATACAGCGACTGCGTCGGCAGCAGCAGAACGATTCCGGCAGCCACGAGGTACTGCGGTGAGGCGATGATTCCCACGTCGCCGGCGATGGTGGCGATGAGCGTCGCCGAGGCTGCCTGAATCGCCGTGGTGAAGAACGACGGCAGGTGGGTGCGGCCGAGCAGCTTGCCGAACTGGAACACGACGATGGCCATCGTGATGCCCAGGGGAATCGCGATCGGGCCTCCTCCGAGCAGCAGGACGAGGGCACCGACCATGAAGCCCCAGGCACCGGTGGTGAACCATTCGGGGAACGGTCGCCGCTGCGTGCGTATCGCGTCGAGACGACTGCGTGCCTCATGGAATTCGAGACGCCCGTCGACGAGGTCGGTGACGAGCTTGTGCACCGAGGCGAGCTTCGCGTAATGCGTGGACTCACCGCGGTTGACCCGCATCACCGTCAGCAGACGTCCGTCCGAGGTCGAATAGTGCACGACCAGGGTGTTCGATGTCAGATCGACCTCGACGGTGGCCAGACCGCACGCGGTGCACGCAGCGATGACGGAGACCTCGACATCGCTGGTGCCGGCACCGGCGCGCATCATCATCGCCGCGATATCGGCGGCGAGGTCGAGGATCATCCGGGCTTCGTCTTCGCTCGGCTCGTTCGCCTGCACTGGCGCCTGATACGGGGTGCCCTTGAGGGCGGTGACGATCGGCACCGGCTGCGTGTTCTCCGTCGTACCCGAGACGAGTCTGCCCACGGTGCGCCGAGCGACCTTCTGAGCGATGCGCTGAGACGCACCGAGGTGGTCGGTGCGGGATTTCGACCGCCCGCCGCTGCGTTCGGACTTCGCAGCCTTCGCCGCCGCGGCCTTAGCGATGTCCTCAGGTTGGGGCTCCGGTGAGGAGTCCCGCAGTTCGGCAAGTCGCTGCAGTCGGGTGCGCTCGAGCAGCTCGCGCAGGGCCTGGGATCCGGCCTCCGGATTGCCGCCGGAGACCGGGGCCGGGGACGAACCGCGGACAGGACCCGGTTCGGTCGGGTCCTCGACCCGAACCTCGGTGGTGGTGACGTCCTCGAGTTCTCTGTCGCTCACGGCTCGCTGATGAGTGTCGGGCCGAGCGGGTCGGCGATGTGCGCGGTTCCTGACGCGGCGTCGTAGTCGAAGACGCGCCGGCCGGAGACGAAGACGGTCTCGGCGCGGGAGTTCAGATCGAGCGGATCGCCGGACCAGATGACGATATCGGCGTCACGGCCCACGGCCAAGGAGCCGAGCCGGTCCTCGAGGCCGAAGATCGCGGCCGGATTGATCGTCAGCGCTTCGATCGCGACGATCGGGTCGAGGCCTTCCTTCACGGCCAGCGAGGCTTCGTGGATGAGAAAGTTGATCGGGATGACCGGATGGTCGGTGGTCAGAGCGATGCGCACCCCCGCCTCGGCCAGCGAGGCCGCGGTGGCCAGGGTGCGGTCGCGCAGTTCGACCTTCGACCGGGAGGTCATCAGGGGCCCGAGGATGACGTCGATGCCCTTGGCGGCGATGAAGTCGGCGATCTTGTGGCCTTCGGTCCCGTGGTTGATGACGAGGCGGTAGCCGAATTCCTCGGACAGGCGGATGGCGGTGGCGATATCGTCGGCGCGGTGGCAGTGCTGGTCCCATGCGAGCTTGCCGTCGAGGACGTCGGCCAGGGTCTCCTTGACCAGGTCGCGGTCGAATGGGGTGCCGTCGGCTTCCGCTTGTGCACGTTTGGCCTGATAGTTCCGCGCTTCGACGAAGGCGTCGCGGATGATCTTGACGGTGCCCATCCTCGTCGATGGGGTGACCTTCTTCTCCCCGTAAACGCGTTTCGGGTTCTCGCCGAGGGCGGACTTCACGGACAGATCCTGCGTCACGAGCATTTCGTCGACGATCCGTCCCCAGGTCTTGAGGAAGGCGGTGCGACCACCGATGGGATTGCCGGAGCCGGGTTTGATGAGCGCCGAGGTGACACCCCCGCGCAGCGCATCCTTGAATCCGAGGTCGGTGGGGTCGATGCTGTCGAGCGCGCGCAGGCCCGCCCCGTTGGGATCGGTCATCTCGTTCGTATCGTCACCGGACCAGCCTTCACCGTCCTCATGCACGCCGAGGTGGCCGTGGGCTTCGATGAAGCCGGGCAGGACCCAGCGTCCGCCGGCATCGATGACCTCGGTGTCCGCGGGGAGGGATGAGGTGTCGACGGAGCCGGGGGCCACCTCGGTGATGCGGCCGTCCTTGACTGTCAGCGTGCCGGATTCGATCGCCTCGGCACGGGTCCCGGACGCGTCGGCCACGGGCACGATCCGCGCGTTCGTGATGACGAAATCTGTGGCTGCGGGGACCGGGACTGACCGATACATTCTGCTCCTAGCGAGGGGGTCGGCGACGACGTCTGTGCGGTCACGAGTCTACGCCACTCGGTGATTCCACTCGGTGACCTCACGGCCGTTCGCCGAGTTGGCCGAAGGCCTCCGGCGGGGAGAGTATTCTCCCCCTTCCCTGCCAATTGCTACCTGACGGCGGCCCAGCAACCTCGCGCCAGGTTGCTGGGCCGCCGTCAGGTAGTACTGGTGGCTACTGCGGGGTAGGCCGTGTCTGTCCCGGCGTATAGTCTGGATGCATCGCACAAAGAGAGAAGGACCCCTGATGCTTGAGCCGATCACCTCATACGTCGCAATCGGAGACTCGTTCAGTGAGGGTCTGATGGATCCCGACCCCAGGGTCGAGGATCGGTACCGCGGCTGGACCGACCGGCTCGCGCTCATGCTCACCGAATCGTCGGTGGGCAGCCCGGACCTGTCCTATGCCAATCTGGCCATCCGAGGTCGGCTGCTCGACCGCATCGTCGATGACCAGATCCCGCAGGTCCTCGAAATGAAGCCGGACCTCGTGAGCCTCTGCGCCGGGGGCAACGACTGCCTGCGTCCGAAGGCCGATATCGATGCCCTGGCCGCGAAGTTCGAACGTGCCGTGATCGCGATGCGTGAGGCCGGCATCGAGGTGCTCATGTGCAACGGCTTCGATACCGAGTTCAGCACCCCGCTCATCCGTGCGGTGCGGCCCCGCGTGGGGATCTACAACGCCCATCTGTGGTCGATCGCGCAGCGGCACGGCTGCCATATGGTCGACCTGTGGGGCCTGCGGTCGCTCTACGCCGCGCAGATGTGGGCCGATGACCGCATCCACCTGTCGACGGAGGGCCACCACCTCGTCGCCGAACAGGCTCTGGCGACCCTGGAGAGCGGTCGTTCCCTGCCGGTCAAGGGCTTCGGCCTTCCGGCACGTCCGACGCGGGCGATCCGCGAGGTGATGAGCGAGGAGTCGCGGTGGGCCCGTGAGTACCTGGCCCCATGGGTCGGTCGCCGACTGCGTGGACAGTCCTCCGGTGACACGCTCGACCCGAAGCTGCCCGAACTCACCCGCGTCCGCGACCTCGTCGAACGCTCGCGCGAGGTCGACCGCGCACGTGGGGTCGGCGGGACCGACGTGCCTGGCGCGGCGGACGCTGCCGGCCGGTCGGAGGCCGCCGATCTGACCGACTCAGGCGGAACTCGCGCCGACGAAACCGGCATCGGCGGGGTGAATGCACCTCGGGGTTCCGAAGGATGAGCGTCGAGTCCGTGCGCATTCCCGAACTCTCAGCTGCCGGGGCCGCCATGGTGCCGTCCTTCCGGCACGTCTACGGGGACTCCCCCGAGCAGTTCGTCGAGGTCTTCGGTGACCCGGCGGCCGCCTCGGCGACGGTGGTCTTCGTCCACGGCGGCTACTTCCGGCCCCGCACCGACCTGGCCCATGCCCGGCCGTTGGCTCGGGCGTTGGCGGAGGCCGAGGTGCTCGTCGCCTCCGTCGAGTATCGACGACTCGGCGGTCAGCCGCTCCTGCTCGACGATGTCACCGCGGGCATCGATTCGGTGTGTGCCGAACTTCCGAGCTGGGGCGTCAGCGAACACGCGAGGCAGAATCTGATCGTCTCTGGCCACTCGGCCGGTGGCTGCCTCGTCCTCGCTTGGGCCTCGCATCTGCCCGCGGAGGGACCGCGGATCCGTCTGCGCCCTCTGGCACCGGTGACCGATCTGCTGCGGGAAGTCGAGGGCAACCTCGGCGATGGGGCAGTCCTCGACTATATGGGTGTGCGGCCAGAGGACGACCTGGAGGTGTATCTGCGCCACGATCCGCGGTCACGGGCGGCCCTCATCCCGCCACGGGTCGACATGCATTCGATCCACGGAGATGCCGATGCCACCGTCGACGTCGAATTCTCCCGTGTCTTTCCCGCCGCCCTGACCGAGCTGCCGGGGGCGAACCATGCCGATGTCATCGACCCCGACTCCCCGTTCTTCCCGCAGGTGAGGAACCTGCTGCTCGGCTGAAGGTGCTGCTCAGATCCCTTCTGGACTGATGCCGGGTCCGTTCTCGATGCCGGTGCGGATGTCGAAGAGCTCGGGGAAGAACGTGAGATCGAGCGCCTTCTGCAGGAATCCGACCCCGCTCGAACCGCCTGTTCCGCGTTTCATGCCGATGATCCGCAGCACCGTGCGCATGTGCCGGTAGCGCCAGATCTGGAAGTTCTCCTCGAGGTCGACGAGTTCTTCGCAGCTCTCATATTCCTGCCAGTACTTCTGCGGGTTCTCGTAGATGATGCGGAAGGCATCGCACAGTTCCTCGTCGAAGGTGTGAGCGACCGACTTGTCTCGGTCGAGGAGCCGCTGCGGCACCGGTAGACCGCGGCGGGCCAGGCAGGCGAGGAACTCGTCGTAGATGCTCGGTTCCTCAAGGTACTGCTCCAGGGCTGCATGTGCTTCGGGCTCCCCGTCGAAGACCGGGAGCATGGCGCGGTTCTTGTTGCCGAGCAGGAACTCCACGGCCCGGTACTGCCAGGACTGGAAGCCGGAGGCTCGGCCGAGCTGATCGCGGAACCCGACGTATTCGCTCGGCGTCAGCGTAGCGAGCACCGACCACTGCTCGGTCAAGGTCTTCTGGATGTGTTTGACGCGGGCGATGCGTTTGAGCGCGGTCTGCAGCTCATCGTCGGCGATAAGGCGGCGGGCATCGAGGAGCTCGTGGATGACGAGCCTGAACCACAGCTCCGTGGTCTGGTGCTGGATGATGAAGAGCAGCTCGTCGTGATGTTCGGGACTGCTGACGGGGTGCTGGGCGCCCAGGAGCCGGTCGAGGTCGAGATACGACCCGTAGGTCATCGACTCCTTGAGGTCGGTGTGGACTCCGGCTT